>DJDA01000042.1 GCA_002430835.1 Brevundimonas sp. UBA5936
ATCGACGGCGACGAAATGACCCGGATCATCTGGCAGATGATCAAGGACAAGCTGGTCTTCCCGTACCTGGACCTCGAACTCGACTATTACGACCTCGGCATGGAAAGCCGTGACGCCACCGACGATCAAATCACGATCGACGCGGCCCACGCCATCCAGAAGCACGGCGTCGGCGTGAAGTGCGCCACCATCACTCCGGACGAGGCGCGCGTCGCCGAATTCGGCCTGAAGAAGATGTGGAAGTCGCCGAACGGCACCATCCGCAACATCCTGGGCGGCGTGGTCTTCCGCGAGCCGATCATCTGCAAGAACGTCCCGCGCCTGGTGCCGGGCTGGACCCAGCCGATCGTCGTCGGCCGTCACGCCTTCGGCGACCAGTACAAGGCCACCGACTTCCTGATGCCGGGGCCGGGCGTGCTGACCATCAAGTTCGTCGGCGACGACGGCGAGGTCATCGAGCACGAGGTCTACAAGTCGCCGGGCGCCGGCGTCGCCATGGGCATGTACAACCTGGACGCCTCGATCCGCGAGTTCGCCCATGCCTCGTTCGCCTATGGCCTGCAGCGCAACTACCCGGTCTATCTGTCGACCAAGAACACCATCCTGAAAGCCTACGACGGCCGCTTCAAGGACATCTTCCAGGAAGTCTTCGACGCCGACTACGCCGAGGAATTCAAGAAGCGCGGCCTGACCTATGAGCACCGCCTGATCGACGACATGGTCGCGGCCGCGATCAAGTGGTCGGGCGGCTTCGTCTGGGCGTGCAAGAACTACGACGGCGACGTGCAGTCGGACATCGTGGCGCAGGGCTTCGGCTCGCTGGGCCTGATGACCTCGGTGCTGATGACGCCGGACGGCAAGGTCATGGAGACCGAGGCCGCCCACGGCACCGTGACCCGCCACTACCGCCAGCATCAGAAGGGCGAGGCCACCTCGACCAACTCGATCGCCTCCATCTTCGCCTGGACCCGCGGCTTCAAGCACCGCGCCAAGCTGGACGACAACGCCCAGCTGGCCGAGTTCGCCGATACGCTGGAGCGCGTGGTCGTCGAGACCGTCGAGTCGGGCTTCATGACCAAGGATCTGGCTCTGCTGGTCGGCGATCAGCAGTCCTGGCTGACGACCGAAGGCTTCCTGGACAAGGTGTCCGAGAACCTGAAGAAGGCCCTGCCGGGCATCGGCTGAGGCTTTTCCAGTCGGCCGCGGTCAGAAGGCTCCGCCTTGGCGGCTTCGCGCCGCCCTTCGGGTCTCGACCCGACGCGGCCTGTAGGCGCCAAGACATCAAGGCCCGCCGGAGCGATCCGGCGGGCTTTTTGTTGGGCGTTATCCCCCACACGTTCGCCGTCATCCTCGGGCTTGACCCGAGGATCCAGGGTGGCGGCGCGCTCGATCCTGCCATCCGCGTGCGGGACATGGGACAGAGCCGCGTGAAAACACGCATTGAACCCGCCTACGATCCATGTCCCTAATACTCTTGGGGATTTTGACGCCGTTTCGTCGTCGTCTCGTCGCGTTCGTAAGGCAGGGGAGGGCCGATGAACCGCAAACTGATCATTCGTCTGGGATTGGCGGCCGTCGCTATCTTTATGGTCGCCTACGCCGCGTCTCCGCTGCTGGCGGCGCGATCATTGGTGCAGGCGGCGAAAGCCGGGGATGAAAAGGGGTTGGAGCGCCAGGTCGACTTTCCCGCCTTCCGCGCCAGTCTGAAGGATGAACTGAACGCCCGCATGATGGCCGAGATGCGTAATGACCCGCGCATGGCCGACAGCGGCCTGTCGGGGCTGGGGATGCTGCTGGCGCCCGCGATTGTCGGCGGGGCGGTGGACGCCTTCGTCACCCCGCAGGCGATATCCATGATGGTGCAGGAGGGCCGCACGCCCAAGCCCGCTCTCTCGGTCGAGACGCACCAGGATGCGAAGAGCGACCATGACCGCGTGCGTCAGTCGTGGGGCTATCGCGACCTGGACACCTTCGCCGTCACCCTGACCCGCGACGATCAGCCGGACGAGCAGGTGTCCCTGCTGATGAAGCGCCGCAACCTGTTCGGCTGGAAGCTGGCGGCGATCGACCTGGGGGCGCCGGAGTAATGACTTCCCTCTCCCGGCGGGAGAGGGCTTGAGCGCACGGCGGCGCAGCCGACGTTCTGGCGCGAAAGGGTGAGGGGCTTGTCCTATCCGTCGGCGTAAGCCGTCGCGCCACGACCTTGGGCCGACTTCGACCGCGAACCCTCACCCTTTCGCCTTGGCCAATCGCCTTCGGCTCTTGGAGGCTCAAGCCCTCTCCCATCGGGAGAGGGTAGAGGTAAGATCAGCCCTTCAGCGCGGCGCGGATGGCGTTCAGGCCGTCCTCGGCCTTCGATCCGTCCGGAGCGCCGCCCTGGGCGAAGTCGGGCTTGCCGCCCGCGCCCTTGCCGCCCATGGCGATGACGGCGTCGCGGGCCAGATCGGCCGCATTGACCTTGCCCGCCATGTCCGGCGTCGCGGCGACGGTGATGGCCGCCTTGCCGTCGGTGACGCCGACCAGGGCGACGACGCCCGAGCCGATCTGCTTCTTGAAGTCCTCGGCCACGCCGCGCAGGCCCTTGCCGTCGACGCCGTCCAGAACGCGGGCGATCAGCTTGATCCCGCCGATCTCTTCGGGGGCCGCATTGGCGCCCGCGCCGCCGCCCAGGGCCAGCTGCTTCTTCAGGTCGGCGACCTGCTTCTCCAGCGTCTTGACCGAGGCCTGCAGACCCTCGACGCGGGCCGGAACCTCGGCGGGCTGGATCTTGAAGCCCTGGGCCAGGTGGCGGGCGACATTGGCCTGATCCAGCAGGAAGCGGCGGGCCGCCTCGCCGGTCAGGGCCTCGACGCGGCGTACGCCGGCGGCCACGCCGCCTTCGGACACGATCTTGAACAGGGCGATGTCGCCGGTGCGGAAGACGTGGGTGCCGCCGCACAGTTCGACCGAATAGGCGCCGGGTCCGCTCAGCGCATGGCCGATGGTCAGGACGCGGACCTCGTCGCCGTACTTCTCGCCGAACAGGGCCACGGCGCCCGCCGCGATGGCGGCGTCGGGCGTCATCAGCTCGGTCGTGACCGGGACGTTCTGGCGGATGACGGCGTTCACCTCGTCCTCGACGCGGGCGATCTCCTCGTCCGTCATCGGGGCGTTGTGGCTGAAGTCGAAGCGCATGCGCTCTGCGTCGACCATCTGGCCCTTCTGGGCGACGTGAGCGCCCAGCACGTTCTTAACGGCGGCGTGGAACAGGTGGGCGGCCGAGTGGTTGGCGCGGGTGGTCGGGCGCGAGCCTTCCTCGACCGTGGCGGTCACGGTGGCGCCGGTGGACAGCGAGCCCTTGGTCACTTCCAGCGTGTGAACGTGCAGGTCGCCGCCATGCTTCTTGGTGTCCAGCACGCGGCCTTCGCCGCCGCTCCAGACGAAGGCGCCCTTGTCGCCCGCCTGACCGCCGCCTTCGCCGTAGAAGGGGGTCTTGTCCAGCAGCACCTCGACCGTCTCGCCGGTCGCGGCGGACGCCGCCTCGGCGCCGTCCTTGACGATGGCGATGACCTTGCCCTCGCCGGTTTCGGACTCATAGCCGGTGAATTCCGTGCCGCCGTGCTGGTCGCGCAGGGCCAGCCAAGCGCCGGCCGAAGCCGTCTGGCCCGAGCCCTTCCAGTGCTCGCGCGAGCGATCGCGCTGCTCGGCCATGGCGGATTCGAAGCCGTCGACGTTGACGCTGAAGCCGCGACGGCGGGCCTCGTCCTGCGTCAGATCCAGCGGGAAGCCGTAGGTGTCGTACAGGGTGAAGGCCGTCTGGCCGTCCAGCATGTCGCCGGCCTTGAAGTCACTGGTGGCCTGATCGAACAGATTCATGCCGCGACCGAGCGTGGTGCGGAAACGGATCTCTTCCTGCTTCAGCGTGTCCTCGATGAAGGCCTGGGCGCGGCCCAGTTCCGGATAGGCCTCGCCCATCTCCTCGACCAGGGTCGGCACCAGGCGGTGCATCAACGGATCGGCGGCGCCCAGCAGGTGGGCGTGGCGCATGGCGCGGCGCATGATGCGGCGCAGGACATAGCCCCGGCCCTCGTTCGAGGGGGTCACGCCGTCGGCGATCAGGAAGGCGGTCGAACGCAGGTGGTCGGCGATGACCCGGTGCGACGGGGCGCGTTCGCCCTCGGCCTTGGTGTGGGTCAGCTCTTCCGAGGCCGCGATCAGATTGCGGAACAGGTCCACTTCATAGTTGGAGTGGACGCCCTGCAGGACAGCGGCGATGCGCTCCAGACCCATGCCGGTGTCGACCGACTTCTTGGGCAGTTCGCGAACGATCTCGTCGTTCTCCTTCTCGAACTGCATGAAGACGTTGTTCCAGATCTCGACGAAGCGGTCGCCGTCCTCGTCCGGCGAACCGGGAGGGCCGCCGAAGATGTGGTCGCCGTGGTCGTAGAAGATTTCCGTGCACGGGCCGCTCGGCCCGCTGTCGCCCATGGCCCAGAAGTTGTCGGCGGTGGGGATGCGGATGATCTTGTCGTCCGAGAAGCCGGTGATCTTCTTCCAGATGTCGAAGGCTTCGTCGTCGGTGTGATAGACGGTGACCAGCAGGCGCTTGGGATCGAGGCCGAACTCCTTGGTCAGCAGGGTCCAGGCGCGCTCGATGGCGTGGTCCTTGAAGTAGTCGCCGAACGAGAAATTGCCCAGCATTTCAAAGAAGGTGTGGTGACGCGCGGTATAGCCGACGTTGTCCAGGTCGTTGTGCTTGCCGCCGGCGCGGACGCATTTCTGCGAGCTGGTGGCGCGGTTGTAGGGCGGGGTGGCGGCGCCGGTGAAATAGTCCTTGAACGGCACCATGCCCGCGTTGACGAACAGCAGCGTCGGGTCGTTCTGCGGCACGAGCGGAGCCGACTGCACCTTCTCGTGGCCGTCGGCGGCGAAGTAGTCGAGGAAGGTGGAACGGATCTGCTTCAGGCTGGTCATGGGCGTATCGCTCTGGAACTCGGGCGCGCGGGAGGAATGTCGGAACCGGCGTCATATAGGGATTTTGCGCCGAACGCATCACTGGCGCGTGATCCTGCGGGCGCGGCCGTGTTTTTGCGCTCGGGGACGCTCTAATCGTGCAGGCGACGCGGCGAGAGGATCAGGCCGTCCGCGTCGGCGTAGAGCCAGTCGCCGGGGGTGAAGATGACGCCGCCGAAGGCGGTGGGAATGTCGATCTCGCCGATGGCGTCGCGTTCGGCGCGCAGGGGGATGGTTCCCAGGGCTTTGACGCCGACGTTCATGGTGTTGATGACGCTGACGTCGCGCACGGCGCCGTGGACGACGATCCCGGCCCAGCCGTTGTCGATGGCCTGCTTGGCCAGATTGTCGCCGACCAGCGCCCGCTTCAGCGAGCCGCCGCCGTTGACGACCAGCACGGCCCCTTGACCGGGGCGCTCCAGCGTCTGGCGGACCAGGGCGTTGTCGTCCAGCACGCTGAGGGTGCGGATCGGGCCGTGGAAGGCGGCGACCTGGCCGAAGCTGCGGAAGGAAACCTGACAGACCTTCACCGCTTCAGGATGGGCGTCGCAGAGGTCGGCGGTGGCGAAGGTCATGGGGGAGGCTCCGTGGGTTCGGAACACTCTGCCTGCGGGCAAGGGCGGGAAACAAGCCGGTTGCGTCGGGAAAGCGGTTTTGACGGGAGACGTCTCAACGACGGCTCATCCTGACGGCCGCTGGGTCCAGTGAGAGCGCTGCGCCCGTCGCTATCGCCTAACTGTCGCGCTTGGGGCCAAAGCACTGGGTCCCGGCGTCCGCCGGGATGAGCGGGAGAGAGGCAGGCGCCGAACAAAAAAGAGGCCCGCCCGAAGCAGGTCGGGCGGGCCGATCTCCGTCCGACCGGCCGCGGGGTCGGTAGGCGGGTCGCGAGGCGGCGAACGGAGAAGCTCTGGCCGTTAGGGTGGGCCCCTTGTCTCCCGCCGTCATCCTCGGGCCTGGCCCGAAGATCGGATCGTCAGTGCGATCCCGGCGGAAAAGGATTGGGTGTGCTGCCCGGCTGGATCCTCGGGTCAAGCCCGAGGATGACGGCGTAAAAGGGTGGTGGGGGGATCAGCCCTCGAGGTCCTGGCCCTCGTCCGGCTCGGGCGCGCCCAGCATGTCGTCGGCGATCTTGGCCGTGGACTGGCGCACGGCCTTCTCGATGGCGAGGGCCATGTCGGGGTTGTTCTTCAGGAACTCCTTGGCGTTCTCGCGGCCCTGACCGATGCGGGTGGAGTCGTAGGAGAACCACGAACCCGACTTCTCGATGATGTTGGCCTTGACGCCCAGATCGATGATCTCGCCGATCTTGGAGATGCCTTCGCCGTACATGATGTCGAAGATGACTTCGCGGAACGGCGGGGCGACCTTGTTCTTGACCACCTTGACGCGGGTGGTGTTGCCGACGACCTCGTCGCGGTTCTTGATCGCGCCGGTGCGGCGGATGTCGAGGCGCACCGAGGCGTAGAACTTCAGCGCATTGCCGCCCGTCGTCGTTTCCGGCGAGCCGTACATGACGCCGATCTTGTGACGGATCTGGTTGATGAACAGGACGATGCACTTCGACTTGGAGATCGAGGCCGTCAGCTTGCGCAGGGCCTGCGACATCAGGCGGGCCTGAAGGCCGGGCAGGCTGTCGCCCATCTCGCCCTCGATTTCCGCGCGCGGCGTCAGGGCGGCGACGGAGTCGACCACCACGATGTCCACGGCGCCCGAGCGCACCAGGGTGTCGACGATCTCCAGCGCCTGTTCGCCCGCGTCGGGTTGCGACACCAGCAGGTCGTCCAGGTTGACGCCCAGCTTCTGGGCGTAGACGGGATCGAGCGCGTGCTCGGCGTCGACGAAGGCGGCCACGCCGCCCTTCTTCTGGACCTCGGCCACGGTGTGCAGGGCCAGGGTCGTCTTGCCCGAGGATTCGGGGCCGAACACCTCGATCACCCGGCCGACCGGCAGGCCGCCGATGCCGAGCGCCATGTCGAGACCCAGCGAGCCGGTCGAGACGCTTTCGATCTCGGCCACCACGCCAGCCTTGCCCAGTTTCATGACCGAGCCCTTGCCGAAGGCGCGATCGATCTGCGCGATCGCCGCCTCAAGAGCGCGTTGTTTGTCGCCGTCTTCTTTACCCACGAGCTTCAGTGCCGCCTGTGACATTGGTTTTCTCTCCCTTGCCATGATTCCCATCTGACTTCGGGAGAGACCCGCCACGGACCCGCTCCCTCGTTGAGCCGGACTATGGACATGGTTTGTTCTTGTTCGCAAGATGTTCTCGTGAACTGAACAAGAACATTTATCGTTATGCGACCGATTTAGTCGTAAGGCCTATCGCCAGAAGGACCGGGCGCGGGCCAGGCGGGCGAAGGCGCGGCTTGAGGCGGCGTGCAGGACGGCGGCGCTCTGTTCGCGGCGGCCGATCAGGCGCCCGGCGGCGAAGGCGATCTCGGGAGAGGTCAGCCGGGCCTCGGCGGGGATTCGGTCGCGCGCCACGGCCAGGTCGTTGAGGGCGCCGAAGGCGTCCTGCGTCGTCTCCAGCGCCTTGAGGAAACGACGCTCGCGGCGGGGATGGTCGAACAGGCCGGCGAAGAACTCAGCTGCGTAGCGCAGGCGTTTGACGCGGATGCGCAGACGGTGGCGGCCCGCGACGTCCAGTTGGTCGAGACGGCGACCGCCGCGCCGCACGCGCCGGTTCAGCCGCTCCAGGGCCTCGGCGGCGAACTCGGCGACGGGCCGCTGTCGGCGCCAGGCGCGCACCGGGTCGGGATCGGCCCGCCAGGCGCCAGTCTCGATCCAGACCAGGGTCTCGAACATCAGGGCGGCGTAGCGCGGCCAATCGATCGCCGTCATCGCCCGGCGATAGGCGCCGCTGCGGGCCGCCAGCAGACGCAGGCCCAGGGGGGCGAGGTCGGGGTCGGGCGTCTCCAGCGCGGCGGGGTGGAAGACGTCGCGGATGAAGACGTCCAGGTCGCGGGCGGCGTCGGTCTCATGCGCCAGCCATTTCAGCTCGGCGATGACAGGGGCGGCGTCCTGGCCCAGCAGGGGGGCGAAGACGGACAGCGCGGCGCGCAGGCGGCGCAGGCCGACCCGCAGTTGATGCAGGGCCTCGGGCCGACGCACCCGGCGCAGCAGTTCGGCGTTGGCCGAAACCTGGCCCAGGGCGGCCAGGGCCGTGCGGCGCAGGGCCGCTTCGGCGCTCAAGGCGCGGG
>DJDA01000045.1:0-67053 GCA_002430835.1 Brevundimonas sp. UBA5936
GACGGCGGCGGCGTCACCTCGGTCGGCAGGTTGCGCGGCGGCGGCCCGGCGACATAGGCCACCTCGGTCGAGGAGCCGACGCCTTCGCCATCTTCGTCGGACAGGGAGGCGTAGGCGATGGGCGGCGAAGGATCGGCGCTGACGCCGTAGCCGCGCTGTTCGAAGAAGGCCTGGGCCAGTTGGATGCGCTCGCCCTGGCCGCGGCGACGCTGAACCTCGAAGCCGGTGTCCATCAGTTCGGCGACGTGGTCGTTGCGGCTCTTGGTCGAGCGGCCGCCCATGACGATGGTGATGATCCGCTTGCCGTCGCGCACCGAGGACGCCGCGAGGTTGTAGCCTGAGGCGTTGGTGAAGCCGGTCTTGATGCCGTCATAACCGCGCCCGGTGGCCAGCAGGCCGTTGGTGTTGCGGTAGTCGCGGCCCTTGTAGAACCAGTCATGCAGGCCGAGGTAGCGGTAATATTGCGGATAGTCGCGCATGACCGCGCGGCTGAGGATCGACAGGTCGCGCGCCGTGGTCGCCTGGCGCGTGTCGGGCAGGCCGTTGGCGGTGGTGAAGCGGGTCTGCTCCATGCCCAGCTCGCGCGCCTTCTCCGTCATCATCTGGGTGAAGCGGCCTTCGGAGCCGCCGATATGCTCGGCGATGACCACGGCCATGTCGTTGGCGCTGCGGACGGCCGTGGCGCGCATGGCGTCGTCCAGGCTGATCGTCTGGCCGGCGGCAAGGCCCAGCTTGGAGGGCGGCTGCGACGCCGCGCGCGGCGAGACGGTCAGGTTGTCGTTCAGATTGACCTTGCCCGACTCCAACGCCTCGAAAGCCAGATACAGGGTCATGACCTTGGTGATGGAGGCCGGATAGCGTCGCGCGTCGGCGAAACGCGAGAACAGGACTTCACCCGAGGCGGCGTCGACCACGATGGCCGCATACCGACTATCGGACGACTGCGCTTCCGGCGGCGCGACGCCGATTGTCGGCGTCAGGACGACGCCTCCCAGGACCAGGGCGGCCAGGAAACGACGGCGGAATAGGGCGTTCATGGGCAAGCTACTAGCCTCGTCACTGTGGCGCGAAGACGGCTGCGATCACGCACGTTACAAAGGCTAACATCCGCTTCCCCGGTTTCGAGAGGGTTAACGGCGCGTCAACAGACTTGTGATCGCTCGCCGCATCCAGAGGGCAGGTTATCAGCGATCATATTGTGCGTCGCACAAATTTCACTTGAAGTCTTTTCGCAGGTGCACCATATCGCCGTTGTCGCGATGGGCTCGCCTGTCGCAAGAACCCTTTTGCTTCAGGAGACTCCCCATGGCTGACGCCGCTGAGACCGTGAAGAAGACCGTCGAACAAACCACCGCCAAGGCCAAGGCCCAGGCTGAATCCATCCAGGCCGCCGGCGCCAAGGCGTTCCGCGAAGGCGTCGACAAGTCGGTCGCCTCGCTGAGCGAGATCAACGCGCACGGCAAGAAGAACCTGGAAGCCGTGGTCGAATCCGCCGCCGCCGCCCAGAAGGGCGCCGAGGCCCTGTCGCAACAGGCCGTGGCCTACAGCAAGAAGTCCTGGGAAGACGGCGTCGCCGCGGCTCAGTCCTTCTCGCAGGCTCGTTCGGTGCAGGAACTGTTCGAACTGCAGACCAACTGGGCCAAGTCGGCCGCCGAGGCCTATCTGGCCGAGTTCGGCAAGGCGACCGAGACCATGACCGCCTCGGTCAAGGACAGCTTCAAGCCGATCAACGAGCGCGTTTCGGCCGCTATTGAGCAGTTCCAAGCCGCCCGCTAAGGCGCGACTGCACGCTTAATGCGAACGAGGCCCCGGCGGAGACGCCGGGGCCTTTTTCATGGCTTCGCTTCGGCGCTTATGGGCGCGTGGTCGATGCTGAAGGCGCGGGCCAGCCGCCAGCGTCCGTCCGGCTCCAGCCGCCACAGGACGGAGAAGCGGGCGCGTCCGACCAGGGTTTCCGGCCCGTCGCCCTGCCGTTCGTAGAACAGGTGGCTGCCTTCTTCGACGGCGCCGACGCCGGGGATGGCGTAGACCCGCATCGTGCTGGGCACGAGTTCGCGCCGTGAGCGCCAGGCGTCAGGGGCGGTCCGCGCGGTGCAGCCCTGGCGATAATCGTCGATGAAGCGCGCCCGCGTCGCCGTCAGTCCGCCCCGGTCGTGATAGAATTCCAGGTCGTCCGTCACCAGATCGGCCAGGGCCTCGGGATCGCATCGGTCGAACATGACCGAAAACAGGGCCGCGTCCCGTTCAGCGATGATGGGGGGGAGGGCGGCGTCATCGGTCGGGGCGGCGGGCGCCTGGCCCAGCGTCAGGGCGACGAACAGTCCGGCGATCAGGGGCATGGCGGCGGTCCGGGGCAGGGAACGGAAGCGCATTGGTGCGGTTCCTGAGCCGAGATGTCCCGTGAATCTTTGGTCAGGCGACCGGGGTCACGCAGGCTGTGACTGGACGCATCTACAAATCAGGCCATCATTCCCTATCTGATCTTTTGACACTCCCCGATTACGGACCACGAATGCCTAACAGACGGCCAGGTGAGCAAGGCGGAGGCGCAGGCGCCGCCGTCGTCACCGAGACAAAGCCGAAACTTCAGCGGCCCTCGCTCTATCGGGTGCTGATCCTGAATGACGACTACACCCCCATGGAGTTCGTCATCTACGTGCTGGAGCGGTTCTTCCAGAAGAGCCGCGAGGACGCGACCCGCATCATGCTGCACGTGCACCAGCATGGCGTCGGGGTCTGCGGCGTCTTCACCTACGAAGTGGCCGAAACCAAGGTCGCCCAGGTGGTCGAGACGGCGCGACGCCACCAGCACCCCCTGCAATGCACGATGGAAAAGGACTGAGAGGAACCTGCCATGCCTTCGTTTTCCCGTCCTCTCGAAGAGACCCTGCACCGCGCGGTCCACTACGCCAACGAGCGCCGGCATGAATACGCCACGCTCGAACACCTGCTGCTGGCCCTGATCGACGATCCGGACGCCTCGGCCGTGATGACGGCCTGCAACGTCGATCTGGGCGCGCTGAAGGCGGCGCTCGGCTCCTATGTCGACACCGACCTGGCCGCCCTGGCCACGGCCGACGGCGACGACGCCAAGCCGACGGCCGGTTTCCAGCGCGTGATCCAGCGCGCGGTCATCCATGTCCAGTCGTCCGGCCGCGAGGAAGTGACCGGCGCCAACGTCCTGGTCGCCATCTTCTCCGAACGCGAAAGCCACGCCGCCTATTTCCTGCAGGAGCAGGACATGACGCGGTACGACGCGGTCAACTTCATCGCCCACGGCATCGCCAAGAAGGCCGGGGCTAATGAAGCCCGTTCGGTGCGCGGCGGCGCCAGCCCGGAAGAGGCCGAGGACGGTTCGGTCGTCAAGCAAGGCGGCGAGGCGCTGGAAGCCTACTGCATCGACCTGAACGAGAAGGCCCGCAACGGCAAGATCGACCCGCTGATCGGTCGTCAGGCCGAGGTCGATCGCTCGATCCAGATCCTGTGCCGCCGGACCAAGAACAACCCGCTTCTGGTCGGCGACCCCGGCGTCGGCAAGACCGCCATCGCCGAAGGCCTGGCGCGCAAGATCGTCAACGGCGAGGTGCCGGAGGTTCTCAAGGGCGCAACCATCTACAGCCTCGACATGGGCTCTCTGCTGGCGGGCACCCGCTATCGCGGCGACTTCGAGGAGCGGCTGAAGCAGGTCGTCAAGGAGCTGGAGAACCACGAGAACGCGGTCCTGTTCATCGACGAGATCCATACGGTGATCGGCGCCGGCGCGACGTCGGGCGGGGCCATGGACGCCTCCAACCTGCTGAAGCCAGCTCTGGCGTCAGGCAGCCTGCGCTGCATGGGGTCGACCACCTACAAGGAATACCGCCAGCACTTCGAGAAGGACCGAGCCCTGGTGCGCCGCTTCCAGAAGATCGACGTCAATGAGCCGACGATCGAGGACACGGTGAAGATCCTCAAGGGTCTGAAGACGACCTATGAGACGCACCACAAGCTGCGCTACACGGACTCGGCCATCCGCACGGCGGTTGATCTGTCGGCGCGCTACATCACCGACCGCAAGCTGCCGGACAAGGCCATCGACGTGATCGACGAGGCGGGGGCGTCGCAGATGCTGCTGCCGGAATCGAAGCGCAAGAAGGTCATCGGTCAGAAGGAGGTCGAGGCCGTCATCGCCAAGATGGCCCGCATCCCGCCCAAGTCGGTGTCCAAGTCGGACACGGAATCCCTGCGCGAACTTGAGACCGATCTGAAGCGGACGGTCTATGGTCAGGAACAGGCCATCGATCAGGTGTCGTCGGCGATGAAGCTGGCGCGGGCGGGTCTGCGCGATCCGAACAAGCCCATCGGCGCCTTCCTGTTCAGCGGCCCGACCGGCGTCGGCAAGACCGAGGTCGCCAAGCAGCTCGCCGCCACGCTCGGCATCGAGATGCAGCGCTTCGACATGTCGGAATACATGGAGCGTCACACGGTTAGCCGCCTGATCGGCGCCCCTCCGGGCTATGTCGGCCATGACCAGGGCGGTTTGCTGACCGACGCCGTCGACCAGCATCCGCACTCGGTGGTGCTGCTGGACGAGATCGAGAAGGCGCACCCCGACGTCTACAACATCCTGCTGCAGGTGATGGACAACGGGACGCTGACCGACGCTATCGGCAAGAAGGTCGATTTCAGGAACGTCATCCTGATCATGACCACCAACGCCGGGGCCGCCGACAACGCTCGCGCCTCCATCGGCTTCGGCCGGGGCAAGGTCGAGGGCGAGGACGACAAGGCCATCCAGCGCCTGTTCGCGCCGGAGTTCCGCAACCGCCTGGACGCCATCGTGGCCTTCAAACCGCTGGGCGCCGAGACGATCCGCTCGGTGGTGACCAAGTTCGTGATGCAGCTGGAAGCCCAGTTGGCGGACCGCAACATCACCATCGAACTGACGGACGAGGCGACCGACTGGCTGGCCAAGAACGGCTTCGACGAACTGTATGGCGCGCGTCCCCTGGCTCGCGTCATTCAGGAACACATCAAGAAGCCGCTGGCCGACGACATCCTGTTCGGCCGCCTGACGCGCGGCGGCCACGTCAAGGTCGAGCTGAAGGACGGCAAGATCGCCTTCGACATCACCCCGGCCAAGGGCGCGGCGGTGAAGGAAGAGGAAGAAGCAACGGCCTGATTTCCGTCAGGCTCAAAGCGAAAGGCCCGGACGGCGAGTCCGGGCCTTTTTTGTATTCGCCGCCGGGCGGCCTAGCGCTTGCGGCCCAGGGCGCTCAGCAGAGCGGCTGCGCCGGCGAGGATGCCGACCGTCAGAAGAGGCTTTTCGCGGGCGAATCCCAGCGCCTTGCGGGCCGGTTCGCGTACGTCGGACGGCGCGCGGTCGACCATGTCGTCCAGCCCGTCGATGACGCGGCCATAGGCGTTCTTGGCGCGGCCCGAGACTTCCTTGACGGCGCCCTCGACCTGAAGCTTGCTGTCGCCGAGCAGACGGCCTGCGCCGCGCTGGGCCTTGCCTTCGAATTCCTCGACGGCGCCTTCGATGCGTTGATTTGCCATGACTATCTTACCTGTTGGGGAGGGAAAGCCCCCAAGAAGCGCGCAAAAACGGCCAAGGTTCCGGCGTTCTGTCAGGTGCGACGCGATGTCAGCCCTGGCGATAAGGCGACAGCTCCGCCGTCATCGCGTGCATCTCCGTCTCGACCGCCGGGCGCTCCTGTTCCAGGTAGCGGGCGACCGGATCGCGCAGCGCCGGATCGGCGATGAAGTGGGCTGAATAGACGGGGGAGGGCAGGTAGCCGCGCGCGATCTTGTGATCCCCTTGCGCGCCCGCTTCGACCCGCGACAGGCCGCGCGCGATGGCGAAGTCGATGGCCTGATAATAGCACAGCTCGAAATGCAGGAAGGGCCGGTCGACCAGCGTTCCCCATTGGCGGCCA
The DNA here is from genome assembly GCA_002430835.1 of Brevundimonas sp. UBA5936. Lineage (GTDB taxonomy): Bacteria > Pseudomonadota > Alphaproteobacteria > Caulobacterales > Caulobacteraceae > Brevundimonas. The sequence continues at coordinate 5,919 of DJDA01000045.1, forward strand.
TACAGGGCGTCTCGGCCGATGAAGTTGAGTGCTCCCGCCACCGGCGCCTCGCCCTTGAACGCCATGACCAGGGCGATGCGGTCGGCCATGCCGGCCCCGACGCGGGCGAAGAAGTCGCGCGTCAGATAGGGCCGCCCCCATTTGCGGTCGCCGGTGTCCATGTAGAAGGCGAAGAAGGCGTCCCAGTGCGTCTGCGTGATCTCGGCCCCGGTCAGGACGCGGATGTCGAGACCGCTTTGCGCCTCGCGTCGCTCGCGCCGGATGGTCTTGCGCCGGTTGGACGACAGGGCGGCCAGGAAGTCGTCGAAGCTCCGATAGCCGTCGTTGCGCCAGATGAACTGGATGTCCCGGCGCGGCAGCAGACCCGCCTCGGTCATGACGCGCCATTCGGCCTCAAGCGGGAAGTTGATGTGCAGGGACGAGACGCCCAGCCGCTGGGTCAGCGTCAGCGCGCCTTGCAGCAGGGCCTCGCGCACCGTGGCGGCGTCTGTGCCCGGCGCGTTCAGGAAGCGCGGGCCGCTCGCGGGGGTGAAGGGCACGGCGCCCAGCAGCTTGGGATAGTAACGCCCGCCCGCGCGCTCATAGGCGTCGGCCCAGCTGTGGTCGAAGACGTATTCGCCCTGGCTGTGGCCCTTGAGATAGAGGGGCATGACGCCGATCACGGCGCCGTCTTCATCATGCAAGGACAGGTGGCGCGCCGCCCAGCCCTCAGACGGGACGGCGCTGCCGGACGCCTCGCAGGCGTCAAGGAAGTCGTAGGAGACGAAAGGATCGCCGCTTGGAGCCGCACAGGCGTCCCATGCGTCCCGGCCTATGGCGGCGATCCGGTCGTTTACCTGAAGGGTGAAGCTCACTTCACCTCGATGATGGCGTCCACTTCGACGGCGAAGCCGAGCGGCAGCTTGTAGACGCCGACGGCCGAGCGCGAGTGCTTGCCTGCGTCGCCGAAGACCTGGACCATCAGGTCCGAGCAGCCGTTGATCACGCCGGGGATGGCCTCGAAGTCCGGCCCCGCCTGGACGAAGCCGCCCAGCTTGACGATGCGGACCACGCGATCTAGGTCGCCGTCGACGGCGGCGTTGATCTGGGCCAGCAGGTTGATGCCGCACAGGCGGGCGGCCTCGGCGGCCTGCTCCGGGGTCACGTCCACGCCGACGGTGCCCTTGATGCCGCCGCTGGCGTCGTTAGACAGCTGGCCCGAGATGAAGATCTGCTCGCCCGAGCGGACGTAGGAGACATAGCTGGCGACCGGCTTGGCGGGCTCGGGCAGGGTGATGCCGAGTTCAGCGATGCGGGCGTGAATGCTCATGGGGCGACTCCGTATGAAAGGGTGGAGGGGGTTTAGCGCGGCGCGGCGGCCGCGTCATCCGGGGCGTTCATTTGGTCGCTTCAACGCGCGTCCAGCCACCACGGCTGCGGCCCCGAACTTGTCGCGCAGGGCGTCGATGGCGGTCTCGGTCTTCAGGGCTCGCGTCTCGGCCGTGGCGAACAGGCCGGCGGGGGCGTCATGGGCGTCGGCGATGTCGGCCATGCCGATGCCGATCAGTCGATAGGGCGCGCCCAGTTCCGGTTTCAGCAGGTCGCGCCCGGCGGCGAACAGAGCGCGCGCCGTCTGCACCGGCTCGGCCAGGGTGATGCGGCGGGTGACGATCTTGAAGTCCGTCTTGCGCAGCTTCAGCACCACGACGCGGCTGGCTACGCCGTCGCGCCGGGCCTTGGAGGCCAGCTTCTCGCACAGGGGCCACAGCTCGGCCTCCAGCGCCTCGGCCGTGGTCAGGTCGTCGTTGAAGGTGGTCTCGGCGCTCATGCCGCGTCGGTCGTGATCCGGGTTCACCGGGCGGCTGTCGCGCGCGTGGCTGAGGTCGTGCAGGCGCAGGCCCGTCTCGCCATAGCGCCGGACCAGATCCTTGACCTCGGCGGCGGCCAGGTCGCCGATGGTCGCGAAGCCGTCCGAACGCAGGGTGCGTCCGAACACCGGCCCGACGCCGGGCAGGGTGGTCACGGGGCGCGGCGCCAACAGGCCTTGCGCCTCAGCCGCGCCGATGACGGAGAAGCCGCGCGGCTTGTCCAGTTCGGACGCGATCTTGGCCAGAAAGCGGTTGGGCGCCAGGCCGATGGAGACGCTGAGGCCCGTCTCGTCCTCAATCCATTTCTGCAGGCGCGCCAACTGGAAGGCGGGCGGGCCGCCGTTCAGCCGCTCGGTGCCCTTCAGGTCGATCCAGGCCTCGTCCAGCGACAGGGTCTGGACCAGCGGCGTCAGGCGATGAACGGCGCCGAAGATGCGCTCGCTCTCGGCCACATATTTGCGGAAGTCCGGCTTGATGACCACGGCGTCGGGGCAGGCCTTCAGCGCCTTGAACATCGGCATGGCGGAGCCGACGCCGTACAGCCGCGCCACATAGCAGGCGGTGGAGACCACCCCGCGCTTGCCGCCGCCGACAATCACCGGCTTGTCGCGCAGTTCGGGCCGGTCGCGTTTCTCCACCGAGGCGTAGAAGGCGTCGCAGTCCAGGTGGGCGATGTGCAGATCGCTCAGCTCGTCATGGGCGATGACCCGGCGGGAGGCGCACGACGGACACCGCGCGACCTTGCGGTCGCCGGTCCACAGGCAGTCGCGACAGAGGGCCGTGATGGCCAAGCATGAACTCCGTTTGTCTCGGCTTCACGTCAACTTAAGACTGCTGCGCTCACAGTGCACCCAAGAAGGCGCAACAGCCCACCGCGAAAGCGGATGAACAAGAGGCGCAACAGCCGGGTGGCGGATGTCCAAGAAAGTCCTCATCGTCGAGGATAATGAGCTGAACATGAAGCTTTTTCATGATCTGCTCGATTCCCAGGGGTATGAAGTGCTGCAGACCCGCGAAGGGCTGCAGGCGCTGGCGATTGCGCGCGAGCACCGCCCCGATCTGATCCTGATGGATATCCAGTTGCCGGAAATCTCGGGCCTTGAAGTCACCAAATGGCTCAAGGACGACGAAGAGCTGAACCATATCCCCGTCATCGCCGTTACAGCCTTCGCCATGAAGGGTGATGAGGAACGGATTCGGCAGGGAGGCTGCGAGGCTTACATCTCCAAGCCGATTTCGGTCATTTCCTTCCTGGAGACGGTGCGCAGGCACCTGGGTCAGGGGGCGGCATGAGTGCGCGAATCCTGGTGGTCGACGACGTCGAGGCGAACGTCCGGCTGCTCGAAGCCAAGCTGACCCTCGAATACTACGACGTGCTCACCTGCCATGACGGCGCGACCGCCATCGCCCTGGCCGGCGCCGAGCAGCCGGACCTGATCCTGCTGGACGTGATGATGCCGGGCATGGACGGCTTCGAGACCTGTCGCCGGATCAAGGCGGCGGCGGAGACGCGCCATATCCCTGTGGTGCTGGTGACGGCGCTGGATGGGCGGCACGACCGGATCAAGGGGCTGGAGGCCGGGGCCGACGACTTCTTATCCAAGCCGCTGGACGACGTGATCTTGATGGCGCGGGTCCGCAGCCTGACCCGGCTGAAGATGGTCATGGACGAGCTGCGCGAGCGTGAGGAAAGCGGGCGTCGGGTCGGCGTCGACACCGGCGGCGTGGCGCGGCTCAAGGGGTCTGGCGGGCGTGTGCTGATCGTCGACGACAACACGCTTCAGGCTCAGGTGATGGCGCAGGAACTGTCGCGAGAACACCGCCCCCTGATCGAGCCTTCCGCCGAGGCGGGGCTGGAGACGGCGCGCGGTCCGGTCGATCTGGTGATCGTCAACATCACGTCCGAGCGGTTCGACGGCTTGCGTCTGATCGCCCAGCTTCGTTCCAAGGAGCCGACGCGGCGCCTGCCTGTTCTGGCCGTGGTGGAGACCCAGGACCGGCCGCGCCTGCTCAAGGCGCTGGAACTGGGCGCGCACGACCTGCTGATCCGTCCCATCGATCCCGAAGAACTGGCGGCGCGGGTGCGAACCCAGGTGCGGCGCAAGCGTTACGGCGACTTCCTGCGCGAGAAGCTGGACCACAATCTGGAGATGGCGGTCACCGACCCCCTGACCGGCCTGCACAACCGTCGCTACATGAACGGCCAGTTGGACGCCCTGGTGGCGCGCGCCAATCGCGGCGGCGATCCGGTGGCGGTGCTGGTGCTGGACATCGACCACTTCAAGGCGGTCAACGACAGCCTGGGCCACGACGCGGGCGATGAGGTGCTGCGCGAGTTTTCGGTGCGGCTGGCGACCAATGTGCGGGCCGTGGACCTGCCGTGCCGGTTCGGCGGCGAAGAGTTCGTGGTGGTCATGCCCGGCACGACGCTGGAGGACGCCCATCGCATCGCCGAGCGGATTCGTCGCGATGTCGGCGCCTCGGCCTTCCGCATCCTGGGCGGTGAGCCGTTGAGCATCACCGTCTCGGTCGGAGTGGCGGCGACCTGGGGGGCGGACGACACGCCGGCTTCCCTGCTGAAGCGCGCCGACGAAGGCGTCTATGAGGCCAAGAAGGCCGGCCGTAATCGGGTGGTGGCGCGCGCCGCCTGACGCTTCTGTCGTCGCATTACCGACAACGAAAAACGCCCGGTCCTGCGACCGGGCGTTTCGATTCTTGCAGGTTCAAGCGGAGGGCTAAGCCCTTACTTGATCTTGCCTTCCTTGAACTCGACGTGCTTGCGGACGACCGGGTCGTACTTCTTGACGACCATTTTCTCGGTCATCGTACGGGCGTTCTTCTTGGTGACGTAGAAGAAGCCGGTGTCGGCGGTGGAGTTCAGGCGGATCTTGATGGAAGCCGGTTTGGCCATCGGAAGTACCTTTGCGACGGCGAAAGCCGCATGAAACGAGAGGCGCGGAACATACTCAGGACGGGCCCAAAGTCAACGGTTTCGATGTCGCGTTGAGCGCCGCCGCAGAAGCGCTAGTGTTTCGACATGAAAACGCCCCACTTCAAGCCCGCCCGCGCCCTGTCCGTCGCCGCCATTGCGGTTGGATTGACCCTGTCCGCCTGCTCGTCTGAGCCTGCGACGCCCGCCGCAACGGCCGATGCAGCCCCGGCCACGGCCCAGGACGCCTTCTTCGCCAATCTGACCGAACTGTGCGGCCAGCGCTTTGAGGGCAAGGTCGTCACGACCGAGGCCGCCGACTCGGACTTCGTCGGCAAGCGCCTGCTGATGCATGTGCGCGACTGCTCGAAGGATGAGATTCGCATTCCCTTCTGGGTCGGCGAAGACCGCTCGCGCACCTGGGTCGTGACCCGCACCGAATCGGGCCTGCGCCTGAAGCACGATCACCGACAGCCGGACGGCAAGACCGATCCGCTGCACTGGTATGGTGGCGATACTGCGAGCGAAGGCACGGCCGAGCGTCAGGAATTCCCGGTCGATCAGGAATCCATCGACCTGTTCAACGCACAGAACGCCTCGGTCTCCACGACCAACGTCTGGGCGATGGAGGTCCACCCGGGCAAGACGTTCACCTATGAGCTGCGCCGCCCGAACCGCCACTTCCAGGTCGATTTCGACCTGACCAAGCCGGTCGCGGAATAGGACGAAAAGGCCGCTGCGTCAGTCCTGATGGTCGATGACGTGGCGGCCGCGCACCATGTGGACGAAGGGCAGGGGACGTTGCGGCGTCTCCAGCCGCCCGGCGACCTCGCCCAGCACGAAGCGGGTGATGGCGGGCACGTCCAGCGCCTGCGCCTCATCCAGCGGAATCCAGGCGATCTCGTCCAGTTCGCCTGAGCCTTCGATGCGGTCGGGATCGCGCAGGGCCTCGACCGGGGCCATGAAGAATCGGGCGTCGAACCGACGCGTGCGGCCCGGCGGGGTGATGGCGCGCGCCACATAGGACAGGACCGACAGATCGGGCAGGGCGCCTGCCTGACGATACTCCCGCCACGGTCCGGCGACCGAGGCGGGGGGCGCCGAACGGCCCAGGATCAGGCCGGTTTCCTCAAACGTCTCGCGCACGGCAGCCAGAGCCAGGGCGCGGGCGCGGCGGGCGGGCATCTCCGCTTCCAGCCTGCGCGCGGCGTCATGCGACAGGGCGCCGTCGTCGGCGGCGTTGAAATCCGCCCGTTCGATACGGCCGCCCGGAAACACCCACTTCGACGCCATGAAGACATGGCCCGGCGCCCGGCGGCCCATCAGCACCTCGGGGCGCCTGGCGTCGCGGGTCAGGATCAGGGTCGCCGCGTCCTTGGGACGTTGAGCGCCGCCGACACGGGGCGCGTCGGCCAGGTCTTGGGCTGCGTCGAAGGGGCGGGGGGTCATCGCAAAAACTCCTGCCTTCTCCCCATCGGGGGAGAAGGTGGCTCGCGGAGCGAGACGGATGAGGGGGACGCTTGCTGCGTCCTCAACGTCTGTCGTCCTGCGTGCGGATACAGCCCCCTCATCCGAGCGCCTCCGGCGCCCACCTTCTCCCTCGAGGGGAGAAGGGACGTGATATTCCTCACCGCCGCTTGCCCTTTCGGACGCCTTTCAGGCCGCCGGAAGGCTTGGCGCCGTTGCGGGGCTTGGGACCGCCGGGGCGGCCTTTGCCACGCTTGGGCGGGCCGTCTCCACCGCGTCCGCGCATGCCGTAGCGCGGGGCCGGGGCGTTGGGATCGCGCGGGTCCGGTTCGGACAGCATTTCTAGCACCAGACCGCCGGTGACGGGGGTGGCCTCCATCAGCCGCACCTCGACGCGGCGGCCCAGCGGGAACCGCTTGCCGGTGCGCTCGCCGACCAGAGCGTGGGCGCGGTCGTCGTGGGTGAAGTATTCGTCGCCCAGCGTCGAGACGGGGACCAGGCCGTCGGCGCCCGTCTCGTCCAGCCGGATGAACAGGCCGAAGCGGGTCACGCCGGTGATACGGCCGCTGAAGGTCGCGCCGACGTGCTCTTCAAGGAAGGCGGCGATGTAGCGATCCATTGCATCGCGCTCGGCGGCCATGGAGCGACGCTCGGTTTCGGTGACATGATCGGCGATGCCGCCCAGTTCGGCGATCTCGCGGTCGGTCAGGCCGTCCGAGCCCAGCTTCAGCCCCCGGATCAGCCCGCGATGGACGATCAGGTCGGAATAGCGCCGGATCGGCGAGGTGAAGTGGGCGTAGCGGTCCAGATGCAGACCGAAGTGGCCGACGTTCTCGGGGCTGTAGATCGCCTGCATCTGGGTGCGCAGGACGACTTCGTTGACGACCTCGGCGTGCGGAGTGTCGCGGGTCTCTTCCAGCAGCTTGTTGAAGCGTTTGGTGTTCGGCGCCTCGCCCTTGTTCCAGGGCTTGCCGATGGTGTGCAGGAAGTCGGCCAGGTTGAAGATCTTCTCCTGGCTGGGCGTGTCGTGAACGCGATAGATCAGCGGCGTGTGCGTCTTTTCCAGCGTCTCGGCGGCGCAGACGTTGGCCTGGATCATCATCTCTTCGATCAGGCGATGGGCCTCCAGCGACTTGCGCGGCTCGATGCCGGCGATGCCGCCGTCGGGCGACATGATGATGCGGCGCTCGGGGCTTTCGATGGCCAGGGGGCTGCGGCGCTCGCGGCCCTTCAGCATGGTGCGATAGGCGTTCCACAGCGGATAGAGGATCGCCTCCATGATCGGCCCGGTGGCGTCGTCGAGCAGGCCGTCGATGGCCGACTGCGCCTGTTCGTAGGACAGCTTGGCGTGGCTGCGCATCAGGCCGCGCGTGAACTTGTGCCCGGTCTTGCGGCCGTCCTTGTCAAAGACCATGCGCACGGCCATGCAGGCGCGGTTCTCGCCCTGCTTCAGGCTGCACAGGCCGTTGGACAGCACCTCGGGCAGCATGGGCTCGACCCGGTCAGGGAAGTAGGTCGAGTTGCCCTTGGCTCGCGCCTCGCGGTCCAGCGCCGTGTTCGGGCGCACATAGGCGGCGACGTCGGCGATGGCGACCCAGACGATCCAGCCGCCGTCGTTCTTGGGGTCTTGGTCGCGCTCGGCATAGACGGCGTCGTCGTGGTCGCGCGCGTCGGCCGGGTCGATGGTGATGAAGGGGACGTGGCGCAGGTCTTCGCGTCCCTTCAGCGTCGGGACGGCCTGATCCTCGGCCTCGCGCTCTACCGCGTCAGAGAAGCCGGTCGGCACCCCGTGGGCGTGGATGGCGATGATGGAGGCGGCGCGCGGGTCGTCCTCGCGGCCGATGTTCTCCAGGATCTTGCCGCGCTTGGGGCCATAGCGATGCTCGCCCTTCTCGACGGCGGCCAGCACCAGATCGCCGTCGCGCAGGTCCGCCGTCTGGGCGGCGGGCACCAGCAACACGTCCTTGGAGCGCTTGTCGACCGGCTCGACCCGCGTCTCGCGCGCTGATTTTCGAATGACGCCCAGCACGCGGTCGGTTCCGGCGTCCAGCCGCTTGACCAGACGCGCCTCCCAACCTTCGACGCCCCGGCTGAACTTGACCAGCAGGCGGTCGCCCATGCCGGGCGCCGGGCCGCGCCCTTCCCGGTCGGGCATCAGGACGGCGCGCGGCGCGTCCTCACTGCTCTTGACCAGTTCGACATACAGCTCGCCGTCAGCGTCGCGATCCACGACATCGACCACGCCGACGGGGGGCAGGGCGCCGGCTTCGGAAAAGCCCTTGCGGCCGCGCTTGCCCAGGCGGCCCTCGGCCTCCAGCTCCTTCAGCATGTCGCGCAGGGCGCGGCGTTCGGCGCCCTTCAGGCCGAAGGCGCGCGCGATGTCGGCCTTTTCAGCTTCTCCGGCCTCGCGCAGGAAGGCGATGAGGGATTCTTTGTCGGGCAGGCCCGCGACGGGGCGTTTCGGTGTCTTGACCATTGCGCCCTTTCTAACGCGCTTCGCGGCGAAAGGGTGAAAACTTGCATGAGTTGACCGCGAGGGTCGCGACGCCCAGCTTCCCCCTGAAACCCGTGCAACGGAGCCTGCCTTCATGTCGATGACCGACACCCCTGTTCTCAGCCGTCCGGCGAAGACCCTGCTGGACCTGATCGGCAAGACGCCGATGGTCGAGGTGACGCGGATCGACACCGGCCCCTGCCGTCTGTTCCTGAAGCTGGAAAGCCAGAACCCCGGCGGCTCCATCAAGGACCGCATCGCCCTGTCGATGATCGAGGCGGCGGAAAAGCAGGGCTGGCTGAAGCCGGGCGGCACCATCGTCGAGGCCACGGCGGGCAATACGGGCCTGGCCCTGACCCTGGTCGGCAAGCAGAAGGGCTACAACGTCTTGCTGGTCATCCCCGACAAGATGTCGAAGGAGAAGATCCAGCACCTGCGCGCCATGGGCGCCGATGTGCGCCTGACTCGATCGGACGTGCCGCACGGCCACCCGGAATACTACACCGACATGGCCGAGCGCCTGGCCCAGCAGATTCCGGGCGGCTATTTCGTCAACCAGTTCGCCAACGACGCCAACTCCGAGGCCCACTTCAAGACGACCGGCCCGGAAATCTTCGAGCAGATGGACGGCGACATCGACGCCTTCGTCGCCGGCATCGGCTCGGGCGGGACGATCACGGGCAATGCGCAATACTTCAAGTCGCAGGGCTCCAAGGCCAAGATCATTCTGGCCGACCCGGTCGGCTCGGCGCTGGCGGGCCTGATCAATGACGGTGTCGCCGGGCCGGACGGCAGCTATACGGTCGAAGGCATCGGCCAGAACTTCATGCCCGAGACGACGGATCCCGACCTGATCGACGTCGCCTATTCCATCCCTGACGCCGAGGCGATCGCCACGGTGCGCGAACTGTTGCTGAAGGAGGGCATTCTGGCGGGCTCGTCGTCGGGCACCCTGATCGCCACGGCCCTGCGCTGGTGCCGCGAACAGACCGAGCCGAAGCGGGTCGTGACCTTCGTCTGCGACACCGGCGCCAAGTATCTGTCCAAGGTCTACAACGACGCCTGGCTGGCCGATCAGGGCCTGGCCGAGCGCGAACTGCACGGCGACCTGTCGGACCTGATAAACCGCAAATACGCCGCCGGCGACGTGGTGGTGATCGGGCCGGAAGACACCCTGGATACCGCCTTCAAGCGGATGCGCGGCGATGGCCTGTCGCAACTGCCGGTCATTCAGGACGGCCGTCTGGTCGGCATTCTGGATGAAAGCGACATCGTCCACATCATGAACACCGACGAGATCACCCGTCAGGAGCGCTTCGCCAAGCCGGTCGCCTCGGCCATGACGCGCGATCTGGACACGCTGCAGGTGACGGAATCGCTGGACGCCCTGATCCCGGTCTTTGACCGCGACCGCGTCGCCATCGTGCTGGACGGCGAGACCTTCGTCGGCCTGATCACCCGCACCGACCTGATCAACCACCTCAGCCTGAACCGGTAAGCCCATGTCTGAACTGAAGAACCGTCAGGGCTTTTCGACCCGCGCCATCCATGCGGGCCAGCAGCCGGACCCGACGACGGGCGCGGTGATGACGCCGATCTACGCCACCTCGACCTACGCCCAGGAAAGCCCCGGCGTGAACAAGGGCTATGAATACGCCCGCGGCAAGAACCCGACGCGCGAGGCGTTTGAGGCCTGCATCGCCGATCTGGAGGGCGGGGTTCAGGCCTTCGGCTTCGGCTCGGGCATGGCGGCGACTTCGACGGCGCTGGAACTGCTGGACGCAGGGTCGCACATCATCACCGGCGACGACCTGTATGGCGGCTCGTGGCGGCTGTTCGAGCGGGTGCGGCGCCGGTCGATGGGGCTGGACTTCAGCTATATCGACCTGACCGACCTGGCGGCGGTCGAGGCGGCGATCACCGACAAGACGCGGATGCTGTGGGTCGAGACGCCGACCAACCCGCTGATGAAACTGGCCGATATCGAGGCCCTGTCGAAGATCGCCAAGGCGCACAAGCTGATCCTAGTGGTCGACAACACCTTCGCCACGCCGTGGAGCCAGCAGCCGCTGGCCTTGGGCGCCGACGTGGTCATGCACTCGGCGACCAAATATCTGAACGGCCACTCCGACATCGTCGGCGGGGTGTTGGTCGCCAAGGACGCCGAGATGGCGACCCAGCTGAAGTTCCTGCAGAACTCCATCGGCGGCGTCATGGGGCCGTTCGACGCCTTCCTGGCCAACCGGGGCCTGAAGACCCTGGGCCTGCGCATGAAGGCGCACAATGAGAACGCTCTGGCGGTGGCCCGTTGGCTGGAAGACCGAGCTGGCGTGGCCAAGGTCATCTATCCGGGCCTGGTCAGCCACCCGCAACATGAGCTGGCGGCGCGCCAGATGAACGGCCGTTTCGGCGGCATGGTCACGGTGCTGATCGACGGCGACCTGGAGCGCACGAAGCGGGTGCTGGAGCGGGTGCAGGTCTTCACCCTGGCGGAGTCTCTGGGCGGCGTGGAAAGCCTGGTGAACCACCCGGCCATCATGACCCACGCATCTGTGCCCAAAGAGGTGCGTGAGGCGGGCGGGGTCACCGACAACCTGATCCGCCTGTCGGTCGGGGTCGAGGATATCGACGACCTGATCGCCGACCTGGATCAGGCCATCGGCTGAGACTGATTGAGGCGCCGGGGTTCAAATCCCCGGCAGGCCTGCCTAGGCTGGCGTCATGTTTGATTTTGTCGCCATGCGTGATCGCCTGGCGGAGTTCCCGATCGCGGAGATGCTGATCGGGCTCTGTCTTCTCGTCCTAGTCGCCTTTATCGCGGACTTTGTGGTCCGCCGCATCCTGACCCGGTTGATCCTGCGGATCGTCGGTCGGGCGGTGCATGATCTCGACGTGCTGCTGCGCCCTGTGGTGCGCAGCTTCACCCGCGTCGTGCCCGCCATCATCATCCATCAGGGCGTCAGCGGCGTGCCGCATCTGGCGACTGGCTTCGTCACCCTGGTCCAGAACGTGGCCGGGGCCTTCATGATCGTGGCCGTGGCCATCGGCATCGGCGCGGGCCTGGATATGGCCAACGCCCTCTACGCCCGCTCGCCGCGCGCGCATCGCCGCAGCATCAAGGGCTATCTGCAGGTTCTGAAGATCGTCATCTACGCCATCGCCACCATTCTGGTGATCGCGGCCCTGATCGACCGGTCGCCGCTGCTGTTGCTATCGGGGCTGGGTGCGCTGGCGGCGGTGCTGATGCTGGTGTTCAAGGACACCATCCTGTCGCTGGTGGCGTCGGTTCAGCTGAACTCCAACGACATGCTGCGCGTCGGCGACTGGATCGAGATGCCCCAGGTCAACGCCGATGGCGACGTCATCGACATCGCCCTGCACACGGTGAAGGTCCAGAACTGGGACAAGACCATCACCACCATCCCGACGTGGCGACTGATCAGCGAATCCTACCGCAACTGGCGCGGCATGCAGGACAGCGGCGGGCGCCGCATCAAGCGGTCCCTGCTGATCGACCAGACCAGTGCGCGCTTCCTGACCGAGGCCGAGCGCGAGCGGATGCGGCGCTTCCTGCTGATCGACGACTACCTGGCCGACAAGAGCGCCGAAATGGCGGACTGGAACGCCAAGCTGGTCGAGGCCGGACGCGATCCGGTCAATATGCGGCGTTCGACTAACATCGGCGCCTTCCGCGCCTATGTGCAGAACTATCTGGAGAACCATCCGCGCATCCGTCAGGACATGACGCTGCTGGTGCGCCAGATGCAGCCGACGGAGACGGGCCTGCCGCTGGAGATTTACGCCTTCACCGCCACCGTGGCCTGGGCCGAGTATGAGGCGATCCAGGCGGACATCTTCGATCACCTGCTGGCGATCCTGCCTGAGTTCGATCTGCGCCTGTTCCAGTCGCCCAGCGGGGCGGACTTCGTCCAGCTGCGGCGGCCCTCGCTGGCGGCCTAGGGGCAAAAGAAAAGCGCGCAGAGGGCGACCCCTGCGCGCTTTAAATCCTGTCATCGTCGGCCCGTCATTGCTGACGCGGCCGGCGATGGAGCCGGATCAGCCTTCGGTCTTCAGTTGACCAGCCGATTCCTTGCCCGAGCGACGGTCGCGCTCGATTTCGTAGGAAACCTTTTGGTTTTCGTCCAGGCCGCGCAGGCCGGCTTGCTCAACAGCCGAGATGTGGACGAAGACGTCCTTGCCGCCGTCGTCCGGCTGGATGAAGCCGTAGCCCTTGGTGGAGTTGAACCATTTAACAGTGCCGGTAGCCATTTTCAGGACCTCCGCTAGAAGTTGGCCTCAGAGAACGTCCCTGAAGACCTGTCGGGTCTGTATGGATCGGCTTAGACCTCGGTGCGCGGGGCAGAAGGCAGAGCGTTACGCAGAGAGATCGACCCCTTTAGGGTGGACCCTCCGGTGTCCTAATGCAAGAGCCGGTGCGTCAGGGCTCGGCCGTTTCCGGCGGCGACACCCAGTTCTCCTGACACAGCTTACGCAGGGCCGAGGTGATGGTCGAGCCGTAGAGCGCATCCTGGATCCGCTCATAGCCCTCCAGCTTCAGGGCCTGTTTGACATCGCCTACCGTCCGGCAGGAGCCGCTTTCGGCCAGTTGGTACGCACGTTCCAAAGTCGTCGGTCGAAAAGTCATGACCGCAACCTAGGCCCTTTCGAGCGAAAGATGAAACCGGGCGCCTGAAACGGCGGCGCATCGGTCAGAAGTAGACGCTGATCCCGGCGACCAGGGCGTCGGCGTATTGCTCGCCGGGAACCTTGGCGTTGGTGCCGTGCCAGCGCAGTTCGGCCTCCAGCTTGGGCGTCAGGGCATAGGTCGCGCCGATGTTGTAGCCGGTGTAGTCGACGCTGTTGTCCTGCTCGCGGCGGCCGACCTCGGCCGAGACGTTCAGCTTGTCGGTGAAGTCCCAGCCGCCGCGCAGGGCGACCCAGGTCCAGGCCTCGACCGATCCGGCGCCGTCGGGCGAGTGCTGCAGCCGCAGGCGTGCGCTGGCCGGGCCGATCGAACGCTTCATGTCAGCCGTGAACTCCCAGGCGTTGGCGTCATAGCCGGGGTTGGCGTCCACCCGCCACTTGTGCGCGACGTTCAGGTCGAAGTCGAAGCCGGCCCACTGGGGCTTCACCCCGCCGGTCAGCTCCAGCTCCAGCTCCGAGCCGCCGCTCTTGATCGTTTCGGCGGCGGGGCTGACGTAGAAGAGGCCGCTTTCGCTTTCCCATTCCGCCGCGCCCCACACGAAGGCGTCGCCGTCCGACTTGGAGGCGTCCTTGGAGCGGTTGTCGCTGGCTGCGCCGGCGCTGAAGCTCCAGCGGCCGGGCATGTCCTGCGCCTGTGCGGCCGTCGAGGCCAGGATCAGGAGCGGGGCGGTCGCCAAGACGGTCGTCTTCAGGGCGGTCGTCAGGATGCGCATGAATCGGCCTCGATAGGGGAGTGTCGAGGCCGCTTCCTAGAGGCGCTTCTTGTCGAATTTATCACAGGCTTGCGAAAACTCGTCCGTCAGCCGAGCGACAAGCTGAGCCGTGGTCGGCACGTCGTGGATGGCGCCCGAACCCTGGCCCGCTGACCAGATGGTCTTCCAAGCCTTGGCTTCCTCGCCCATGTCCAGCTTGTGCTCGGGCAGGGACTTCGGGTCGATCTTGTTCTCGACCAGGGAGGGGGTCAGGAAGTTGGCCGGAATACCCGAGACGGCGGGGGTGTAGGTGATGTCCGCCGAGCCCGACTGGACGATCAGATCCTTGTAGTGGGGCTGAGCCTCGCTCTCGGTCGTGGCGATGAAGCGGGTGCCCATATAGGCGAAGTCGGCCCCCATCATCAGCGCCGCGGCCACGTCCTGACCGGTCGACAAGGCGCCCGCCAGAATGATGGTTCCGTCATAGAAGCTGCGGACCTCATTGATCAGGGCGAAGGGGTTGACGACCCCCGCGTGCCCGCCCGCGCCGTTGGCGACCAGGATCAGCCCGTCGACGCCCGCCTCGGCCGCCTTCCTCGCATGGCGCACATTGGCGATGTCGTGGAAGACCACGCCGCCATAGCCGTGCACCGCATCCACCACGTCGCGCACGGCGCCCAGCGAGGTGATGATCAGCGGCACCTTCTCCTCGACCGAGACCATCATGTCGGCCATCAGGCGCGAATTGGTCGGGTGGATGATGTGGTTGACGCCGAAGGGCGCGGCGTCGGGCGTCAGGCGCGACTTGATCTCGTGCAGCCACTCCCGATAGCCCTCGGTCGTGCGCTGGTTCAGCGAGGGGAAGGTGCCGATCACGCCCGCATTGCAGGCCTCGACCACCAGGTCCGGCCCGGACACCAGGAACATGGGCGAGGCGATCACCGGCAGCTTCAGGCCGGACTGCAGGGAAGCGGGAATGGCCACGGGTCGTCTCTCCTGAAGGAATGCGTTGTTTTAAGCCACGCTAACCGGGTGTCGTCGGGGAAGGCAATCAGTGATCCTTCTCCCCTTGTGGGAGAAGGTGGCTCGCGCAGCGAGACGGATGAGGGGTGTGAGCGCCTCCGTGTCCGGCTATCGCACAAGGGAGACGCAGAGCAGCGGGAGTCGCGCCGACGCCCCTCATCCGAGCGCCTCCGGCGCCCACCTTCTCCCACAGGGGGAGAAGGAAAAAAGAGAGTCCAATTCGTCTGAATCGTCTGAAATCGCCCCTCCGTCGCGACGGCTTTTCCCTTGGCTGAGGCGCAGCCTAGCACAGGTGAAAAGGGGGGCTGGCCGATTGCGGTCAGTCGAGGGTGAAGGGCACGCGGACGGTGAAGCGCGGGCCGACGCTCTGGTCGTCTTCCAGCACGGGGCGGGTCAGTTGGCCGCGCTCGACGATGCGGCGGGCGGCGGGGCCGAAGCCCAGGTCGGAAGGGGTTTCGGACTCGATCTCGCAGTCGGTCGGTCGTCCGCGGGGCGAGACGCGACAGGTGATGATCGCCTCGCCGCTGGCCGCAGCGCGCAGGGCTTTGGCCGGATAGTCGGCGGCGGTGGGGGCAGGCGGCCGCACCCAGCGCGGTTCGACCGAGACCGGGATTGCGAACGGGTTCGACAGGTGCAGCGAAGGCAGGGTCAGCGTCGGCGCCGCCTGCGGATAGCGCGCGAAATAGAGGGCGGCCGACAGCGACGCCGCCAACCCCAGAAGGGTCAGGATTTGTGTCCAGAAGGTCTTCACACTATTTGGCCCCCCGACCCCAGCGCGCCAATGGACCAACCTTGACGGTCCGGCGCAAGCCTTTCGATCAGAGCCGCCCGCAAGAGCCCGTCCCATGACCCACTATACCGACAGCCTCAGCCAGCTCGGCGCCCAGACCGCCGCCCCGACCAACCCGGAAGAGGCGGTGTTGGAGCGCGTGCCCAATCCGCACGCCGACACCCTCTATGTGGCGCGCTTCACCGCGCCGGAGTTCACCAGCCTGTGCCCGGTGACGGGCCAGCCCGACTTCGCCCACATCGTCATCGACTATGTGCCCGGCGACTGGCTGGTCGAGAGCAAGAGCCTGAAGCTGTACCTGACCAGTTTCCGCAACCACGGCGCCTTCCACGAGGACTGCACCGTCGCCATCGGCAAGCGCCTGGCCGAACTGCTGCAACCGAAATGGCTGAGGATCGGCGGCTATTGGTATCCGCGCGGCGGCATCCCCATCGACGTCTTCTGGCAGACGGGCGCGCCGCTGGAGGGCGTGTGGCTGCCGGATCAGGGCGTGGCGGGGTATCGCGGGCGGGGGTGAAGTTTAGCTGGATTTGGAGCTGAGTGTGGGCTTACTTGTACTTTGCCGCGTACTCCGCAGGTACTCCTATGAAACCGTCGTAAGCCCGAACAACTGACGCAGTTGCTGCCTCTGATGCGCTTTCCGAGTCTCGAGGCGGCACACTTGATGCTGCAACGTATATTATTCCTGGTTCTTCGAAAATTGTCGTTACGGTTGTGTAAGAGCTGGAGATTTGATCTAGAATCGTGGAGGCCGTAGCGAGGGGCAGAGAAAAGAATGCCGTACTCTTAGATTTTTCACTCCTAAAACGAACGATCCCTCGATCGATGCTTGGGCGTGGGAGTGGAGGCGAAATTCTTCGCCCATCGCTCCTTGGTAGGCGTTTAGCTAGATCGTCGAGGCGTTCGAGAATTAGTTCGTTCATAGGTATTGCCCTGGTCTCAGGGCTGGCGACATCTACGACGACTTTTCCAAGAAATGGCTCGTATGTCCCGTTAAGTATCGCATTGTGTTTCGCTTTTAATGAATCTACTAAAAGATCAAAAAAATCCTCCATTTCGAGAATATTTAAGTCTCTGGGGTACTGGAGGACATGGAAATCTCGAATATCGAAGGGTATGTCTCCTCCTCTATTTGCTATAACGATCGTTGGTTTCTTCGAGGCAAGGCGAAGGCCGAGTTCCAGCATGACGTTTGGATTGAGGTCGCTAATATCTGCGACGATTATGTCGTGAGAGAATATATTTCCAACAATTCTCTCTGAAATTCTATCGATAACCTCGCCTGACCAAACGTTGATTGGTGCCATGTCGGCCTTGCGGATGGCTCTGTGCAGTAAAACTTGCACATTGCTCCAATGTTTTTCTGTATGAGTGTCAGTCGCTGAGATCGGCATTATGATGCCGCATTCTACCGATTTTGTGCTTTCGGGTGCGTCGGTGGGCGCTGTAGCCCGGCTACTTTTTTTGGGTTCGGCCGTCATCGATCACTCCAATCCTTGTGCGATAGCTGCACAGTGGCGGGCGATAATCAACGTTTGGGGGATTGATGTTCGTATTGGCGTGTTCGTGCTCTCTCGACCTGAGCTGATCCTAGGCATTCACGTTTAATCTCCGCCCATGACCCCATCCTCCCGCCTCCCGCTCGAAGTCTGGGGCCGTCGCCTGATGACCCACGCCGAGGCGTGGGCCGACCGCTCGCGCCTTCGCCGGTACGCCTATGAGTTCCTGTGGTTCGGGCTGAAGCAGGGGTGGGCGTGTCTGTTCGGCGGGGCGATGCTGGCGCTGATCCTGGGGACGTTTCTGTTCTGGCCCGAGGAAGCGCCGCTGGCGCGCTATGACTTTCTGGTGCTGGGGGCGCTGGGGATACAGGCGGCGATGCTGGCCCTGAAGCTGGAGAGCTGGGAGGAGGCGCGGGTCATCTTCCTGTTCCATGTCGCCGGGACGATCATGGAGCTGTTCAAGACCTATCACGGGTCGTGGATCTATCCGGAAGAGTCGGTGCTGAGGATCGGCGCCGTGCCGCTGTTCTCGGGCTTCATGTATGCGGCGGTGGGCAGCTACATCGCGCGGGTGCAGCGCATCTTCCATATCCGGGTGCGGAACTATCCGCCGCTGTGGACGACGTGGGTGCTGGCGGCGGCGATCTACGTCAACTTCTTTGCGCACCACTGGCTGCCGGACGTGCGGCTGGCTCTGTTCGCGGCGACGGGGCTGCTGTTCATGCGGGGGTGGTTCTTCTTCACCGCCGACCGGACGCGGCGGTCGATGCCGCTGCTGTTGGGCTATGGGCTGGTGGCGCTGTTCATCTGGTTCGCGGAGAACCTGGGGACGTTCGCGCGGGCCTGGGTCTATCCGGGGCAGGAGGCCGGATGGCATATGGTCAGCCTTAACAAGCTGGGGGCGTGGTTCCTGTTGATGATCATCTCGGTGGTGCTGGTGTCGATCGTGCACCGGCCGGAGGAGGAGGGGCGCTGATGCGTCCTTCTCCCACAAGGGGAGAAGGGCGCGTTACGGTCTGGCCGTCACCTTGTGCTCCAGATTGGGGCGGGGGCGCTCCAGCGGGGGCTCGGACAGGGAGCCGACGTGGATGAAGCCGGCGATGCTCTCGCCGTCCTCGACGCCGAACAGGGCGACGGCGGCGGGGTCGTAGGAATACCAGTCGGTGATCCAGCTGGCCGAATAGCCCAGCGCATTGGCCGCGTGTTCCAGGTTCATGCAGACGGCGCCGGCGGACAGTTGCTGCTCCCATACCGGCACCTTGTGGCCCTGGATCGGGGTCGAGACGACCATGACGGTCAGCGGCGGGTTGGCCAGCTTGGCCAGGGCGGCGATTTCCTTGCCGGTACGGGCCTGCGCCTCGCCCAGGACGGCCAGGGCATCGGACAGCTCGGCGCGGCTGCGCGGACCCAGGATGACGAAGCGCCAGGGAAACAGCTTGCCGTGGTCCGGCGTGCGGGCGCCCAGCAGCAGCATCTGCTCGATCTCGGCGTCCGAGGGGCCGGGCAGGGACAGCGACTGGGCCGGGGCCGAGCGGCGCACGGCCAGGCGTGACAGCAGCTCGTCCGAACGGACGGGCAGGGGCAGGGCGGAAGCGAGGTCTGACTGGCTCATGGCCGATAGCTAGGCTTTCGGGACGCGCTGCGCCATAGCAGGGGCATGAGCAAGATCCGCGACATCAAGCCTCGCTGGGCCGAGAACCTGCCCGACACGCCGCCGTGGCGCAGCCTGGGCGACAGCGTCCTGGTCGACACGCCATGGATGCGGGTGACGCGCCACCCGGCGATCGCGCCGACGGGGGCTGACGCCGACTATGTGGTCGTGCGGCCGAAGAATGTGGGCACGGGCGTGCTGCCGCTGCATGACGACGGGACGGTCAGCCTGGTCGGGCAGCACCGCTTCGCCCTGATGCGTTATTCGTGGGAGATGCCCGAGGGCGGGGCGCCGGAAGGGGAAGACCCGTTTGAGGCCGTCAAGCGCGAACTGGCCGAGGAGGCGGGGCTGACGGCGACGCACTGGCGCGCGGCGCTGGACCTGGACCTGTCCAACTCCATCACCGACGAGCGGGCGATGGCCTGGGTGGCCTGGGGCTTGAGCGAGACCGAGACGGCGCCGGACGAGACCGAGGTCTTTCTGACGGCGCGCGTTCTGTTCCGCGATCTGATGGCTGAGGTCGCGCGAGGGGCGGTGCGCGACGGGCTGACGGTGGCGACGGCGTACCGCGCCTACCATATGGCGCGGGAGGGCGAACTGCCCGCCGCGCTGGCGCGCGCCATGCTGGGCGCGTAGGATCGCCGTCTGAATTCGAAGGAAGCCTGATGGCCAAGCTGGAAGTCGTGCCCAAGCAGCCGGACCTGTGGACGCAACTGCGCGGCGCCGCCGAAGACGCTGCGCGCGAGGAGCCGCGGCTGGCGTCGCAGTTGAACGCCGTCGTCCTGGCGCACGAGGATTTCGCCGGGGCGCTGAGCTTCCAGATCGCGCGCAAGCTGGGTGATGCGGAGCTGGGGGCCATGACGGTGCGCGAGGTGGCCCTGTCGGCCTTCGCCGCCGATCCGGGCATCGTGGCCGCCGCCGAGGCGGACCTGAAGGCGGTGCAGGAGCGCGATCCGGCGATCCGGTCGCTGTTGCAACCTTTCATGTATTTCAAGGGGTTCCAGGCGCTGCAGGCCTGGCGCGTGGCGCACTGGCTGTGGGAGCAGGACCGCGACACCCTGGCCTTCCATTTCCAGAGCCGGATTTCGGAGCTGTTCCAGCTGGACATCCACCCGGCGGCGCGGATCGGCTCGGGCGTCTTTCTGGACCACGGCACGGGCATCGTCATCGGTGAGACGGCGGTGATCGGGGACGAGGTGTCCATGCTGCACGCCGTGACCCTGGGCGGGACGGGGGCCGAGCGCGGCGACCGCCATCCGAAGATCGGGCGCGGCGTTCTGCTGGGCGCCGGGGCCAAGGTGCTGGGCAACATCACGGTCGGCGACTACGCCAAGGTGGCGTCCGGCTCGGTGGTGCTGAAGCCGGTGCCGGCGGGCTGCACCGTGGCGGGGGTGCCGGCGCGGCTGGTCAACTGCCCGACCGACGCCACGCCCGCGCGGACCATGGACCATACGCTGTCCGACATCGTCTATGACTTCGTGATCTGAGACGCGGCTGTGGGCTGATGCCGTGCGGGCTTCCAATCGGCAGAGGGCTTCTCTAGGGTCCGCCGCCAACGAGATGAACGAGGCTACCCGTGACCGAGAATGATCTGAAGCGCGTCGAGACGCACCTGAAGCGCACCTTCAACCACGGCGGCATCAAGGTGAAAGCCCGCAAGGTCGCCGATTCCGCCGAAGTCTATGTCGATGACGAGTTCATCGGCGTGGTGTTCGAAGATGAGGACGAAGCCGGTTCCTTCATGTTCGAAATGGCGATCCTGGCCGAAGACCTGCCGGAATAAGCCGTCTCAGCCATGAGAATTGAAGAAGGCCGGAGAGGGCGTCCTCTCCGGCCTTCTTTGCGTTTGGGATCAGCCTTTGATCACCAGCCGAACAGACGGGCGAAGAAACCCTTCTTCTGCGGGGCGGGGGCCTCGACCGGCTTGACCGGCTCGGCGGCGGGCTTGGGCGCCGTGGCCTGAACGGGCGGCTCGACCTGAGCGGGGGCCGCAGCGACGACCGGCTCGGGCTTCGGCGCGGGCTTGGTCTCGGCGATGGGCGCGGGGGCGAGGGAGGCGGCGACCGGCGTCTCGACCGGGGCCGGAGCGGCGGCCTTGGGCGCGGCGGGCTTCTTGGGCGCAGCAGCCTTCTTCGGCGCGGCGGCCTTGGCCGTGGTCGCCTTTGCTGCAGCCGGAGCCTTCGGCGTTGCGGGTTTCTTGGCGGCCGGCGTCTTCGCGGCGGTCTTTGGTGCGGCTGCTGCCTTCGGCGCAGCGGCGGTCTTTGCCGCAGCAGGCTTGGCAGCCTTGGGCGCAGCCGCCTTGGCGGGGGCCTTTGTCGCGGCGGGCGCCTTTACGGCCTTGGGCTTGGCGTCAGCTTTTGTCGCTGTCGCGCTCGACTTTGCCGCCGGTTTCGGCTTGGAAGCGGCGGAGGCCGCTTTCGCGGCAGGTTTCGTTTCAGACGGTGCTTTGGCCATAAACTCCCCGACCCCTCGTTGGACACGGGCGTAAGAACCAAGCCCGCACTGGCGATTCGTCATTATAACGGTGTTTGAGAAATGTCCGAATCCGCAGTTCAGGTGATCGCGCGCGGCGATCGCGCCCCGGCCGAAGCCGCCGCCGCCGCTATCGACGCCAACCCCCTGTTGGAAAATGCGACCTATTCCATCCTGGAAGAGGACGAGGACAAGGAAATCTGGCGCATCGACGCCTTCCCCACGACCGATGAAGAGGCCGAGGGCATCGCCGAAATCCTGCGCGCCACGCCGGGACTGGAGGTCGTGGTCGAGAAGCTGGCCGACGCCGACTGGCTGGCCATGAGCCTGTCGGGCCTGCCGCCGGTCGAGGCGGGACGCTTCTTCGTCTACGGCGCACACGATCAGGGCAAGGTGCCCGAGGGCCGGGTCAATCTGAAGATCGATGCGGGCGCCGCCTTCGGCACCGGCCACCACGGCACGACGGTCGGCTGCCTGGAGGCGTTCGACAATCTGCTGAAGACCGAGACCTTCGAGAAGGTTCTGGACGTGGGCTGCGGCACGGGCGTGCTGGCCATCGCGGCGGCCAGGACGGGGTCGCCCATCGCCGTCGGCACCGACATCGACGAGCCTTCGGCCCGCATCGCCAATGAGAACGCCCAGATCAACGACGCCAAGTGCGAGTTCTATTTCGCCGACGGCCTGAGCGATGCGCGCATCGCCCAGCACGCGCCCTATGACCTGGTGTTCGCCAACATCCTGGCCGCGCCGCTGGTGTTCCTGGCGCCCGAGATCGGGGCGGCGCTGAAGTCGGGCGGGGTCGCCATCCTGTCGGGCCTGCTGCGCACGCAGGAGGAGCGGATTCTGGAGGCCTATCTGCCGCTGGGCTTCGTGGTCGAGCAGACGATCCATCATGATGCGTGGAGCGCGCTGCAACTGCGCAAGAAGTAGGGCGCAACGGGGGTTGTTCGCAAACAAGCGCAGCCCGGCTGAAGGGGCCGGGCTGCTTTGTCGCGCGGGCCGGGCGTACTAGCTTTTCGGCGCGGCGGCGAGGGACTGGCGGTATTCATCGACGGGCAGGCCGCCGACGCCCCAATCCTCCAACGGCACCTCGTCTATGACCACGAAGGTCACGGCGGGCGGCTTGTCGAGCACCTCGTAAAGAAGGTTGGTGACGCCGGCGATCAGTTGCGCCTTCTGTTCTCGTGTCGCGCCTTCACGGGTGATCCGGATGTTGACGTAAGGCATTGTCGCGCCCCTCCTAGGCTTTGCGTTCGATGATCTGGAAGACCTTGGCGATGATCCACCACTGGCCGTCGGTGCGCACGAGAGACAGGAAGTCGACGAAGTCCCGGTCGCCGATCGAGCAGCGAACCCGCGCAAGCGCCGTGTTGTCGCCGGCCAGCTGAATCTCGTCGATATGATCCCGCCTCGGCTCCTGGCGCGAGGCGGGCGATTGCCGGGCTGCGACGATGGGGAGGTATTCCTCCATGGTGCGGAACAGCAGGGGCGTCTCGTCGGCGGTGGCGTAGACGGCCTGCGGGTGGAAGACCGACGTCAGCTTTTCGACATCGCAGTCGTAGAGACCGTCGAAATAGTCCGTGAGCAGGCGCGTGATCTGGGGGAAGGGGGCTGTCATGCGGCGTCCTTCAGCAGGCCTTCCTGCAGCAGGGCGGTCCTTACAGACGCATGGGCGCCCATGCGCGACATGAAGTCGTACAGGCGCGGCCAGCCCTGAAGGCTGAAGCCGATGAAGCTCGTCCAGTTCAGCACGACGAACAGATAGATGTCCGCCACGCTCATCTGGTCTCCGAGCAGGTAGGGGCTTTCCTGTCCGAGCATCTGTTCGACCTCGCCGAGGCGTCGTTTGAGCAGGGCCTCGGCGGGCGCCCGGCGTTCGTCCTGCGCCTCGCCGTGGAAGAAGGGCGAGAAGGCCTTGTGAAGCTCGGAAGAGATGAAGCTCAGGGCCTCCTGCAGACGCACGCGATCCCAACTTCCGGCGGCGGGCGCCAGACGATCGGGCTGCAGGTCGGCCAGATACTGAAGCACCGCCGGGTTCTCGGTGATGACCCGACCGTTCTTGAGTTCCAGAGCCGGCACATAGCCGCGGGGATTGACGGCGCGATAGTCGCGACCGTCCTCGGTCAGGCCCGCGTCGGTATCGACCCTGATCGCCTCGAACGTCTGGCCGAGTTCGATGAGGACGATCCGGGAGGCGAGCGAACACGCTCCCGGCTTGAAGTAGAGGCGCATGGAAAAGCTCCTGTCTGAAGAGAGGGCAGACCTAGGCGTCGAGGTTTCCATTGCCAATGAAGTTTCCAATGGTTATCGCATTATGGAGTTTCTTCCCGGTAACCGGCGGCCTTCGACATGACCCTCAAGATGCGCAAGAACCGCAGCGCGCCGCCGCCGGAACGATGCGACCTGACCGAATGCATGGCGGTGATCTCGGGAGCCTGGGCGGCGAATGTGATCTGGCATCTGCGCGAAGGCCCGCGGCGGTTCAGCGAGCTTCGCGCCGATATCCCGCCCGTATCCGCCAAGGTGCTGTCCCAGCGCCTGCGCGAGTTGCAGACGCGGGGCGTTCTGGATCGACGGGTCGTGCCGACCTCGCCGCCTTCGGTCGAATACGCCCTGACGGCGCTGGGCGGCGAACTGATCCCGGCGCTGACGGCCATCGTCGAGGTCGGCCATCGCCTGAAGGCGGTGGCGAAGGATGCACGGAAAGACGCCGACTGAAGCGCGGACACGCAGAATCCGCTTCGCTTTTGAACTGCTTGTCTGAAGGTCGGGGCGAAAAAGCATGAACGCGGCGGATGGGCTGGAAAGCCGCCTTCTCGCGCCGGACGAGAAGGGTATAAGTGCGACCCATGCGCCAGACATTCGACGAAACCACCGATCCGTCCTTCGGGGCCAAGCACCTGCCTCTGCTTCGCGCCGAGATGGCCAAGCAGGGCCTCGACGGCCTGCTGGTCCCGCATGAGGACGAGCATCAGAACGAATACCTGCCCGACGCCAATGAGCGGCTGGCCTGGGTCAGCGGCTTCACCGGCTCGGCCGGGGCGGGCGTGGTGCTGAAGGATCGCGCGGCGGTCTTCGTCGACGGCCGTTATACGGTGCAAGCCAAGGCCCAGACGGACGAGGCCCTGTTCGAGCGCCAGCCGCTGAACAAACTTGCCGACTGGCTGGCGGCTGTGCCGTCGGGTTCGATGATCGGCTATGACCCGCGTCTGCACAGCCCCGATGCGCTGGCGAGCCTGCGCGCGGCGGTCGAGAAGGCCGGGGGGACGCTGAAGGCGGTCGAGGCCAATCCGATCGACCTGGCCTGGGGCGACGCTCGCCCGGCTCAGCCGCAGGCGCCGGTGGTTCCGCATGAGGACCGCTATTCCGGCGAGGACGCCGCGTCGAAGCGCGCCCGCATCGGCAAGGCCATCGCCGACGCCGGGGCCGAGGCCGCCGTGCTGACGGCGCCGTCGTCGCTGGCCTGGCTGTTCAATATTCGCGGCGGCGATGTGATCCGCACGCCGCTGCCGCTGGGTCAGGCGGTGGTGAAGGCGGACGGGACGGCGAGCGTCTTCCTCGACCCGGCCAAGGTGACGAACGAACTGCCCGGCTGGTTGGGCGACGCCGTGACGCTGGAGGCGCCCGAGGCGCTGCCCGGCGCGCTGGACGCCCTGTCGGGCCGCAAGGTGATGATTGATCCGGCCGTGTCCTCGGCCTGGTATTTCGACCGACTGGAAGCGGCGGGCGCGAGCATCGTGCGCGGCATGGACCCCTGCGCCCTGCCGCGCGCCCAGAAGAACGCCGTCGAGATCGAGGGCAGCCGCCAGGCGCACATCCGCGACGGCGCGGCCCTGACCCGGTTCCTGCACTGGGTCGATACGGTCGCGCAGAAGACCCTGCCGGACGAGCGGGCGGTGGTCGAGGCGCTGGAGGGCTTCCGCGAGGCGACAGGGATGCTGAAGGATCTGTCCTTCGACACCATCGCCGGGGTCGGACCGAACGGCGCTTTGCCGCACTACAAGCCGGTCGGGGCCAAGATCCGCCCGATGGAGACGGGCAGTCTGCTGCTGGTGGACGGCGGTGGTCAGTATCTGGACGGGACCACGGATGTGACCCGCACCATGGCCATCGGCGAGGGCACGGCCGATCAGCGCCGGATGTTCACCCTAGTCCTGAAGGGCCACATCGCCATGGCGGTGATCCGCTTCCCGGCCGGGACCAGCGGGCGCCAGCTGGACGCCATTGCGCGCCAGCCGCTGTGGAACGCGGGCTTCGACTTCGACCACGGCACGGGCCACGGTGTGGGCTCCTATCTGGGCGTGCATGAGGGGCCGCAGCGCATCGCCGGCTGGGGCACGGATCAACCGCTGCTGACCGGCATGATCCTGTCGAATGAGCCGGGCTATTACCGCGAAGGCGAGTGGGGCATCCGCATCGAGACGCTGCAGGTCGTCACGGCCTCGGCCCAGGTTCCGGGCGGCGAGCGGCCGATGCACGGGTTTGAGCAGTTGACGCTGGCGCCGCTGGATCGCCGTCTGATCGACGTGGCGCTGCTGACGGCGGATGAGCGGGCTTACGTGGACGCCTATCACGCCGAGGTTCTCGCCAAGGTCGGGCCTCTGCTGGCCGACGGCGTGCAGAAGGACGAGGCGGCGCTGGCGTGGCTGAAGACGCAGACGGCGCCGCTCTGATCCGATGATCGGCGCCATCGCCCTGCTGCTCGTCTGCCAGTTGGCGGGCGAGGTCATCCACCGGCTGACGGGCCTGCCCCTGCCGGGGTCGGTGATCGGCATGGTGCTGCTGCTGGCGTGGCTGGCCCTTGTTCCGAGGGAGCGGCTGACGCTGACGCAGGTGACGGGCTGGCTGACGGCGCATCTGTCGATCATGTTCGTGCCCGCCGCCGTTGGGGTGATGGAGGAGGGGGCGATCCTGTCGCGCCATGGTCTCGGCATTATCGTGGCGGTGGCGGTCTCGACCCTGCTGACGCTGGCGATGACGGCGCTGGTGTTCCGCGCCGTGGCGGGGCGCGAGCCAGAGGCAGATAGCGAGGAGGCGTCGTGAGCGACCTGATCGCGACGCCTTTGCTGTGGCTGGCGGTGACGCTGGTGGTGTTCGAGGCGGCGGACGTGCTGTCTCGGCGCAGCGGGCGCCATCCGCTGTGCCATCCGGTGCTGCTGGCGACGCCGGTGCTGATCGGGGTGCTGCTGGCGACGAAGACGCCCTACGCCACATACGCCGAGGCGACGCAGGTGCTGGGCTTCCTGCTGGGACCGGCGGTGGTGGGGCTGGCCGTGCCGATCTGGGCGCAGCGGGCGACGATCCGGCGGCTGGCGAAACCTCTGGCCTGCGCCCTGCTGGCGGGAGCCGTAACGGCCATCGTCAGCGCCGTGGGCATCGTCTGGCTGTTCGGGGCGCCGGTCGAGATCATGGCTTCCATCGCGCCGCGCGCCACGACGACGCCGGTGGGCATGGCGGTGGCCTCTCAGCTGGGCGGCATACCGGCGCTGGCGGCGGTGATCGTGCTGATGTCGGGGGTGTTCGGAGCGATGACGGCGACGCCGCTGCTGAACCTGCTGAAGATCAGGGACTGGCGGGCGCGGGGCTTTGCGGTCGGGGTGTCCGCGCACGGCTTCGGCGCGGCGCGGGCGTTTCAGGTGGACCAGACGGCGGGCGCCTTCGCCAGTCTGGGCATGGCGCTGAACGCCGTGGCGACGGCGACGATCCTGTCGGTTGTGGCCAGTTTGCTGTGATCCATCCGCTCATCCCGGCGGAGGCCGGGACCCAGTAAGAGCCCCGCGCTCCGCACATGAACAATATGCTTGAAGCCAAAGCACTGGGTCCCGGCCTCCGCCGGGATGAGCGGGGAAGTGAGGGGCGCGCCCCTTGAAATAAGGCCATACGGCGCCCATCTGAAGAGCGTCGGCGGATGCGCCGCCGACCCCCTCACATCAGAAGGAATGCGCGGATGAAGATGCGCAAGCTGGGCCGTAACGGCCCTGAGGTCTCGGCCGTCGGTCTGGGCTGCATGGGCATGAGCGCCTTTTACGGCGCAGCGGACGAGGCCCAATCCATTGCGGTGATCCACCGCGCGCTCGACCTGGGCGTCAGCCTGTTCGATACGGCCGAGATGTACGGCCCCCACACTAATGAAGTCCTGCTGGGCAAGGCGCTGAAGGAGCGCCGTGACGAGGCCTTCATCGCCACCAAGTTCGGCATCAATCGCCAGCCGGACGGCTCGGCCGTCACCGACGGCTCGCCCGCCAACGTGCGCCGCGCGGTCGAGGGCAGTCTCAGCCGCCTGGGCGTCGACCACATCGACCTCTATTACCAGCACCGCATCGACCCCAATACGCCGATCGAGGAGACGGTCGGGGCGATGGCCGAGCTGGTGAAGGAGGGCAAGGTCCGCTTTCTAGGCCTGTCCGAGGCTGCGCCCGCCACCCTGCGCCGCGCCCATGCCGAGCATCCGATCACGGCCTTGCAGACCGAGTATTCGCTGTGGAGCCGCGACCCGGAGGACGAACTGCTGGGCGTGGTGCGTGAGTTGGGCATCGGCTTCGTGCCTTACAGCCCGTTGGGCCGGGGCTTCCTGTCGGGGGAGATCAAGTCGATCGACGACCTGGCGCCGGACGATTTCCGCCGGACGAACCCGCGCTTTGCAGGCGACAACTTCCAGAAGAACCTCGATCTGGTCGATGCGGTCGGCGCCATCGCGGCGGACAAGGGGGTGACGGCGGCGCAACTGGCCCTGGCCTGGGTGCTGGCGCAGGGGGACGATCTGGTTCCCATCCCCGGCACGCGCCGGATCACGACGCTGGAGCAGAACGCGGCAGCGGCGGATATCGTACTGACGCCGGATGATCTGGCGCGGATCGAAGCCGTCTTCCCGCGCGGAGCGGCGGCGGGCGAGCGGTATGCGCCCGGCGGCATGAGCTCGCTGAACCGCTGATGTGAAAACGCCTCCCTCGCGATCGCGGGGGAGGCGTCTTTCATAGCTGGATTGATGTTGAGCGTTGATTGCGACCTAGCTCCGCTCGTCCCGGCGGACGCCGGGATCCAGCAAGAGCCACGCGCTCCACAACTGACCAATGGGGTTGAAGCCAAATCACTGGATCCCGGCGTCCGCCGGGATGAACGGGAGTGAAGGGGCGCGAGCGCCACTCAACGCCAATCAAGTCTACTGAACGCGGGTCCAGGTCTGGGTCTTGCACAGGGGGGCGACGATGCAGCCGCGCAGGCGCAGGGTGTTGTCGTTGGTCAGGGTGATGGTGCCGCGATAGGTGCCGCCGTCTTCGGGGTTATAGACCGAGCCGCCGCGCCATTCGGTCGGGCCGCCGGTGAAGCCCGACAGCATCCGCAGGCCACGCAGGGGGCGGGTCCGCAAGGACTCGTCCTTGTTGCGGGCGTCGCGCACGTTCGGATCGGCGCGGATATGGCTGGAGGTGACGAGGACGCCGCACAGGGCCTGGCCGCAACGCTCGATGCGGACCTGACCGCCGTTGGTCGGGGTCTGCCACAGGCCGGTCGGGTCGCTGGCGAGGGCCGGAGAAGCGAGGGCGGCGGCTGCGACGGCGAGCGCCGTCAGGACGGAGGTCTTCATCGGCGTTTTCCTTCTGACGGATCGTTGAGGCGATCCCTTGGACGAAGGATGATCCGGGGTTCGGTCTGAAACAAGGCCGAAATTGTGAACTTCACTCAACGATTACATGACCTTAGGTCAAGTTGACCGCGCTGCGGGCGCCTAAGGCGATGGATTCGGGCGTCTTTTGCGGGAGGCATCGGTCAGCCGCCGCGCGGGCGGCGGGGGCGGGTTCCGGCGTTGGAGCAGGGGGTGTAGCCGTCGCGCCAGATGCGGCCGGGCGTCAGGCGGCTGGCGTCGGCCAGTGCGCGGCAGTCGGCCGCCTGATGCACTTGAGCCGCCGCCAGGGCCACGGAGGCGCAGGCGAAGGCGTCCTCGGCCGCGTCGTGGTGGCGGAAGGCGACGCCCAGTTCGGCGCAGACGTTGTTCAGCTTGTGCGAGGGGAACTCAGGCCAGCTGATCTGGGCCAGCTTGACGGTGCAGAGGTAGTCGAACTCGGGATAGGTCAGGCCGTAGTGGTCGCAGGTGTTGCGGATGACGCTGACGTCGAAGGCAGCGTTGTGGGCCAGCACCGTGCGGCCTTCGAGACGCGGGGCGATGGCGGCCAGGACGGCGGGGAATTCCTCGGCGTCCTCCACCTGTTCGGGGCCGATGCCGTGGAAGGCGATGTTGAAGCTGGCGAAGCGCATCCCCGGCGGGCGGATGTAGTGGTGCTCGACGGATTCGATGACGCCGTCGTTGATCCAGGCCAGGCCGATGGAGCAGGGGCTGGCCCGCTGCTCATTGGCGGTTTCGAAGTCGATGGCGACGGCGTGCATCAGGAAATAAGCGCCAGCCACTCGTCCTCGGTCAGGACGGCGACGCCGTGCTTTTCGGCGTCCTTCAGCTTGGACCCGGCGCCGGGTCCGGCGACGACGTAATCGGTCTTCTTGGAGACTGAGCCGCTGACCTTGGCGCCGAGGCTTTCGGCGCGGGCCTTGGCTTCGTCGCGGGTGAAGCGTTCCAGAGAGCCGGTGAAGACCACGGTCTTGCCCGCGACGGGGCTGTCGGTCACGGGGGCGGCCACGTCCTCGACGCGCTCGAGCTGGGCCAGCAGAGCGTCGACGACCTGAAGGTTGTGCGGTTCGTGGAAGAAGTGGGCCAGCGCTTCGGCGGCGACCGGGCCGACGCCGGAGACGCCCGCGATCTGGTTCAGCATGTCGGACGGGCCTTCATCGCGCGCGACGGCGGCCCAGCGGGTCAGGTCGGACCAGCCTTCGGAGATTTCCGCCAGCGAGCGGCGGGCGGGTGCGGCCATGCCGGGGAAGGCGAGGGCGATCTTCTGATCCATCGGCGCTTCCGGCCACGGATCGTCGGCGGGAGGCTGCGCCTCGGCCATCAGGCCCAAGACGCGGGTCGAGATGGCGTGGGTCGCGGCCAGGGTCTTCCAGTCATCGCTGGCGAGGCCGTTCGCGGCGGCCATGCAGGCGTCGCGGAAGGCGGTCCAGCTGCCGAAGGCGCGCGACAGGACCAGCGAGGTCTGCTCGCCGATCTCACGCACGCCCAGACCGAAGATCAGGCGGTCGAGGCTGATGACGCGGCGCGCGTCGATGCCGGCGATCAGGTTGCGGACGCTGGTCTCGCCATAGCCGTCCTCGGCGCGCAGCAGGGCCAGCTTCTCCTCGTCGCGGGCCAGGCGGAAGATATCGGCGGGCTCCTTGATCCAGCCGCGCGCGTGGAAGGCGATCAACTGCTTTTCGCCGAGGCCTTCAATGTCGAAGGCGCGCCGGCTGACGAAATGCTTGAGGCGTTCGACGATCTGGGCGTCGCAGATCAGGCCGCCGGTGCAGCGGCGCTTGACCTCGTCCCCCTCGCGCACGGCTTCGGAGCCGCAGACGGGGCAGACGGTGGGGAAGACGTAAGGGACGGCGCCCTCGGGACGCAGCGTATCGACCACGCCGACGATCTGGGGGATGACGTCGCCGGCGCGTTGCAGGACGACGGTGTCGCCGATGCGGACGTCCTTGCGGGCGATCTCGTCCTCGTTGTGCAGGGTGGCGTTGCGGACCACGACGCCGCCGACGGTGACGGGATGCAGGCGGGCGACGGGGGTCAGGGAGCCGGTGCGGCCGACCTGGATGTCGATGCCTTCCAGAACGGTCGTCGCCTGCTGCGCCGGGAACTTGTGGGCGATGGCCCAGCGGGGGCTGCGAGCGATGAAGCCGAGGCGCTGCTGCCAGTCCAGCCGGTCGACCTTATAGACCACGCCGTCGATGTCGTAGCCGAGGCGGCTGCGGTCGGCCTCCAGCGATTGATAGACGCCGATCAGCCCTTCGGCGCCCTCGACGCGGGCCGAGCGGTCGTTGACCTGAAAGCCCCAGCTGCGGAAGGCCTCCAGCGCGCCTGCCTGCGTCTCGGCGAACGGGGCGGAGGTTTCGCCCCAGGCGTAGGCGAAGAAGGTCAGGGGGCGCAGGGCCGTGATCTTAGGGTCTTTCTGACGCAGCGACCCGGCGGCGAAGTTGCGGGGATTGGCGTAGGTGCGCTTGCCTTCGGCCTCGGCCGCCGCGTTGAAAGCGTCGAAGGCGGCGTTGGGGGCGTAGACCTCGCCGCGAATCTCGATGACGTCGGGCCAGCCCGAGCCGGTGAGGGTCTGGGGGATGCTGTCCAAAGTGCGCAGGTTGGCGGTCACGTCCTCGCCCGTCCTGCCGTCGCCGCGCGTGGCGCCCTGAACCAGGACGCCCTTTTCGTAGCGCAGGCTGGCGGAGAGGCCGTCGATCTTGGGTTCGGCGACGAAGGCGATCGGCTCGTCGCCCGGCAGCTTCAGGAAGCGGGCGATGCGGGCCACGAAGTCGCGCACCTCGCCGTCGTCGAAGGCGTTGTCCAGCGACAGCATGGGCACGCCGTGGCGGACCTCGGCGAACTGGGTCGAGGCGGGGGCGCCGACGCGCTGGGACGGGGAGACGGGGCTGGACAGGGACGGGAAGCGGGTCTCGATGTCGAGGGCGCGGCGTTTCAGGTCATCGTAGTCGGCGTCGGAAATCTCGGGCGCGGCGTCGGCGTAATACAGGGCGTCGTGACGCGACAGTTCGGCCGACAGGCGCTCCAGCTCTTCGCGCGCCTGGGCTTCGGTCTGGGTTTCGACGGGCGTGAGAAGGTCGGACATGAGAATCGCAGGAAGTCGGCAAAGGCGGAACGGTTCCTTATCATCCCCCGACCTTGATGGCAGACGCGGCATGACAGAAAGGTAATCTGACGCGGCGGCCGGGGGCCGCTAGCGTCGCGCCTCAAAGATTCCTGCCGGAGCCCTCCATGCGTCCTGTCCTCGTCAGCCTGTCCGTGATCGCCGCCGCCCTGACGCTGGCCGCCTGTGAGACGATGACCGTCCCGGCCGCGTCGGAAACGCCCATCGCCGCCGCCGCCTCGGCCGATTACGCCCAGTTGATGGATGATCTGCGCATCCTGTCGGCCGACGACATGCAGGGGCGCGACACCGGCTCGGAAGGCGGGGCCAAGGCGCGTGAATACATCGTGGCGCGGCTGGAGGCGCTGGGCGTCCAGCCCTCGCCGATGGGGCGTCTGCAGCCGTGGGAGATGCAGGGCCGCACGCGCGAGGGGACGAAGACCTACAGCGGGACCAACATCATCGGCGTGATCCCCGGCACGCGCGTGGCCGACAAATACATCGTGGTGACGGCCCACTATGACCACGTCGGCGTCAATGACGGCCAGATCTACAACGGCGCGGACGACAACGCCTCGGGCGTGGCGACCATGCTGGAGCTGGCCAGGCGGCTGAAGGCCAACCCGCCCGAGCACAGCGTGCTGATCGTGGCGCTGGACGGCGAGGAGCGGGGCCTGCTGGGCGCCAAGCATTTCGTCGAGGCGCCGCCGGTGCCGCTGCACGCGATCGCGATGAACCTGAACTTCGACATGACGGCGCGGGCCGACAGCGACGGCAAGCTGTGGGTGACGGGGACGTATCAGCACCCCTATTTCCGCCCGGTGCTGGATCAGGTTCCGGCGCGCCGGAACGTCGCCTTCGCCTTCGGCAAGGACACGCCCGAGGACAAGGGCGCCGACAACTGGGTCGAGGCGTCGGACCATGCCGCCTTCCACCGCGCGGGCCTGCCGTTCCTGTATTTCGGGGTGAACTATCACACGGACTATCACCGTCCGAGCGACGACTTCGAGAAGGTCAATCCGGCGGTGTTCCAGGACTCGACCGAACTGGCCATCGGCGGCTTCCGGGCGCTGGACCGGTGGCTGGATCAGTGACGACTGTCGCAAAACGCTTGCAAAGATAGGCCTTGAAACCGCCTTTAGAGCGGCGTTCTGTCGCACCTCTCATCAGTCGAGGAAATACAGAGATGTCGGCGACGCAGGGCTTTGATCTTCAGCGGGTGCAGAAGCTGCGGAAGGCGGCGCTGCTGGTCGGACTGATCGGCGTGGTCGGGCTGGCCTTCGTCAGCCGGTCCATTGGCGGCGAGACCATGCTGCATGAAGGGCTGGAGGCGTTCGGTCTGGGCCTGATCGCCGTCTGCATTGTCGGGCGGGCCTGGTGCTCCCTCTATATCGGCGGGCGCAAGAAGGCCGAGATCGTGGATCGCGGACCCTATTCGATCAGCCGCAACCCGCTGTATGTCTTCAGCTTCATGGGGGCGTTCGGCGTGGGCGCGCAGACAGGCAGCATGACGCTTGCGACGGTCTTCCTGTTGCTGACCGTGGCGGTCTTCTACGCCACGGTGAAGCGCGAGGAGGCGTGGCTGGCGGGCGCCTTCGGCCAGACCTATGCGGACTATTGCGCGCGGACGCCGCGTTTCGGGCCGGACTTCTCCAAATGGCGCGACGCCGACAGTCTGGAGGTGCGTCCGCAGTTCTTCCTGACGACGCTGCGCGACGGCCTGGTGTTCCTGCTGGCCGTGCCTTTGTTCGAGTCGGTCGAGCGGTTGCAGGATCTGGGTTGGCTGTCGGCCCTGGTGCGTCTGCCTTGAGGGCCTTGCCGATCTTGCTGGCGGGGGCGCTGGCCCTGACGGTCGCGGCCTGCGACCGTGGCGCGACGCCCGACAAGACAGCGCAGGCGGCCGCCTTCAAGCACGACCTGCCGGAGGACGTGTCCGGCTATTACATACCCACGACGGCGGTGCAGGTCGGGGACTGGCGGCTGCATCACCTGTTCATGGGGCAGGTTCCCGACTTCATGAGCTGGCGCGACGGGGCGCGGACGGCGGGCTATGCGCCGATCATGCTGGAGTTCGCGGCGGGTGATGAGGCGCGGCGCACGCGGCTGATCCCGACGGCCTATGACGTGACCGAGGACCATGTGCGCTTTGAGGCGCGGTCGCGCGATCTGGGCGCTGTGTCGTTCGATGGAAGGCTGGACCAGGATGCGCTGGCGAAGGCGCGGCGCAATCTGGGCGATCAGGGCGTGGTCCTGAAAGGGACGCTGAAGGTCGGGGGCCGGACCTTCGACGGGGTGTCGATGCGGTGGTGGGCGGGGGACTGATCCCCCGCCGCTGAACCTTCGTCCTTAGGCGACGGTCGCCTTGACGATCTTGCCCGGCGCGCGGGGCGGCTCGCCCTTGGGCAGGGCGTCGACGTGATCCATGCCTTCGATCACTTCGCCCCAGACGGTGTACTGGCCGTCCAGGAAGCGGGCGTCGTCGAAGCAGATGAAGAACTGCGAGTTGGCGCTGTCCGGGTTGGCGGTGCGGGCCATGGAGCAGACGCCGCGGACGTGCGGCTCCTTCGAGAATTCCTGCTTCAGGTTGGGCTTCTTCGAGCCCGAGGTGCCGGTGCCCGTCGGGTCGCCGCCCTGGGCCATGAAGCCCGGAATCACGCGGTGGAAGACCACGCCGTCGTAGAAGCCTTCCTTGGCCAGATCGGTGATCTGCTTGACGTGGTTGGGCGCCAGGTCGTCGCGCAACTTGATGACGACGTTGCGGTCTTCGCCGTCGCCGGTGTCCAGGGTGAAGGTCAGGGTTTGGTCGGCCATCGGGCGCTCCTTGAGGTTATGCGAGCCGGAATTGTGCGCGGGTCATAGCGGCTGAACGCCGTCAGGGCTATGTGGGAAGCATGAGTGAAGACGAAAAGCCCGCCGACAAGCCGCAGGAACGCCGCCGCATGGTGCGCCTGCCCACGGGCGGTACGGCCTCGGGCCGCAAGGTCGGCCAGAAGATCAAGACGGCCGACAAGAAGTCGCTGTCCAGTCAGGCGTGGATCAAGCGGCAACTGTCCGACGAATGGTCGGACCGCGCGCGGGCCGAGGGCTGGCGCAGCCGCGCGGCTTTCAAGCTGATGGAGATCGACGACAAATACCGGTTGATCAGGCGCGGCTCGCGGGTCATCGACCTGGGCGCGGCGCCGGGCGGTTGGGTGCAGGTGGCGCTGGATCGCGGCGCGGCGGCGGTGGCGGGCGTGGACCTGCTGATGATCGAGCCGATCCCCGGCGCGACGCTGATTCAGGCGGACTTCACCGATCCGGGCGTGGATCAGCAGATGCTGGACGCCATCGGCGGGCCGCCGGACCTGGTGCTGTCGGACATGGCGCACAACACCATCGGCCATCGCCAGACCGACCACCTGAAGATCATCGCCCTGATCGAGATCGCGGCCGACTTCGCTATCCGCACCCTGCGGCCGGGCGGGAATTTCGTGTCGAAGAACTTCCAGGGCGGCGACGCCGGCGGGGTGCTGACGCGCCTGCGCGAAGAGTTCGAGACGGTGAAATACGTGAAGCCCGAATCGAGCCGCAAGGGCAGCGCCGAGGTTTTCCTGGTGGCGCTGAATAAGCGGTAGGGCGCTGGCTCGCTGTCTTCCCACCCATAAATAACAGCCGTCATCCTCGGGCTTGACCCGAGGATCCAGCCTTTCCGTCTGCGTGACGTCGGCGAGGATGAGCGCGTCGCCGCACTGGATCCTCGGGTCAAGCCCGAGGATGACGGCGTGTGGGAGAGCTGACGGCGTCGGTTACGCCGATGCGCCTTCAGCCGCCGCAGCGGCGCGGCGGGCGGCTTTCTTGGCCTCGACTCGCGTCCAGATGCGGTCGTGCAGGGTGAAGAAGACCGTCTGCACCAGCGGTTCGATCGTGCCGATGGCCAGGGCGATGCGGATGTCGCGCGTCAGGGCGAAGGCCACCAGAACCGCCACCGTGAAGTGCATGACGCCGTAGGTGACGGTCTTCAGCGCCACCTGCTTCAGGTTGCGGGGCAGGGCGTGGCTGTGCCCGTGTCCGTGGCCGTGGTGGTTGTGCGCGCGGTTCTGCTCGTGCGCGTTCATCACCTCCAGACGGGCGGTGAAGGCTTCGGCCGTCTCCTCGACGCCGGACAGCATCTTGCGGCGCTCGACCCGGTGCCAGACGCGGTCGTGGATGGAATAGGCGATGGTCTGGAAGATCGGCTCGACCACCCCGACCGCCAGGGCCAGCCGCCAGTCGCGGGTCAGGGCGAAAGCCACCAGGATCGCCACGATCAGGTGCATGGCGCCGTAGCTCGCAATCTTGAGAGCGAGCTGTCGCGCCGTGTTGATCAAGATGCGAACCATTATCGGGAAATGCGGCCTCTCGCCGTCCGTTTCAAGGCAATTCCTCTTATATGCACGATAGCGCGGGCTTGGGGTTGCGGTTCCCCGCAAACGGGGGCTATACGCGGCCCGCAAAATGGAGGCTCCAAATGGAGATACGCGAAGGCCTAACCTTCGATGACGTTTTGCTCGAACCCGGTCCGTCCGAGGTCATGCCGGCTGAGGTTGATGTCTCGACCCAGCTGACACGCGAAATCAAACTGAACATCCCGCTGCTGTCGTCCGCCATGGACACGGTGACGGAAAGCCGCCTGGCCATCGCCATGGCGCAGGCGGGCGGCATGGGCGTGCTGCACCGGAACATGACCATCGACGAGCAGGCCGAAGAGGTCCGCGCCGTCAAACGCTATGAAAGCGGCATGGTGGTGAACCCGGTCACGGTCGCCCCCGACACGACGCTGGGCGAAGTCCTACAGATCGTCGAGCGCAAGAAGATCACCGGCTTCCCCGTGGTCGACCCCAAGAGCGGCAAGCTGGTCGGCATGCTGACCAACCGCGACATGCGCTTTGAGACGGATCTGAACCTCAAGGCCGCCGATCTGATGACGACCGGCGAGCTGATCACCCTGCGCGAAGGCTCGGCCGGGCGCGAGGCGGCGCGCGAGCTGCTGCGCACCCGCAAGATCGAGCGGGTCATCGTGGTGGACGACGCCTATCGCGCCGTCGGCCTGATCACCATGAAGGACATCCAGAAGGCCCAGGCCTTCCCCAACGCCTGCAAGGACGAGCAGGGTCGTCTGCGCGTCGGCGCCGCCTCGACCGTCGGCGACGCCGGGTTCGAGCGCGCCATGGCGCTGGCCGATGCGGGCGCGGACGTGGTGGTGATCGACACCGCCCACGGCCACTCGGCCTCGGTCGCCCAGGTGGTCGAGCGCATCAAGCGCGAGAACAACCGCGTCCAGATCATCGCCGGCAACGTCGCCACCTATGACGCCACCCGCGCCCTGATCGACGCGGGCGCCGATGCGGTGAAGGTCGGCATCGGGCCGGGTTCCATCTGCACCACCCGCATCGTCGCGGGCGTGGGCGTGCCGCAACTGACGGCCATCGTCGACGCCGCCCGCGCGGCGCAGGGCACGGGCGCCTCGGTCGTCGCCGACGGCGGCATCAAGTTCTCGGGCGATCTGGCCAAGGCCATCGCGGCGGGCGCCAATGTCGCCATGATGGGTTCGATGTTCGCAGGCACGGACGAAAGCCCCGGCGAGGTCTTCCTGTACCAGGGCCGGTCCTACAAGTCGTATCGCGGCATGGGCTCGGTGGGCGCCATGGCGCGCGGCTCGGCCGACCGCTACTTCCAGAAGGAAGTCTCGTCCGAGAAGCTGGTCCCCGAGGGCATCGAGGGCCAGACCGCCTATAAGGGGCCGATCGCCCCGGTGGTGCACCAGCTGGTCGGCGGCCTGCGCGCCTCGATGGGCTATGTCGGCGGCGCCACCATCGCGGACTTCCAGGAGCGCGCGCGCTTCGTCCGCATCACCAATGCGGGCCTTCGTGAAAGCCACGTCCATGACGTGATGATCACGCGCGAGGCGCCCAACTATCGTCAGGGCTGACCTGATCCGCTCCCGGCCCCGGCCGGGAGCGGTTTTGTTTTGGGCTAGTGGAACAGGAGACCGGCGTGACGACTGAACTCACCTATCTGGCGGCGACGCTGGTGCTGGCTTTGGTGCAGGTCTTCCTGCCCGCCTTCGCCCGGACGCGCGAGTTCGGCCTGTCGTGGAACGCCGGGGCGCGGGACACGACGCCCGAGGCGCACAGCCCTGTCGTCGGCCGTCTGGAGCGGGCGCAGGCCAATCTGTTCGAGACCCTGCCGCTGTTCATCGGCGCCGTGCTGATCGCCCAGGTCGCCGATCGGACCGGCGCGCTGACGGCGTGGGGCGCGGCCCTCTACTTCTGGGCGCGCGTCGCCTATATCCCGCTGTACGCCCTGGGCGTTCCCTATATCCGGTCGCTGGTGTGGCTGGTCTCGCTTGCGGGACTGGCGATGTGCCTTCTGGCCCTTTTCATCCGAGACTGATTTGACCCCAGCCGCCCGTCTGGCCGCCGCCGCCGCCATCATCGACAGCATCTCGCAGGGCCGCCAGCCCGCCGACGCCGTGCTCAAGGCCTGGAGCCAGCAGAACCGCTACGCCGGTTCGGGCGACCGCCGCGCCATCGCCGAGCGCGTCTATCAGGTGCTGCGCGCGCGCGGCCGCCTGTCGGCCTTCATGGGCGGGCGTCAGGACGGACGCGCCCTGATCGTCGGCGCCCTGTCGGTGCTGGACGGCGCGACTCTGGAAGAGATCGAAGGCCTCTACAACGGCGAAGGCTATGGCCCGCGTCCCCTGTCCAAGCACGAGCGCGGCCGCGTCATGGCGGGCGAGGACGCGGTCGATCTGGCCGAGGTCGCCCTGCCGGACTTCGTGACGGCGGACCTGAAGGCGGTCCACGGCGACCGCTGGCGCGAAGAGGTCGAAGCCTTGAGCGGCCGCGCGCCGGTCGATCTGCGGGTCAACAGCCTGCGCGCCACGATGGAGGAGGTCGAGACCGAACTGCGCGACGCCGGTCTGTCGCCCCAGCGCACCGAACTGTCGGGCTGGGGGCTGCGTCTGGACGCCGAGCCTGCGCCGAACGTGCAGCCGCTGGACGGCTTCCAGAACGGCCATTTCGAGATTCAGGACGAGGCCAGTCAGATCGTCGGCTGGCTGTCCGGCGCCTTCCCCGGCGCGACGGTGGTGGATTACTGCGCGGGCGGCGGCGGCAAGACGCTGGGTCTGGTGCAGGCCATGCAGGGGCAGGGGGCGCTGATCGCCTGCGACGTCTCGGCCAAGCGTCTGGACAACGTGAAGCCGCGCCTGGCCCGTGTGGGCGTCGAGGCCGACCTGCGCCTGCTGGGCACGAACGGCGGCGGGGTCGAGGATCTGAACGGTCAGGCCGATGTGGTGCTGGTCGACGCGCCGTGCTCGGGCTCGGGCGCCTGGCGGCGTCGGCCCGAGGACAGCTGGCGCCTGACGGCTGAGGAAGTGGCCCGTCTGCACGCGCTGCAACTGCGTATTCTGGGGCAGGCGACCAAGCTGGTGCGGCCGGGCGGTCGTCTGGCCTATGTCACCTGCTCGGTGCTCGGCGCCGAGAATGAGGCGACCGCCGCCGCCTTCGAAGCCGCGCACGCGGACTTCAAGCCCGTTCCCGTCGCCGATGCGGCGCACAGCGCGGACCTGACAGAGGCGGGGCGCGAACGCCTGACCGCGCTGGCGCAAGGCAACCGTCTGCGTCTGTCGCCCGCCGCGACCGGCACGGACGGCTTCTTCATCGCCCTTTATGAGCGCGTCTCATGAGGCTGGAGCGCTACGGCGCCGTCACGGTCCTGCCGGTGATGGCGGCGCCCGCCGAGTATGGCGAGCACCTGCGCGCCCGCATCGACCCGCTGATGACCGGCATCGGGCCGGTCGAAGGGGCAGTGGCGCTGACGGCGGCTCTGGCGCGGCTGGAGGCGAGGGGAGAGGCGCCGGACCTGATCCTGTCGCTGGGCTCGTGCGGGTCGCGCGTGTTGGATCATGCGGCGGTCTATCAGGCGTCGTCCGTGGTCTATCGCGACATGGACGCCAGCGCGCTGGGCTTCCCCAAAGGCGTGACGCCGCTGCTGGACAGGCCCGCCGTCCTGCCGCTGCCGTGCCCCATTCCCGGCGTGCCGAGCGCGCGCCTGTCGACCGGCGGAAACGTCGTCTCGGGCGCCGCCTATGACGCCATCGACGCCGAGATGGTGGACATGGAGACCTGGGCGCTGGTCCGCGCGGCCCAGACCTTCGGCCGGCCGCTGGCGGCGCTGCGCGGCGTGTCGGACGGCAAGGCCGAGCTGACGGGCCTGCACGACTGGACCTCGACCCTGCATCTGGTGGATGAGAACCTGG
The DNA here is from genome assembly GCA_002430835.1 of Brevundimonas sp. UBA5936. GTDB lineage: Bacteria > Pseudomonadota > Alphaproteobacteria > Caulobacterales > Caulobacteraceae > Brevundimonas. Next base: position 46,489 of record DJDA01000045.1, read on the forward strand.
CTCGCGCTGTCGACGGCTTGGTTTCCGTGCTGACGGATCACGGCCTCTTCGCCCTTGAAATTCCGGCCCTTCAGGGCCAAACCCTCGCCCAATCGCTCGCCCCGGATTCGACCTCATGACCCAGCCGACCCAACACCAGAAGGTGCTCATCGTCGATTTCGGCAGTCAGGTGACGCAGCTGATCGCGCGCCGCCTGCGCGAGGCCGGCGTCTATTGCGAAATCCATCCGTACAACAAGGCCGGCGAGGCTTTGGCGGCGATGCAGCCGCAGGCCATCATCCTGTCGGGCGGCCCCAACTCGACGACCGAGGCGGACAGCCCGCGTGTCGATCACGCCGTCTTCGACTACGGCGCGCCGATCCTGGGCATCTGCTACGGCGAGCAGCTGATCTGCGCCGAGCTGGGCGGCAAGGTGGAGAGCGGCCACCACGCCGAGTTCGGCCGCGCCGAGATCGTCATCACCCGCGAAAGCCCCCTGTTCGCCGGCATCGGCGCCCTTGATCACCGCGAGCCGGTGTGGATGAGCCACGGCGACCGCGTGACGGCCCTGCCGGAAGGCTTCCACGTCATCGCCACCTCGGAAGGCGCGCCCTTCGCCGCCATCGCCGATGAGACGCGCAAGATCTACGGCGTGCAGTTCCACCCCGAGGTGGTGCACACCCCGCGCGGGGCCCAACTGCTGAAGAACTTCACCCACGGCGTGGCGGGCCTGACCGGCGACTGGACCATGGCCGCCTATCGTGACGAGCAGATCGCTAAGATCCGCGAACAGGTCGGCGACGCCAAGGTCATCTGCGGCCTGTCGGGCGGGGTCGACTCATCGGTCGCCGCCGTGCTGATCCACGAAGCCATCGGCGACCAGTTGACCTGCGTCTTCGTCGACACCGGCCTGCTGCGCAAGGACGAGGCTAAACAGGTCACGGAACTGTTCCGCGAGCACTACAACATCCCGCTGGTGCACGTTGATGCGTCTAAGGAATTCCTCGGCGAACTGGCCGGGATTTCGGACCCGGAAACCAAGCGCAAGACTATCGGCCGCGTCTTCATCGAGGTGTTCGACCGCGAGGCCGCCAAGATCGAAGGCGCCGCCTTCCTGGCCCAGGGCACCCTCTACCCCGACGTGATCGAGAGCGTGTCCCCGACCGGCGGCCCCTCGCACGTCATCAAGAGCCACCACAACGTCGGCGGCCTGCCGGACTTCATGAAGCTGAAGCTGGTGGAACCCCTGCGTGAACTGTTCAAGGACGAGGTTCGGGCGCTAGGCCGCGAACTGGGCCTGACCGACGCTTTCGTAGGACGCCACCCGTTCCCCGGACCGGGCCTGGCCATCCGCATTCCCGGCGAGATCACGCCGGACGCCGTCGCCACCCTGCAGGACGCGGACGCCATCTATCTGGACGAGATTCGCAAGGCGGGCCTGTACGACGACATCTGGCAGGCCTTCGCCGTGCTGCTGCCGGTCAAGACGGTCGGCGTCCAGGGCGACGCCCGCACTTATGAAAAGGTGCTGGCCCTGCGCGCCGTCACCTCGACCGACGGCATGACGGCCGACTTCTACCAGTTCCCCTGGGACGTCCTGGCCAAGACCGCCACGCGCATCATCAACGAAGTCCGCGGCGTCAACCGCGTCGTCTACGACGTGACCTCCAAGCCGCCCGGCACCATCGAGTGGGAATAATTCAGACGTTTCGGGAGCATTTCTGAATGCGCCTCTAAGCGCCCGATGTGGAACTGAATTTATACGAGGCCCTTCGAATTTTTCGGAGGGCCTTTTCCTTTGTTGGCGCCATTTCTGACGGCGCCGTCAAAAGCGCCTCGAGTGTAATGACGGCCCCTGTGAGCATGGCGTTCCTGGGAAATCGTGCTCAGCGCGGCGCTATTTTCTTGCAGAAATAGCAAAATGAAGCCAGCCTTTGTGCAAGGGAGGCTATCATGATGTCACTGCTACGCAATTCCGGTGCATTTATTGGCCTTGCGGCCTTGGTGGCCGGTGGAGGCGCGGCGGCGGCCGAGCCCGATCGCACGATCAGCGAGCGACAGATTGATGAGGTCGTCACGACGGCGCTCGCGTCGTTTGAAATCCCAGGCGTCGCCATCGCGGTGATCCAGCCGGGACAGGCGCCCTATCTGAAGGGTTACGGCGTCGTGGACTATCGGACGCAGACGCCCGTCAATGCTGACACCCTGTTCGGCATCGGGTCGATCTCCAAGGCCTTCACCACCACGGTGATCGCTCAACTGGAACAGGAAGGGCGGCTGGACTGGGATGACGCGGTCATCGACTATGTGCCCGAGTTCCGTCTGTCGGATGCGTGGGTGACGCGCGAGTTCACCATTCGCGATCTGGTCAGCCATCGATCGGGACTGGCGCCCTATGCCGGCGACCTGGTGATGCTGACGGAAGGCAAGGCGAACAAGGCGCAGGTCTATCAGGCGCTGGCGCATCTGGAGCCCAAGTCCAGTTTCCGCACCGAGTTCGCCTACGACAACCTGCTCTACATCGTCGCCGGCGACCTGATCGAGCGCGTGTCGGGGCGGTCCTGGCAGGATGAGGTCCAGTCCCGTTTCCTGACCCGTCTGGACATGCGGAGCTGCGTGCCGGACCAGAAGCAGCTGGCGCCGAGCGCGGCGCGATCGCTGGCGCATGATTATGCTGACGGTCAGCTGACGACGGTGGATTTCCCCTTGCCGGACATCACCCTGGCGGCGGGCGGCATCTTCTGCAACGCGCGCGGCATGGCTCAATGGATGGCCTTCAATCTTGATCCGGACAAGGGGCCTGAATTGGACGCCGTGCGCCGCGCGGATTTGTTCAGCCCGGTCACCCTGATGCCGGTCGGACGTGCGGCCTCGCCCTATCAGGCCGGGACGACCTTCAGCGCCTACGCCCTGGGCTGGATGGTGCAGGACAGCTTCGGTCGTCGTGAGGTCCAGCACGGCGGCGGTCTGCCCGGCATGGTCAGCTATCTGAGCCTTTATCCTGACGACGGTTTCGGCGTCATGGTCATGACCAACAAGACCAGCGGCGCCGCCCGCGCCATCGCACAGCAACTGGCCGCGTTGAAGTTCAGCGCCAGCCCGGTGCGCGCCATCGCCGATCAGGGCCGGGCGGAGGTGGCCGCCATTCGCGCCGCCCAGGCGGACGCGGCGGTCGCCGGGACCGAGGTCGCGGCGGCGGGAGAAGCGCCGCGCCCGGCACTGCCTCTGGCGCAGTACGTCGGACGCTATGACGACGCCTGGTTCGGTCCGGTCGAGGTGCGGCTGGAGGGCGAGGATCTGGTCATGGATCTGGGCTCTGAAGCCATGACGGGACGGCTGCGGCACGTCGACGGCGACCGCTTCATCGCCGCCTGGAGCGACCGGGCGCTGAACGCCGACGCCTATGTCAACTTCCGCCTCGATCCACGCGGCCAGGTTCGCGACATCGAAATGGCGCCTGTATCGGCGCGCACTGACCCATCGTTCAATTTCAGAGACCTGCGGCTGGTCAGGGCGGCGAAGCAACCGTAGGAAAAGGGCATGACGCGCCCCTACCTTCCGCCGGTCGATGATGAAGCCGCCACAGGCGGCGCGGCGCTGCGCCGTATCCGCAAGAGCCGCAAGCTGACGCTGGATCAGCTGTCGCAACTGACCGGCATTCCGACCTCGTCCTTGTCGCGGATCGAGAACACGCGGCTGCGGCTGACGGTCGACAAGATGCATCTGCTGGCCAAGGCTCTGGACGTTCCGGTCGAGCGCCTGCTGGGCGACGCGCCGGACGAGACCGAAGACGCATCCAGCGGTCCAGGCCGGGGAGGGACGCCGCCGTCCGCCAGCGGCGCGGCGCGGCTGACGGTGGATCGGGCGCCGGAGAGACGTCCGGAGCGGTTCTGCGACGCCATGGTCCACTATCTGTTCGGGTCGGACGAGACACGCGCGCTCGACTGCGGCCACTTTCATTTCCAGCCGGTCAGCGTCTGGGAATCGGAGTTCGTGCGCCATCCGGGCGAAAAGGTCGTCTATGTCATCAAGGGGACGGCCGTGGCCTATGTCGAAGGGCAGGAGCCGGTCCTGCTCGAGGAAGGCGACGCCATGCACATGGATTCCTCGGCCTGGCACAGCGTCGTCGCGGTGAACCAGCCGGCCGAGGTGCTGGTGACATACTTCCACGGCGGCGGACGCGGCTATGACGCCTTCGAGAGCCGCGCCTTCTCGCGCGAGGCCTGGGCGGCCTTCCCGGTAGCCGGCGACGAATAGCCGCCGCGTCCTGCGACGGGCGCTGGCCGGATTTCCTTTGTTCCAGAAGGGTTTGAGCTGGCATCTCGCAGAGATGCGGGGTGCGATTTTGCGCGTGGTGGAATTTGATATGCATTTTTTGCAAAATCTGTTCTTGCCATGTGCAAATTTTCACGAATATTGCTGTGAATGCAAAACGAGTTCTGGGAGGGATCGTGAAGCTCACAGCCTTGAAGCGGCGCCTGGACCTGACGACGCCGTTCCGTGTGTCGTTCGGTGAAATCTCTGGTCTGGACGTGGTCGCGGTGGCCCTGGAGGGCGGCGGCGTGGTCGGCCGGGGCGAGGCCTGCCCCATGCCGATGTTCGGCCATACCGCCGAGGCGGTGCTGAACGCGCTCGCCGCCATCGCCCCCGATATCGAGGCGGGCCGGGTGGATCGCATCGCCCTGCAGTCACGCCTGCCGGCCGGACCGGCCCGCAACGCCCTGGACTGCGCCTTCTGGGACCATGAGGCCAAGGCTGCGGGCCGCTCGGTCTGGGAATTGACCGGGTTGAGCGCGCCGGACCAGCTGGATTCGGATGTGACCATCGGCATCGAGACGCCGGAAGAGACCGCGCGTCTGGCCGCGACCCACCGCTATGCGGGCATGATCAAGCTGAAGCTGGGCGGGCCGAGCGACATGGCCTGTGTGCGGGCGGTGCGTCAGACGTTGCCGGATGTGCGTCTGTTCGTGGACGTCAACGGCGGCTGGACTCTGGAGCAACTGAACGCCCTGGCGCCGGAACTGGCCGCGCTGGACGTCTTCATGATTGAGCAGCCCCTGCCGCGCGGTGAGGACGAGCAACTGGACGGCTATACCGGTTCAGTCCCGCTGTGCGCCGATGAATCCTGTCAGGACCGCAGCGATCTGGATCGGCTGGAAGGGCGCTACGCCTTCGTCAACATCAAGCTCGACAAGACCGGCGGTCTGACCGAGGCCCTGGCCCTGGCGCGCGAGGCCGAGGCGCGGGGGATGCGCCTGATGGTCGGCTGCATGATGGGATCGGGCCTGGCCATGGCCCCGGCCTATCTGGTCGGGACGCTGTGCGAGGTCGTCGATCTGGACGTGTCCCTGCTGCTGAAGAACCCGGCGGACACCGCCGTGCGCCATGACGGCCGCCGGCTGAGTCTGTTCGACCGGACCGTGTGGGGCTGAAGCCATGATGATTTTGGGAGGGAGAACCAAGATGAGCGGCAAGACGAAGTATCTGGGCGTGAGTTCTCTGGCGGTCGTGCTGGCTCTGGCGGCTTCGCCGGCGGCGGCGCAATCGGCTTCCGCGGCGGCTGCGGCGGACCCGGCCACCACGGTCGACGACATCGTGGTCACGGCGCAGAAGCGGTCGCAAAATCTTCAGGACGTGGCCAACTCGGTCGCCGCCCTGTCCGCCGCCGAGATCCTGGAGACGGGCAAGAACAGCCTGGCCGACATGGTGGCGTCGGTGCCCAGCCTGTCCATGGTGTCACAGGGTCCGGGCCTGTCGACCATCGCCCTGCGCGGGGTGTCGACCGGCGGCGTTCGCAACGACGAGCCCCAGAACAAGGAGACGGTCGGCGTCTATATCGACGAGACGCCGATCTCGGTGAACGGCTTCAACCCGGACCTGGGCCTGTATGACCTGTCGCGAGTCGAGGTGCTGCGCGGGCCTCAGGGCACGCTCTACGGTTCGGGCGCCATGGGCGGCGCCATCCGCATCATCACCAACAAGCCGAACCTGACGGACTTCTCGGCGTCGATGGAGGGGTCAGCCTCGCACACCCGTCACGGCGAAGCCAACTACAGCGCCAAGGGCATGGTCAATCTGCCGCTGGTCACGGACGCGGTGGCCCTGCGCGCGGTCGCCTATCACACCTATCAGGGCGGCTATATCGACAATACCGCGACCGGCGAGGACAATCAGAACGACGCCACCACGACCGGCGCGCGCCTGCAGCTGGGGGCCCAGCTCAGCCCCGAACTGCGCGCCAACCTGACCTATATGTACCACGACCTGGAGACGGGCTCGCGCGCCAGCCAGTCGGCGCCGTTTGAGCGCAACATCCGCGCCTTCGACGGCCTGACCGACCGGATCAACATCTTCAACGCGGCGCTGGACTATGACCTGGGCTGGGCCTCGATCAATTCCTCGACGTCCTTCCTGAAGAAGAAGAACACCAACCGCACCAGTCTGGAGTTCCTGACCGAGGCGGCCCTGGGTCTGGATTCGCCGGCGCCCCTGGTCGACACGACCGAGATCGAGGACTTCTCGCAGGAGCTGCGGATCGCCTCCAGCGGGGAAGGGCGGCTGAACTACATCGCCGGCGTCTTCTATCAGGACCGCAAGCGCGACTATACGCAGGACGGCGTCGTGCCGGGGCTGGACGCCCATGTCGGCGCCCCGTCGTCGGACTTCGGCGCGCCGGGCGTGGACCAGGCCTTCTATGGCTTCCAGAACATCCGTCAGGAGCAGAAGGCGGTGTTCGGCGAGATCTCCTACAAGATCACGCCGCGCCTGACGGCGACGGCGGGCCTGCGCTATTTCGACTTCAGCGAGGAGTACGAGACCTTCTCGTCCGGTCTGCTGAACGGCGGCGTGTCGCGCTATGCGGGTGAGTTCTCTGAAGACGGCGTGACGCCCAAGTTCAACCTGTCGTTCGACGCCACGCGGGACAACATGATCTATGTCCAGGCGTCCAAGGGTTTCCGCCTGGGCGGGGTCAACACCACGGTTCCGGCCGACTTGTGTCGCGCCGATCTGGACAAGCTGGGCCTGAAGGAAACGCCGGGCAGTTTCGGTTCGGACTCGGTCTGGAACTATGAGGTCGGCTCCAAGAACCAGTTCATGGATCGTCGCCTGACCGTCAACGCCAGCGTCTATTACATCGACTGGACCGACATCCAGACGACGATGAGCCTGCCGTCCTGCTCCTTCTCGTTCCGCACCAATGCGGGCAAGGCGCGCAGCATTGGGACCGAGATCGAAACCCGCTTCGCCGTCAACGACGCCCTGGACGTCTACGGCACGGTGGGGCTGACCGATTCCACCCTGACCGAGGACGTGCCCTTCACTACCTGGTCGGACGGAGACCGTGTGCCGGGCGTGGCGCGCGAGCAGATCAGCGCCGGCGCGCGTCAGGCCTTTACCGTGTTCGAGGCTCGGGACGCCTACGCCCGGATCGATTACAGCTACACGGGTAAGATGAACACGCGCTTTGACACGGACAACGCGGCCAACCGGGAGTACGGCGACTATCATCTGGTCAACCTGACGGCGGGAGTTCGCCTGCCGGGGCGCCCGATCGAGGCGTCGGTCTTCGTGCGCAACCTGTTCGATGACGACGGCCGGGTGCTGGCCAGCGCCGTCGGCCAGGTCGCGCCGGAAAGCTGGATCACCGTTCAGCCGCGGACCATCGGCTTCACGATCCAGGCCTATTTCTAAAACGGGTCGAGGTCGGGGGAGGACCAAGCCGCATGACCATCGCCGCCAGTGAAAAGAGCTTCCTGGGCCAGCCGCGCGGGTTGACCGTCCTGTTCCTGACCGAGATGTGGGAGAAGTTCTCCTTCTTCGGCATGCGGACCCTGTTGGTCTACTACATGACCACCACCCTGCTGATCGAGCAGGGGCGGGCGTCGATCATCTACGGCGTCTATACGGCGGTCATCTATCTGACGCCCATCTTCGGCGGGGTGCTGGCGGACCGCTGGCTGGGGCGGCGACGCTCGGTGGTTCTGGGCGCCTCCATCATGATCCTGGGCCACTTCATGATGGCGTCGGAGGCGCTCTTCTATCCGGCGCTGGCTGTCATCGCGATCGGCAACGGCCTGTTCCTGCCCAGCCTGCCGGGCCAGGTGGCGGGGCTGTACAAGCCCGACGATCCGCGTCGCGGCAGCGCCTACAACATCTACTACATGGGCGTGAACCTGGGGGCCTTCATGGCGCCGCTGGTCTGCGGCGCGGTGGGCGAGATCTACGGCTGGCACTGGGGCTTCGCCCTGGCCGGGGTCGGCATGGCGGCGGGCCTGGCCATCTATCTGCTGGGCGGGCGCTACCTGCCTGCCGATCCGCCGCGCGCGGCGCGGGAAGAGAAGGTCAAGGGCGCCGGGCTGGAACGGTCGTCTCTGATGCTGTTCGGCGGCGTGATCCTGGCTGTGGTCGTGTTCCGCGTCGCCTATGAGCAGGTCGGCAACACCCTGGCCTTGTGGATCGGCAGCGACGTGGAGCGATCGTTGGGCGGTTGGACCATTCCCATGACGTGGTTCCAGTCGCTGAATCCCTTGCTGGTTTTCCTGCTGACGCCGATCCTGGTCACGGCCTGGGATCGATCTGCGCGCAAGGGGAGGGGGATGTCGTCCCTGGCCCGGATGGCGACGGGCGCAGCCTTGGTCGCGGGCGCCTTCTTCGGTCTTGCGCTGGTCGCGATGCTGGCGGGGCAGGGGGCTGTCCACTGGTTGTGGCTCGTGGCCTTCTTCGTCCTGCTGACCAGCGGCGAACTGTTCATCCTGCCCGTTGGGCTGGGCTTGTTCGGGCGACTGGCCCCGGTGCAGATGACGGCCACCATGATCGCCGCCTGGTTCCTGGCCGCCTTTGCCGGAAACCTGCTGGCGGGGCTGGTCGGATCGACCTGGAGTCTCATGTCGCCGGCAGCCTATTTTGCGATGATGGGGGCGGTCGCCAGCGCGTCGGGTTTGGGTTTGCTCCTGCTCATCCGACCATTCAGGACTGTTGAGGCCTAGGCGTCTCCTGGCCATTTCAGCCGACGACCAGAATCCTCGAGCGGCTAGGTCTTGCCTGTCGGGCGGCTAATTCGACCGTCTTCGACCCTCCAGTCGCATGTGACCTTTCCCTCAAAGCATCACCGGACTCGCCTTGAGGTGAGGATAAATTCTGTAGCTGACGCCTAATTTTGAAAATCATTTCGAATTTTAAATATCAAAGCGGGTCATGTGGAGAAATTTTTCGCGTGAAATAAAGTGGCGAAAAGGGGGCGATTTCAGGGGATCGACTCGCGCTGAGGGGCGCGGGTGAAACGTCAGCAACAGAGGGGATTTCATGTTTTCTAGTGGTTCTCGGGGTCGTAGCCCCGCGATGTATCGTGTCCTGCTGGCCGGCGGGTGCGCGTCAGTAGCCCTGATGAGCGCGGCGAACGTCGCCGTCGCTCAGGAAGCGTCCGAAGATCCGGGCGCAGCCGTCGAAGTCAGTGAAATCGTCGTCACGGGCTCGCGCATCGCCCGCCGCGACTACGCTTCCAACAGTCCGCTGGTCTCCGTCACTACCGAGGCTATCGAGAACACCGGGCAGGTCACGGTTGAAAAGGCCCTGACCCAGATGCCCCAGTTTTCGGGCGCCATGGGGCAGAGCACGGCCGGGTCGTCCTCCACCTCCCTGAACGGCGGCCAGGCCTACGCCAGCCTGCGCGGCCTGGGGTCCAAGCGCACCCTGCTGCTGCTGGACGGCAAACGTCTGCAGCCGTCCAACCCGGACGGTTCGGTCGACCTGAACATCATCCCCGAAGCCCTGATCGGCAATGTCGAGGTCATCACCGGCGGCGCTTCGACCGCCTATGGTTCGGACGCCACTGCGGGCGTGGTCAACTTCATCCTGAAGCGCAACTTCAGCGGGGTGACCGTCGCGTCCCAGTACGGCATCAGCGACTACGGCGACGGCGAGACCTTCCGCACGTCGATCACGGCCGGCGACGCCTTCGCCGAGGGCCGCGGCCGGGCGGTGATCTCGCTCGACTACTCCATGCGCGACGTGGCCTATCAGTCCAAGCGCGACTACTATTTCGTGCGCAACCGTCAGTCCAACACGGCCATCATCTCCCAGGGAGCGGCCTGGTTCGGCAGCAACCGGCCGACGCTGAGCGCCGTGAACGACGTCTTCGTGGGCCAGTACGGCGTCAATCCCGTGCTGGGCGCGGGCAGCTTCTATAACGGCCAGATCGGCTTCAACACCGGTGACCAGACCCTGTTCAACCTGGGCGGCGCTTCGCCCGTGATGAACCTGAAGGATCCCGAGACCGACAACCACTTCCTGAACGCCGCCGGCACCAACATGCTGTGGGGCTGGAACCGCGGGCGCATCCAGAACGAGAATGAACGCTATTCGCTGTTCGGCCGCGTCGACTATCAGATCACGCCCGAGATCGACTTCTTCCTGCAAGGTTCGCTGACCAGTTATGAATCTGAGGGCACTTTCAACCCAACTCTGGCAGGGCTGGCCTATGCCTTGTCGGCGCCGGTGACCAACCCGTACATCGGAGCTGATTTCGCCCACATACTGGCGTCTCGACCCAACCCCACGGCGGACTTCGCCCTATGGAAGGATCTGGATTTCGCGGGCGAACGCCTGCAATCTTACGCCTACAACGTCTATCAGTTCATCGGCGGCCTGTCGGGCCAGGTCGGCTACAAGGACTGGACCTGGGAAGCCTACGCTAGCGCGTCAAAGGCTGACTTCGACAACGTCCAGACCGGCGGCGTCAGCCGCTCGGCCATCACGCGCCTGCTCTACAGCCCCACCGGCGGGTCGGAATTCTGCGCCGGGGGCTTCAACCCCTTCGGCAACCATGATCCGTCGGCCGAGTGCGTGGATTATGTGCGACGCAGCACCACTAACACCAATGAGCTGACTCAGCGCATGGCCGAGGCGTCGATGCAGGGCGGGCTGTTCAACCTGCCCGCAGGCGAGGTGCGCTTCGCCGCCGGTCTGGGTTATCGCTACAACCACTTCGACTTCCGCCCCGACGGCGCCCTGGACCAGCCTGACGGCACCAGCGACATCCTGGGCTACAGCGAGTTGCGGGCTTCATCCGGCAATGTCGACACGACGGAGGTCTTTGCAGAGTTCCTGGTGCCGCTGCTGCGCGACCTGCCTTTCGTCAAGTCGCTGGAGATGGATCTGGGCTACCGCTTCTCCGATTACAGCTCGGTCGGCGGCGTCCATGCCTATAAGGCGGACCTGAACTGGCAGGTGAACGACGTGGTGCGCCTGCGCGGCGGCTACAACCGCGCCGTCCGCGCCCCCAGCGTGGGCGAGCTGTATTCGCCCGTGTCGTCGGCGACGGTCGACATCGGCACGCCGTCCGCCAGCAACACCAACGGCGACCCCTGCGACTACCGCAGTTCGTTCCGCAACGGCCCCGACGCCGAAAAGGTCAAGGCGCTTTGCGTCTCCCTGGGCGTGCCTTCGGCCCTGATCAACGACTTCCAGTTCGGCGCCGCCCAGGTGTTCGCCCTGACTGGCGGCAACCCTGACCTTCAGGAAGAAACGGCCGACACCTATTCGTTCGGCACGGTGCTGCAGCCGACCTTCCAGTCGCCCTGGCTGAGCAACATCAGCGCCTCGATCGATTGGTATCAGATCAAGGTGGCTGATGCGGTCGGCGTCCTGGGCGTCGGCAACGGCATCCGCTACTGCTTCAACGACGGGGGCAACAACCCGACGTTCGATCCCAACAACTACTACTGCACCCTGCAGGATCGCGGGACCAACGACGGCTATATGATCAACCCGCGTCAGCCTCTGCTGAACCTGGGCCAGTTCAACGTCACCGGCATCGACCTGCAGCTGGACTGGCGTCTGCACCTGGGCGATGTCGGCCTGCCGGACGAGGGGCAGCTCAGCGTCAGCTCGGCGATCAGCTATCTGAACAGCTTCGAGATCCAGGCCCTGCCGGGCGCGCCGACGTACGACTACGCCGGCACCTGGGGCACGGCGATCGAGGCCAACGCCGGCCAGGCGCACCCCGAATGGAAGGCGTCGACCAGCGTTACCTACTCGCGTGATAGCTGGAATGTCGGCCTACGCTGGCGCCACATGTCGGAGATGATCAACAGCGCCCGCGTGACCTCGCCGACCAGCACGGCGCGCGGCGTGGACGCCTATGACGTGTTCGACCTGAACGCCCGGGTGACGCTGCCTTACGACACGTCCTTGCGCTTCACCGTGACCAACCTGTTCAATGAAGCGCCGCCGCAAGTGGGGGACGTCCGCGGCACCTACGATCCGCAGAACTACGACACCATCGGCCGCTACTACACGGTCGCGGTCACCAAGACCTTCTAGATCTCCGCAAGGCGGTCTGAAGCCATAGCGGCGGGGCGTCTGTCCCGCCGCACCTGATCCCGGCCCTGCGTCGGCAATATTTTCAAATGGGGCGGCGACCTATCGCCGCGTGGAGGAGCACAGTGCAGCTGTCATCTAAGAAATCATGGGTCGTCGGCCTTGCGGCCGCTCTTCTCGCTTCAACCCCGGCCGTGGCGCAACAGACCGCCGCCGCTCCGACCGTCTCCTATATTCACGCCGGGCGCCTGCTGGCTGATCCGGCCACCGGCCGCGTGACCCAGAACCAGACCCTGGTGATTGAAAACGGCCGCGTGCGCGAGATCGTCAACGGCTTCGTCGGCCAGGGCGACGTGGTCGACCTGTCGGACAAGTTCGTGCTGCCGGGCCTGATCGACAGCCATGTCCACATCACCAACCAGCAGGGGGAAGGCAACCGCGTCGCCCGCTTCACCAACACCGCCGCCGACTCCGCCGTTCAGGGCGCGGCCTACGCCCTGGTGACGCTGCGCGCCGGCTTCACCACCGTCGCCGATCTGGGCGGCGCCAGCGACGCCGTCGTGGCCCTGCGCAACGGCATCGCGGCGGGCAAGATTCCCGGCCCGCGTCTGCTGGTTTCTGCCGGTACGGTGACGCCGCACGGCGGCCACGGCGACGCCAACGGCGTGAACAGCGCCCTGGTCCCCGTTCTGCGCCAGAACGGCGTCTGCTCGGGCGCCGACGATTGCCGTCGCTCGGTGCGCGAACGCGTGCGCGCGGGCGCCGACATCATCAAGATCACGGCCACGGGCGGCGTGCTGTCCGACACCGGCGCCGGCCTGAACCAGCAGTTCTCGAACGAAGAACTGCAGGCCATCGTCGAGACCGCGCACTTCATGGGCCGCACGGTGACCGCCCACGCCCACGGCACGGACGGCATCAACAGCTTCCTGCGCGCCGGCGGCGACTCGATCGAACACGGCACCTTCCTGGACGACGAATCCATCCGCATCTTCAAGGCCAACAACGGCTGGCTGGTGCCGACCCTGCTGGCCGGCGACTTCGTCGCCCGTGAGGCCTCGCGTCCGGAGAGCTTCTTCACGCCGAACCAGCGCAAGAAGTCGTTGGAAGCCGGTCCGCAGATGCTGGACATGGCGCGTCGCGCCCACCGCGCGGGCATCCAGATCGCCTTCGGCACCGACTCCGGCGTGTCGCCGCATGGTGAAAACGCCAAGGAGTTCGGCCTGCTGGTGCAGGCGGGTCTGACGCCGCTGGAAGCTGTCCGCGCCGCCACCGTCGGCGCCGCCACCCACTTCCGCCTGCAAAACGAGATCGGTCGTCTGGCGCCCGGCTACGCCGCCGACGTGATCGCCGTCTCCGGTGATCCGCTGAGCGACGTGACCACGCTGGAGCACGTCAAATACGTCATGAAGGGCGGCGTGACCTATCGGAACGACTGAGGTTGGCGGATGACGCCAATCGAGGGGGCGGCGAGAGCCGCCCCCTTTTTTTGGTTTCCTACAGTGCGACGCCTAATGAAGAGCCTCGCCGTGCTGGCTGAAGTCGAGGCCCTCGATCTCGGCCTCGGTCTGGACGCGCAGGCCGACCGTGTATTTGCAGATCATCAGCACGACGAAGGTGCCGACGGCGCTCCAGACCATGGCGCCGCCCAGGCCGACGGCTTGCTTCCACACGCTTGCCCCTTCGGCGAGGGGATTGATGGCGGCGTTGGCGAAGACCCCGGTCAGCAGGGCGCCGGCGATCCCGGCGACGCCGTGCACGCCGAAAGCGTCCAGGCTGTCGTCATACTTGAGTTTGTGTTTGAGCCAGACCGCGCCGACATAGGCGATCGGGCCTGAAATCAGGCCGATGAAGAAGGCCCCCCTGGGATCGACAAAACCGGCGGCTGGGGTGATGGCGACCAGGCCCGCGACCACGCCGGTCAGCAGACCCAGCAGGGTCGGCTTCTTCTTCAGCGTCCACTCGACCGCGATCCAGCCGACGGCGGCGGCGGCGGGGGCCAGCAGGGTGTTGAAGACGGCGACGGCGGCGATCTCATTGGCGCCCGCAGCCGAGCCGCCGTTGAAGCCCATCCAGCCGACGAAGAGCAGGCCGGTGCCGATGGCGGTGAAGGCCAGGTTGTGCGGGGCCATGTTGTCGCGACCCCAGCCGTGACGCGGGCCGAGCACGATGGCGCAGACCAGGCCCGCCACGCCCGCATTGACGTGGACCACGGCCCCGCCCGCGAAGTCGAGCACGCCCAGTTCGCCCATCCATCCGCCGCCCCAGACCTGATGGCAGACCGGCGCATAGACGATCAGGTGCCACAGGGTGAAGAAGAGGACGCTGGCCGAGAACTTGATCCGCTCGGCGAAGGCGCCCGCGATCAGGGCCGGGGTGATGATGGCGAAGGTCAGCTGATAGCTGATCCACAGGAACTCGGGCAGGCCGGGGGTCAGGGCGTGGGCGGTCTTCACCCCGACGCCGTTGAGGAAGAGGGCCTGAACGCTGCCGATGAAGCCGTTGGCCGGGCCGTCGATGGTTCCGAAGGACAGGGTGTAGCCGGCGACGAACCAGAGAACGGTGACGATGGCCATAGCCGCCGTGGAATGGGCGATGGTCGCGATCAGGTTCTTCTTGCGCACCATGCCGCCATAGAAGAGCGCCAGACCCGGCAGGGTCATCATCAGCACCAGGGCCGTCGAGGTCAGGATCCAGGCCGTGCCGGGGCCGTCCAGCGCCAGCGGGACTTGATGCGCCAGTAGATCGGGCGGGGCGGCGGCGAAGGCGGGCGCCGCGAGGGCCATGGCGAAAAGGCCGCAACAGAATGCTGCGGCCTTGGTGATCGTCGGTGGTGTCATGAAGGTCTCGGGGAGAAGACGCGGGCGAAAAGGGGCGGGCGACGTCAGGCCGGTTGGGCCAGCCTGACGTCGGGTTCTGCGGCCTCGACGGCGAGGACGGTCTTGGGCGCGATGCGGACGAAGCGCGGCGCGAACTGGGACCAGTCGGACAGGATGCGCTTGGCCAGAGGCGAGGCGGTGGCGGCGGCGTGGGCCTCGATCAGGGCCTTGAGGCGGGCTTCGGCTTCGGCGTCGATGCGACCGACCCCGGCCATGTCGCCGTTCAGGGCCTGAGCCGCGCGACCGTCGGCGTCGAGCACGAACAGCTCGCCGCCGCTCATGCCGGCCGCCAGGTTCCAGCCGACCGCGCCGAGCACGACCACACGACCACCGGTCATGTATTCGCAGCCGTGCGCGCCCAGACCCTCGACCACGGCCTCGGCGCCCGAGTTGCGGACGGCGAAGCGTTCGCCCGCCGCGCCCGCCACGAACAGACGGCCCGAGGTGGCGCCATAGAGGGTGGTGTTGCCGCAGACCTGCTGGTCCGCGCGCCACTCATAGGGACGGACGTGGATGTCGGCCCCCGACAGGCCCTTGCCGACATAGTCGTTGACCTCGCCAGTGACGTCGAGGATCAGGCCACGCGCGCCAAAGGCGCCGAAGCTCTGACCGGCGATGCCTTCCAGCTTCAGCTTCAGACGGCCCTGCGGACCCTCCGGACCGAACTTGCGGACGATGGCGGACGAAACGCCGGCGCCGGCGGTGCGCTGGGTGTTGTTCAGCGGATAGGACAGCTCCAGCGTCTGACCGCGCTCCAGGAAGGCCTGGGCGTCCTTCAGCACCTGGGCGTCCAGGCTCTCGGGGACGGGCTTGCGCACCTTGTCGGCCCAGCGGCCGGGACGGTCGACGTCGACCTTCATCAGCAGGGGGTTGAGGTCCAGATCGTCCAGATGCGAGCCGCCGCGCCGCGTCTGACGCAGAAGGTCGGTGCGGCCGACAATCTCGTCGATGGTGCGGGCGCCGATGGAGGCCAGGATTTCGCGGACCTCCTCGGCGATGAAGGTGAACAGGTTGACCACCTTTTCCGGCGTGCCCGTGAACTTGGCGCGCAGGCGCTCGTCCTGCGAACAGACGCCGACCGGGCAGGTGTTGGAATGGCACTGGCGCACCATCAGACAGCCCATGGCGATCAGGCCCGAGGTGCCGATGCCGTATTCCTCGGCCCCCAGCAGCGCAGCAAGGACCACGTCGCGGCCGGTGCGGATGCCGCCGTCGGCGCGCAGGCTGACGGAGGAGCGCAGGTGGTTCAGGCTGAGGACCTGATGCGCCTCGGCCAGGCCGATCTCCCACGGCATGCCGGCGTGCTTGACCGAGGTCTGGGGCGAGGCGCCCGTGCCGCCGTTGTGGCCGGCGATCAGGATGGCGTCGGCCTTGGCCTTGGCCACGCCCGACGCAATGGCGCCGATGCCGGTGGCCGAGACCAGTTTGACCGTGACCTTGGCGTCGGGGTTGATCGCCTTCAGGTCGTAGATCAGCTGGGCCAGATCCTCGATCGAATAGATGTCGTGGTGCGGCGGCGGGCTGATCAGGGTCGTGCCGGGCACGGCGTGACGCATACGGCCGATGAATTCAGTGACCTTGAAGCCGGGCAGTTGGCCGCCCTCGCCGGGCTTGGCGCCCTGGGCCACCTTGATCTCGATCTCGCGGCACTGGTTCAGGTATTCGGCGGTGACGCCGAAGCGGCCCGAGGCCACCTGCTTGACCGCCGAGTTGGCGTTGTCGCCGTTTGGACGGGGGACGTAACGGGCCGGGTCCTCGCCGCCCTCGCCGGAGACGGCGCGCGCGCCCATCCGGTTCATGGCGATGTTCAGGGTCTCGTGGGCCTCAGGCGACAGGGCGCCGAGCGACATGGCCTGGGACAGGAAGCGGCGACGGATGTCCGAGACGCTTTCGACCTCGTGCAACTGGACCGGGGTCAGGCCCTCCTTGAAGTCCAGCAGGTCGCGCAGGGCGAGATCGGCCTGTTCGCGAACGGCGGCTGAGTATTGCTTGAAGCGTTTGAAGTCGCCGCGGTTCACCGCGTCCTGCAACAGGTGGATGGTCTTCGCGTCATGGGCGTGGGCCTCGCCGCCCGCACGGATGCGGAAGAAGCCGCCCATCGACGGGGAGGGAACCGCTGCGCCGAAGGCGACTGTGTGACGCTTGAGCGCCGCCTGCTCCAGACCGGCCAGACCGATGCCGGAGATGCGCGACGGGGCGCCGGGGAAGAACTCGGCGGCCAGGGCCCGCGACAGGCCCAGGACCTCGAACTCGCAGCCGCCGCGATAGGCGGAGATGATGCTGATGCCCTTGCGCGCCAGCACCTTGAGCAGACCGGCCTCGATGCCGTGCTTGTAGTTGAGGCAGGCGTCGTGAAGCGTCAGGCCCGGATAGGCCCCGCGATCCAGACGTTCCTGGAACAGCTCCTGCGCCAGCCACGGATTGACGGCGGTGGCGCCCACCCCGACCAGAACGGCGAAGGCGTGCGGGTCGAGGGTCTCGGCGGACCGCACGACCAGGGAGCAATAGGTGCGCAGGCCCGCCGCGATCAGACGGCCGTGCGTCCCGGCGGTGGCCAGGATCATCGGCGCGGCCAGACGCTCGGCCGAGGCGTGTTCGTCGGTCAGGACGATCAAGGTGGCGCCCTCGCGCGCGGCGGCCTCGGCCTCGTCGCGGATGCGGTCGAGCGCCTGACGCAGGCCCGCGCCGGAACGGTCGCCCTCGGCGGGGACCGGGTAGGTGCAGTCGATCACCGTGGTCGAGCCGTCGGCGATGACACCCAGCAGGCGCTGGTACATGCCGGTGGTCAGGACCGGGCTGTCCAGCACGAAGACTTCGGTCTGGGCCTCGTCCTGGGCCAGGATGTTGCCCAGGTTCTTGAAGCGTGTCTTCAGGCTCATGGCCCCGGCTTCGCGCAGGGGGTCGATGGGCGGGTTGGTGACCTGCGAGAAGTTCTGGCGGAAGTAGTGGGCCAACGGGCGAGGCAGGCTGGACAGGACGGCGGGCGGGGCGTCGTCGCCCATGGAGCCGACCGCCTCCTTGCCGTCGCGGACCAGGGCGTCCAGCAGCAGGTCCAGATCCTCGCGGCTGAAACCGGCGGCGATCTGGCGACGGATCAAGGCCTCGCCGGTGGCGGCGCGTGGCTCGGGTCCGGGGCCGATGATCGGCTCCAGATCGACCATGTTCTCCAGCCAGTCCGAATAGGGCTGGGCGGCGGCCAGGGCGTCGACGGCCTCATGTTCGTCGTAGATGCGGCCGTGCTTCAGATCGACGGCGATCAGCTTGCCGGGACCGATGTGCAGGCGGCGCTTGATGCGGCCCTCGGGCAGGGGGACCAGGCCGGCCTCGGAACCGGCCAGCAGCAGGCCGTCCACGGTTTCCACGGCCCGCAGGGGACGCAGGCCGTTGCGGTCTTTGCCCGCCACGACCCAGCGGCCGTCGACTGCGCACAGGGCGGCGGGGCCGTCCCACGGCTCCATGACGGCGTTGCAGTAGGCGTAGAGGGCGCGGTGCTCGGGCTTCATCACCACGTCGTCCGAGGACCAGGCCTCGGGCGCCAGCAGGGCCTTGGCCAGGGGGGCGGGACGACCCGCGCGGACCAGGACCTCGAAGACATTGTCCAAGGCCGCCGAGTCCGAACCGCCCGGCTGGACCACCGGCTTGACCTCCTGGTCGCGGTCGCCAAAGGCCGAGGCCGCCATGCGGATCTCGTGGCTGCGCATCCAGTTCAGGTTGCCCTGCAGCGTGTTGATCTCGCCGTTGTGGGCCAGCATGCGGAAGGGCTGGGCCAGCTTCCACTCGGGGAAGGTGTTGGTCGAATAGCGCTGGTGGAAGACGGCGTAGCCGGCCTCGACCGTCGGGTCGTTCAGGTCGTGATACAGCTGTCCCAGCAGCTCGGCGCGGACCATGCCCTTATAGACGATGGAGCGGGCCGACAGCGAGCACAGGTAGAAGCCGTTCAGGCCGCTCGCCTGCACCGCTTTTTCGATGCGACGGCGACACAGGAAGAGTTCGCGCTCCAGCGCCTCGATCTCCATGCCTTCCGGCGCGGCCAGCATGATCTGCTCGATCTCGGGCCGGGTGGCGTCGGCGCGGACTCCCACCACCGACAGGTCCATCGGCGTCTGACGCCAGCCGTAGATGTAGAAGCCCGAGCGGATGGCCTCGGCCTCGACGATGGCGCGGGCGTGGTCCTGGGCGCCCAGGTCGGTGCGCGGCAGGAAGACCTGACCCACGGCGATGGGTCCGGGGCGCAGGGTCTGGCCGACGGCGCGCACCTGGGCCGCGAAGAAGGCCTGGGGCAGTTCGATCATGACGCCCGCGCCGTCGCCGGACAGGCCGTCGGCGTCGACCGCGCCACGGTGGGCCACGGCCTTCAGCGACTTGATGGCCATCTCGACGATCTCGCGGCGCGGCTTGCCGTCGATGGCGCAGACCAGACCCACGCCGCAGGCGTCGCGCTCGGATGCAGGGTCATAGGCGCCGCCTTCGATCAGGCGGGCGCGGTTTTCTTCATACTGGGCCAGCCAGTTGGATTGCGATGCGTCGGTCATGCCGCGGCTTCCTCGGTACGCGCGCGCAGGTAGCGGTCGATTTCGGCGGCGGCGTCCTGGCCGTCGCGCACGGCCCAGACGACGAGGGAGGCGCCGCGCACGGCGTCTCCGGCGGCGAACACGCCGGGCAGGGTGGTAGCGAAACCGCCACGCGCCACCTGCAGGGTGTTCCACTTGGTCAGGCCCAGGCCGGCGTCGAGTTGCTCGGCGAAGGCCTCGGGTTCAAAGCCCAGAGCCTCGATCACCAGATCGGCCGGCAGGTCGAAGTCCGAGCCGGGCACAGGGGCGATGTCGCGACGCTGGCCGGGAGCGGCTTCCGTCAGGGCCATGCGCTGGGCGCGGACGGCGACGACAGCCTCGCCCTTGGACATCAGGGCCTTGGGCGCGCCCAGCCATTCGAAGCGGACGCCTTCTTCCTCGGCGTTCTGCACCTCGCGGGCCGAGCCGGGCATGTTGTCGCGATCGCGGCGATAGAGGCAGACGACGCTGTTCGCGCCCTGACGGATGGCGGTGCGGACGCAGTCCATGGCCGTGTCGCCGCCGCCCACGACGACCACGTCGCGACCGGCGGCGTGGGGCGCCGACGCATCGGCGGCGTCGCCGCAGTCGACGCGGTTCTGGGCGATCAGGAAGTCGAGTGCGGCGACGGTGTCGTCCGGACCGCGTCCGGGGACGCTGAGGGTGCGGGCCTGATAGACGCCCATGGCCAGCAGGACGGCGTCATGGCGATCACGCAGCTCGTCCATCGAGATGTCGACGCCGACGTTGGTGTTGAGCACGAACTGGACCCCGCCTTCGATCAGACGGTCGATGCGGCGCTGGACGATGCGCTTCTCCAGCTTGAAGCCGGGGATGCC
>DJDA01000045.1:67060-67256 GCA_002430835.1 Brevundimonas sp. UBA5936
CGGCGGCGGCCAGGCCGGCGGGGCCGGAGCCGACGATGGCGACGCTCTGGCCGCGTTCGGCCAGGGGGCGGATGGGCTCGACCCAGCCGTTGTCGAAGGCGGCATCCGCGATCCAGGCCTCGACCGAGCCAATGGTGACGCCGTCCCAGCCGGACTGCTGCAGGGTGCATGCGCCCTCGCACAGACGGTCCTGCGG
>DJDA01000045.1:67267-67877 GCA_002430835.1 Brevundimonas sp. UBA5936
CCGCAGATTTCCGGCATGGTCGAGGTGGAGGCGGCGACGCGCCAGGCCTCGCGCAGGTCACCGTCCGCCGACAGGGCCAGCCAGTCGGGGATGTTGTTCTGCAGCGGGCAGGCGTTCTGGCAGAAGGGCACGCCGCAGTCGGTGCAGCGCGACGCCTGGACCGTCCCGCTGGCGGCGGTCGGTTTGAGCGTGATCTCCGTGAAGGCGCGCACGCGCAGATCAGCGGGCTGTTTCTCCAGCCGACGCTGCTCGATCAGAAAACCACCAGGGTTGGAACGGCCGCCTTTTTGCATTTGCACATTAAACGAGGCGACGGCGATGTGTGCAAATATTATTCCAATTTTAGCGCTTGTCTACCACGATAAAGATCGTAAATGTCAATTTATCGCAATATAGCGTAATAATTCACCCAACGATCGTGTGCGGTGCGATAATTTTTTCGGGTGCGAAACGGGCGGCGATGCGGCGAGGCATTACTCGGGCCACAGTTCTCGCATTTGTCGCACCAGTTCGGGGGAGGGCGGACGGCCGCCCTGAGCGCCTGCGGGGGGCCAGCGGCCGGCCAGGACGTCGGCGCGCACGGCCTGGGCAGAGGGCGGGGGGAAGCGCC
>DJDA01000046.1 GCA_002430835.1 Brevundimonas sp. UBA5936
GGCGCCCAAGACGCCGCCCAGGGCGCTGCCCTCGGTGCGGCGGCCGCGCGCGGCCAGTTGCGCGCCGGCGACGGCGCCGATGGCGGCGCCCAGCAGTCCTCCGGTCGTGGCGCGCTGGCGCTGATCCCGCGCGCAGGGGTCGTAGTAGGTTCCCTGGCTGTAACCGCTGTTGCCGTAGCCATAGGCTGGCGGATAGTCATAGCCGTAGCTTTGGGCTGAGGCGACGTCGGGTAGGGCGACGGCCGAGGCGCAGGCCAGGGCGGCGATGGCGGCGGCCGAGGCTTTTTTCGAGATGAGAGCGATCATCGTTTTTTTCCTTCGACGGATGCCGCACCTGAACGGATCAGGTCGCCGTCTGTTGCAGCCATTGATAGGGCCGTGAAGCTGAACGGCTTTTGATCGCCTCGTTCATCTTCGTTCATGTTTCGATTTTCGCGCGGAAGCCGTTAGAAGCCGCTGCATGACGCAGACGCTGACCATCGCCCGCATGGGCCATCAGGGCGACGGGATCGCCGACACCGCCAACGGCCCGGTCTTCGTGCCGGGCGCCCTGCCGGGCGAGGTGATCGCCGCTGAGATCAAGGACGGCCGGGCCGAGCGGTTCGATCTGATCGAGGCCAGCCCCGACCGTCGCCCAATTCACTCGCAGATCTATGCCGAGTGCGGGGTCGCGCCGCTGCAGCATTGGGCAGACGAACCCTATCTGGCCTGGAAGCGCGAGGTGGTGCTCCAGACCTTGGCGCGCGAGGGGCTGGAAACCGAAGTCGAGGCGACGGTGGCGACGCCGCTGGCCAGCCGCCGTCGCCTGGCGCTGCACGCGCGGCAGGGCGCGGACGGCCGCGTCACCCTGGGTTTCAAGGCGCGCAAGTCGTGGCGGGTGGTCGAACTGACGGACTGTCCGTTGTCGGACCCGCACCTGACGGCGGCTCTGCCCGCCTTGGCCAAGGTGGCGGCCCCCTTCCTGGGGCATCCGAAATCGGCGCCGACCCTGCACGTGACCCTGACCGACACCGGTCTGGACGTCGATGTGACGGGGGTCGAAAAGCGTTCGGGCGGCCTGAATGGAGACCAGTTGGCGCTGGCCATTGCGGCGGCGGCCGAGGCCGATCTGGCGCGGCTCAGCCTGGATGGCGACACGCTGGTCATGGCGCGCCAGCCGCGCGTGCGCTTCGGGCGCGCGTCCGTGCCCTTGCCGGCGGGCGGTTTCCTGCAGGCCTCTCCGGCTGCGGAAGCGGCCATGGTCGAACGCGCGGTCGAGGCGGTGAGGGGGGCCAAGAAGGTGGCGGACCTGTTCTGCGGGGCGGGCACGTTCACCTTCCCCCTGGCCGAGGTCGCCAGCGTGACGGCCGCCGATTCCGCCGCCGCCTCCATCGCCGCCTTGAAGGCGGGCCTCAGCACGGCTCAGGGTCTGAAGGGGATCGAGGCCCAGGCGCGCGATCTGTTCCGTCGCCCGTTGTCGCCCTATGACCTGAAGGGCTGCGAGGCCATCGTGCTCGACCCGCCGCGCGCGGGCGCTCTGGAACAGACGCAGCAACTGCCGGGGACGAAGGCGTCGGTCGTCGTCGGCGTGTCCTGCAATCCCCAGACCTTCGCCCGCGACGCGCGCGTTCTGGTCGACGCCGGTTTCCGACTGGAGAAGGTCATGCCCATCGACCAGTTCATCTGGTCGACGCATATCGAACTGGTCGGCGTGTTCCGGCGCTAGGCGAGACTAGGAACGGGCGAGGGCTTCGGTCATTCGGGGCGTGAAGTCGGGTTGGCTATGCACGTCGTTGTGGCCGGCTTCGGCGAAGATCAGATGATCGACCGATCGTCCGTTCTCCGTCAGGGCCTGGGCCAGACGACGGCTCAGGACCGGCGGCAGAACCGTATCGCGTCCAGCCTCCAGGACGATGACCCGGCCTTGATAGCCGGCGAGCGTCGCGGGGATATCGATTTCCTCCAACGGCGGGGCCAGGCGAACGCGAACCAGCAGCCTTTTCCATCCCAGGGACTCTTCAATGACAGCGCCGGCCGAGGGAGTGGTCGTTTCCAGCACCAGGATGTCAGCCTTGGCGGTTGTCGCGGCCTGGGCGCAGACCGTTCCTCCGAGAGAATGTCCCCATAGGATGAGCGTGCGCCGTTCTTTGTCGGCCGTTGCACGGGCATGCGCGGCCATGGCCTCGGCGGCCGCCTTCATGGAGGCGATGTCGGACGCGCCGGTCGAGGCGCCGTAGCCGGGATAATCGAACAGCAGGACATCGCCGAAAGCCGAGAGCTGTTCGCCCACCAGTCCGCCATAGGCTGATTGTCGGAACATGTTGCCGCCGCAGAACAGGATCAGCGGCGCCTGATCGCCTTTTGCGGAAGACAGTCGGGTCGTGGCCAACTGGCCGCCGGCATAGGGCAGGGTCAGGGTCTGCGCCGATGGCGGCATGGCGGGACCGGGGGTGAGCTCGATCTTCTCGGCTACGATACGCGCATCGGGGTAGAGGAAGGCGTTCTCCGGCACGTTGACGGAACAGCCGCCGGCGCTGATGGCCGCTACTGCGACGATGATCATCCGGGTTCCGCGCATGGAGATGGTCCTCACCTTGCCTGCTGAAAGGTCATCCTAGGCGGCGTCAGGCGGGAATGTCGAATAGGTCAAGCTGCGGTCGGGCGTCGGCGGGAACGCGGAACTGGGTGAGGTCCAGCGCCTGACGCGGCGCGTCCAGACCGTAGCGCCTGGCCGCCGCCCTGAAGCGTGTGGCGATCAGCTCGGCGACGGGTCCGGTTCCCTTCATGCGCTGGGACCAGTCGGGGTCGTAATCCTTGCCGCCGCGCGTCTGGCGGATCAGGGACATGACGCGCGCGGCGCGGTCGGGACGGGCGTCGGCCAGCCATTCGCGGAACAGATCCTTGATCTCCAGCGGCAGGCGCAGGGTCACATACATGGCCGAGGTCGCGCCGGCCTTCTGCGCCGCCTCCAGCACGGCCTCCAGTTCATGGTCGTTCAGGCCGGGTATGACGGGGGCGAAGCCGACGCCGACCGGGCATCCCGCGTCAGCCAGGCGGCTGATCGCCTCCAGCCGCTTGGCGGGCGTGGAGGCGCGCGGCTCCATCGCCCGCGCCAGCTTGCGGTCCAGTGTGGTGATGGAGACGAAGGCCGAGGCCAGACCTCGTGCCCCCATGTCGCCCAGGATGTCGGCGTCGCGCGCGATCAGCACCGACTTGGTGATGATGCTGAACGGGTGGTTGAAGCGCTGCATCACCTCCAGGATCGAACGGGTCGAATTCGTTTCGCGCTCGACCGGCTGATAAGGATCGGTGTTGCCGCCTATGTGGATGCGCCGGCAGACGTATCGGGGCTTTGAGAACTCTTGTTCCAGCAGACGCGCGGCGTCCGGCTTGAAGAAGATCCGGCTCTCGAAATCCAGGCCCGGGGATAGGCCCATCCAGGCATGGGACGGACGGGCGTAGCAGTAGATGCAGCCATGTTCGCAGCCCTTGTAGGGGTTGATGGAGCGATCGAAGCCGACGTCGGGACTCGTGTTCTTGGCGATGATGGTGCGGGCGTGTTCCGGGGACAGGGTGGTGCGAAGCGGGGCCGCCGCCTCGTCCTGATCTGTCCAGCCGTCGTCGTAGGCCTCGCGCCGATCGGCTTCATACCGACCCGAGGCGTTGGAGCGTGCGCCGCGTCCGTTGATCGCCTTACTCATGTCCGCAGGATGCGGAACGAACAAGAACAAATCAAGAACAAAATGGACGAGAGAACGAGACCGGCATTCAGCCAGCCTCGTCCGGGTTAGCGTCGAGCGGCGGCGTTGGGACGGCGATCGCGACGGTCGCCGCCGGGGCGGGGGCCTTCGCGACGCCAGCGGATCGACAGTGCGGTGTCGCCTTCGCCGCCGAACTTGGAGGTGATCGCCAGGTTGCGGCGGACCTGCCATTCCACATTGACGGCTGCGCCGCGCTCGGCGCCGCCGATGACCTCCAGATAGATGTCGTCGGTGATGTAGCGCCCGCCCGCAACGGTCAGGCTGGAGGCCTCGCCGCTGAAGGACAGACGGTCCAGACCGGCCAGTTCGCGCAGGTTGCCGACCACATCGAAGCCGCCGCCGCCCGCCAGGGACGCCACGGCCGAGGCCAACTGGGCCGCCTCGAACGGCGATAGTTGCGCCGCCGAACGTCCGAACAGCACCTGCGACAGGATTTCGTCCTGGGGCAGGTCGGGGGTGGAGGTCAGCTCGATCTTGGGCGAGGCGGCGGTGCCTGTGACCTTGATCACGGCGGTCAGGGCCGGGTCTTCGCGCACGGCTTCCAGGTTCAGGCGGATGCGCGCCGGGTCGGTGGACAGGATGACCGAGCCGCGGTCATTGAAGACGAAGCGTTTGCCTGCGAACTCATAATCGCCGCGCACCACATTGGCGGTGCCGCTCAGTTCGGGCTGGGTGATGGTGCCGCGCACGCGGGCGTCGGCGCGCAGTTCGACGTTCAGGCCGCGGCCGCGCAGGTAGATTTCGCGTCCCGTCAGCGTCAGGTCCAGGCCGATCTGCGGACCTGCGGCGGCTTTTTTCTCGGTCTCGACAGTGTCGCCGCCGGGACGGTTGATCTCGACCACGTCCATTTTGACGATGCCGGTGGAGCCGGGCAGATCGGGCGAAATCTCGGCCTCGTCGATGTTCACATTGCCGGTCAGGCGGATGTTGCCGTCTGCGCCGCGCACGGCGGTCAGGCGACCGTTGGCGCGCGCCTTGGCGATGTCGTTGTCGATGATCTGGAAGCGCGCCAACTCCAGCCGCAGGGTCGAGGGCGAGCCCTGACGCAGACCCAGGTCGCCGCTGCCGGACACTTCGCCCTTCACGCCGTCGGTGGCCTGGAAGCGTTCGATCACGGCCTGGCTGTCGTTGAAGCGGCTGGCCAGGGTCATGTTCTCGAGACGCAGGCCCGTCGTTCCGTCACGGAACGCGCCTTCGTTCAGGTCCAGCCGGCCGTTCAGGCGCGGCGCGTTCAGGGTGCCGGCCAGGGTCGCCTGGCCGTTCACCTGCCCCGACAGCGATTGAGCGCCGCCCAGGAACAAGTCCCAGATGGGCTGGATCTGGCCGCGAATGGCGATCTGACCCGACAGATTTTCGGTTCGGGCGATGGCCAGACGCAGGGGCGCGGCCGAGGTTTCGACCGGCAAGGTGACGTCGGCGGTAGCCTGAACGGCCGTGCCGTTGTGGGCCTCGGCGCGCAGGCGCAGGGCGTCGCCGGTCAGGTCGGCGTTCAGCGTGCCGTCGACGGCCAGGCCGCGCGGCGCGTCCAGACTGCGCAGTTGCCTGAGGTCGACGTTGGCGGAGCCGCGCAGCGTGTCACCTTGCCCTTGCATTGAGACACGACCCGTCACCTGACCGCGCAGGTCGGGGACGAGCGAGCCCATTTCGACATTGGTCATGTCGGCCTGGATGACGCTGCCTTCGCTGTCCTGCTTCAGTTCGCCGGTCAGGAAGCCGCCGCCGACGCCCAGGTCCAGGCGCGCGACGCGGCCGTCGCCGTTGAGGGCGAAGACGGCGGGCGCGCGGGTGGTGAAGGCGATCTCGCGCACGCGGCCGCCCCCGCGCAGGGTCAGGCTCTGCGCTTGACCCTGGCGGGCGTATTCGCCCGAGCCGTTGAACTGCACCGGATTGGCGCCGCCCACGTCGGCCGCCAGGGTGAAGGGCAGGCGGTCCAGCGTGCCCTGGCCCTTCAGCGACAGGTTGCGCAGGGTCCAGTCCTGGCCGGTCAGGCGTACGTTGCGGCCCGTGACGTCTAGAACGGCGGTTTGGTCGCCCGCGCCTTCAGTCAGGCGGATGCGGCCGTTGGCTTCGCCCGAGGCCAGGAAAGCCCCTTGGCGGGCAGTGAAGGTCAGGTCGGCGCTGGAGGGGAAGTTGTTCGACAGGGCGACGTCGCCCTGAGCCGCGACGCCGCCGGCGTTCACATCGACGTCCGACAGGCGCAGGCGCGGCCCGCCCAGGAAGAAGTTGCCCGAGGCGTGAGCCGGTCCGTAGTTGGAGCCGGAGTTCAGCACCACGCGCCCGTCCGAGGCGTCAGCGCCCTTGCGGAAGCTAAGCACCAGATCGGCGTTGGTCAGGATCAGGCCGCCCGCCGCCACCTTGTCGAAGGCGGCGCGCAGGTCGGCGCGCGGCTGGGCCAGGGTGCCCGTCAGGGCGCCGTCGCCCGACATGGCGCCGTCGATGGCGACCGGGCCGACGCCGAATGGGCCCTGGGCGTTCCAGTCCAGCGCCAGCCGTAGCTTCGGCCCCTCGATCAGGCCCTTGGCGCCTGCGCGCCCGGCCGCGCCGGTCAGTTCGCCGCGATCAATGGAGACGACGCCGCCGTTCAGCGAACCGGCCAGTTGTAGGCGCGGCGCGGCGCCCAGCAGGCGGTCCAGTTCTTCCATGCCGATAGCCATGCGCGAGCCGCGCCCGTCGAAGCTGAGGGTCCAGGGCGCGCCGGTCTTGGCCGAAGCCGCCCGGATCGGGCCGCCGAACGCGCCGCGCGCGCCGGGCTGGATGCGCGACAGATCGGTCAGGTCGGCGCGGCCGGTGAAGTTCAGGCCGCCGTTCAGGCTGCGCCCGCCCGAGCCGGTCAGGGTCAGGCCCTGGCCGCGCGCGTCGATCTTCTTCAGCAGCATGGCGCCGTCGGCCATGCGCGTGCCTTCCATCTGGATGCGCGGCGCAGAGCCCAGCAGGCCGCCGATGATGCCCGCCGATGAGCCGCCGACGGCGCGCACGTCGGTCGTCACGTCGATACGGCCCTTGTTGGCGGCGATGTTGACGGGGCCCGAGATGCGCGTGGCGCGATAGGAGGCGATGTCGGCGTTCAGCAGACTGGCCGAGCCTTGCAGGCTCCATACCTGGGCGTCGCCCTTGAACACGCCCGTATAGGCGGCGGGACCGGCGATCGGACTGCCGACCAGGCGGCTGAGCGAGGGGGTGTTCAGCTCCAGGCTGATGCCGTCGGGCGAAGTGTTGTCCGTGGTGCGGATCAGGCCGCGCGCGCTGGATTCAATGTTGTCGGCGTACAGGCGCCAGGCCACGCCCTGATAGCCTTCGCGCTTGGCATCCGGCGTCATGGCGAAGCCGAAGCGGGCGGTGCGGCCGATGCGTTCGACGAAGGGCTCCAGCAGGTCGGAGCCGGAGAAGTCGGCGTAACCCGACACCTTGGCCCCGTTATCGCCATAGGTTCCCTTGACCAACAGGGGACGGAACTGGCCGGTCTGGACGGCCACGTCGATGACCTCGCCGTTGACTACGGCGACGGCCGAGAAGGGCTGATCAGGCGAATAGCCCAGCGACCCGGCGATCGGACCGCCCTGGGCTTCATTGGCGCGCAGATTGACGCGCAGGTCTTCGGGCTTGTCGCCGAAGGCGGCGGCCAGACGCAGATAGTCGCCCTTGCGGTTCAGGCTGTAGGCGTTGACGTTGGCGGTCTTGACGCCCTTGCGCGGAATGGCGGCGTCGCCGCTGAGGGTCCAGCGGCCGTATTCCTTGGAGAAGCCTTCCAGCAGTTCGACATTGGCGCTGAAGCGGTCGATGTCGATGGAGATGGCCTGCGGCCCGCCCGGCTCGCTCGGCGGCTCAAGCTCGGGACGGCGCAACAGACGAATCTGGCCGGCGCTGATTTCCGTCGCATGGAAGCGCCGCGCCAGCAGAGGCCAGTAGGACCAGTCGACGCGGACGTCCGTGGCTTCCAGCCAGACACCTTTTTCGTCGGTCACGGTGACGCGCTTCAGGCGGAAGTCGCTGAACAGATCACCTTGCAGCCCCTCGACGTTGATCCGGCCGTAGCGGCTGATCTTCTTGCCCGCGACGAAGCTGGTGATCAGTTCGCGCCCCGCATCGGACACCAGATACATCCGCCCGCCCACCAGGGCGACGACGATCAGGGCCAGCAGACCGGCGAAGGTCGCGCCCGCGATGAAGGCCGCCAGTTGCAGACGCGTGCGCTTGCGCTTGGCCTTCTTGGCCGGCGTGTCGGCGACGTCTGCGCCCGTTTCGAGAGGCGGAGGTGTGTCGGTCAAAACGCCTGGCCGATGCTGAGATAGAGTTGGAACCCAGAGTCGCCCTCACGCTTGTTCAACGGGAAGGCGATGTCGGCGCGCACAGGGCCGAACGGCAGTTTGTAACGCACGCCGACGCCCGCGCCGTAGCGCATATTGGTCAGGTTGGGCGTTTCCTGGAAGCCGATGGCGCCGCCGTCGACGAAGGCCACGGCCTGGAATTTCTCGCCGATGTCGCGTCGCACTTCGATCGAGGTCTCGAACAGCGACAGGCCGCCGCGCGGTCGGTTGTTGGGCAGGCGCGGGTTGATGCTCTGATAGGAATAGCCGCGAACCGAGCCGCCGCCGCCCGAATAGAACAGGCGGTCCGACGGGACGGTAAGTTCTTCGCCGCCGATGATGGAGCCGATACGGGCGCGTCCGGCCAGTACGGTCTTGGCGTCGTCCTGAAGCGGCAGATAGGCGGTCGCCTGGCCCTCGGTGCGCAGGAACAGGACCGTATCCTCGCCCGCCACAGCGGTCGGCTGGGTCGACAGCGACAGACGATAGCCCGAGGTGGGGTTCAACGGATCGTTTGAGCGATCCATGAAAGCGCTGCCGCGCAGGGTGACGATGGCCAGGTCGCGGTCGAAGGTGATCGGCGCCTGGGTCACCGGGTCGAACCGATATTCCGTGTAGCGGCCCGCATCGACGCCCAGGCCGTAGCTGAACCACGACGTCTTGCCGAGGCGTTGGGACAGGTCTGCGGCCAGGGTGATGGCGCTGCGGTCGTAGGCGTCCGTCTGCTCGTTGACGATGAAGGACGACAGCTTGAGCGTCCGTCCAGCCTTGCGCCAGTGCGGCTGGGACCACTCGCCGCCGATGCGGCTGTCGATGCTGGCGATGCGCGCGCCATAGCGCAGGGTGTCGGCGCGCCCGAAACGATTGTAGCGCGTGCGGAAGACATCGACGCCGACGCCTTCATAGGTTGAATAGGTGGCGCCGGCCTCAAGCAGGCTGATTGGCCGATCCGCGAGGGTGACGACGACCGGGCGCAGGCCGTCCGGCCGAATGTCGTCCAGCGGCGACAGGGCCACGCCCACGCCGTCATAGACGCCGGTGTCCAGAAGGCGACGTTCCAGTTCGGCGACGTCCTCTGGATCGTAGCGATCGCCTTCCTTCCAGGGGACCAGGCTCTGGAGCCAGCTTTCCTTGGTCGGTCCGCGGGTCCGCAATTGAATCCCGTTCAGCCGCACCAGCTCGCCGGAGTTGATGTTGAAGCCGGGTTGAACCAGGAAGGTGGCGTGATCCACGACCACGCGGCGGGGCAGGGCGACGGCGTCCGCATAGCCGCGCCTGGTCAGATCGGCGACGACGCGGCCTTCGGCTTCCAGAATCCCGGCGGCCCGGCCCGGCTCGCCGGGCTTGAGCCGGATGTCCTCAATGACAGCGGTGCTGGTTTCTGCGTCCGGCGCAGGCGCAGTCCAGTTGATCGTGGTTTCGCCCAGGACGAAGCGGCGACCCGGCGCGATCTGAACCACGGCGACAGGCTTGTCATCGCCCTCGACCTGATCCTCTACGGTGGCTTGGTAATAGCCTTCCGAACGCAGCAAGGCCTGAGCTGAAGTCAGGGCGGCGCGGGCGCGACGACGCGCCTCGAAGCGATTGGACGGCGCGCCGTCCACCTCGCCAATGGCCTGTTCGAGCTGGCGTTTGAGATCGCCGTCTATTTCACCGCGAATCTGAGCTCGGGGTTCGGCGGCGGCCTGGCTTGCAAGGGCGCATACTGCCGCGCCGGCAAGAAGGAGGGGAAGCCTCGACGTCAAATCCGAACCCTGGTTGCGAGACGATCATGAGCGATTAGCCCCGTTCGTCAGGAGAATCAGTAAAACAGCGTATCGCTTTCGGGTTGCACTGTCTCTTCGGAGGAACGCTGGTCCGGCGGCAGCGCCTCTACTGGCGTGGCCGCTTCGGGAGCGGCGGGGGTCTCAGCAACGGCGGGCGCGGCGGCGTCTTCGGCGGCGGGGGCCTCAACGGGCACCGGCGCTTCGACGGGCGTCGGTTCGCTGTAGGGTTGTTCGCAGGCGGCCAGGAAGCCGGTGGCGGCCAGCGCCGCGCCGATCATCAGACGATTCAACATGGATCGATTCATTTTTGATCCCCCTTCTAGGGGCTGGAAACGTGGAGAAGCGAAGCCGGTTCCTCTGGGCGCGCCTTTATAGGATTCATGTGAACCTGGGATGAATCGCGCGCTGGAATCGCCGTGATTTCGTGGCGGGGGTCGTCGTCAGAGCCTTGTTTGTGCGGTGAAAAATTTCCTGAAATTTCCACTTGCCCGCCGCGAAGCTCATCCGTATGTTCCGCGCTCTTCGCAAACGCGATGTGCGCCCCTAGCTCAGTTGGTTAGAGCATCTGACTTTTAATCAGAGGGTCCTCGGTTCGAGCCCGAGGGGGCGTACCACTCCCCTGAAAATCCAAGACGATCAGCGCCTAGGACTTCTGGTTCTTGTTGCGGACCGCGCGCTCGAGTTCCGTCAGGCGTTCGTCCAGCCAGCTGACATGTGAGGTTCCGACGCCGCGCCGCCGCAAGGGCCCGTGGAGCCGCCAGGCGAGTGCGAGCGCCGCCGCCAGTACGACTGCGGCGATCACGAAATCCAGCCATGTCAGATTATAAAGCGGGACGTTCAGCATGCGCATGACATCAGCCTAGGCGGGCTTTGGGCTGGGTGTCGAGGGAGGCAGGCTTGGCTTTAACGCGCAGGGCGTGATTAAACGCGCTCATGCGCCAGATTTCATTGACTGTCATCGCTGTGTCCCTGTTGCTTGCCGGCTGCAACGCCGGCGCCTCCGCCCGAGACGGCGTGGACCAGGTGGGGACGGGCCTGGGCGACGCCGTGGCTGCGCCGCTAGAGGATCTGAACCTCAAGCGTCAGGAAATACCGACCGTTCTGCTGCAGGCGGAATCCAATCCCTATGACGTGCGCAACATGACCCGATGCACTGTCATCGCCGCCGAAATAGCGCGGCTGGATGAGGCTCTGGGGCCGGACACGGACGCCGCGCCCACCGACGACGGAACCTTCATGAGCGAGCGCGCCGCTGACGCCGCCGCCGGGGCGACGCTGGACGCCGTGCGCGGCACGGTGACGGACTTCATTCCGGCCCGCAGCTGGGTGCGCCGCCTGACCGGCGCCGACGCGCACAGCAAGCACGTCCAGTCGGCCATTCAGGCGGGCCTGCGTCGCCGCTCCTTCCTGAAGGGCGTAGGAATGCAGCGCAACTGCGCCCCGCCGGCCGCGCCGGCCGGATTCGTTCCGCGTCGCGGCTAGGTCTTCAGATGCCGCGCACGGAAGTCGCGGCGGAACTGTTCGAACCGACCCTCGGCGATGGCGGCGCGCATGGCGGCCGTCAGCGCCTGGAAGAAGGCGATGTTGTGCCAGCTCAGCAGGATCTTGCCGAGAATCTCATCGGCGCGGATCAGGTGATGCAGGTAAGCCTTTGAATAATCTTGTGAGGCCGGGCAGGGGACTTCGACGTCCAGCGGATCCTGATCCTCGGCGAAGCGGGCGTTCTTGAGGTTCAGCGGGCCGTCCCAGGTCCAGGCCTGTCCGTGACGCCCGGCGCGGGTCGGCAGGACGCAGTCGAACATGTCGACGCCGCGATAGACCGCTTCGACCAGGTCGATCGGCTTGCCGACGCCCATCAGATAGCGGGGGCGGTCCTTGGGCAGGAACTCGGGCGCATAGTCCAGAACCTCGCACATGGCTTCGTGGCCTTCGCCGACGGCCAGGCCGCCGATGGCGTAGCCGTCGAAGCCGATCTCCTGCAGACGTTCGGAGGATTCACGGCGCAGGTTCTCATAGGTCGAGCCCTGCTGAATGCCGAACAGGGCCTGCGTGTCGCGCGTGCCGAAGGCGTTCTTGGAGCGCTGGGCCCAGCGCGCGGACAGCTCCATGCCTTCGCGCGCGCGCTTTTCCTCGGCGGGCCAGGCGACGCATTCGTCCAGTTGCATGACGATGTCGGAGCCCAGGCGGTCGGCCTGAATCTGGATCGAGCGTTCCGGCGTCAGGACGTGTTTCGACCCGTCGATATGGCTGGAGAAGGTCACGGCCTCCTCGGTCAACTTGGAGATGCCTGACAGGCTCATGACCTGGAAGCCGCCGGAGTCGGTCAGGATCGGCTTGTCCCAGCGCATGAAGTTATGGAGGCCGCCCAGGCGCTCCATCCGCTCGGGACCGGGCCGCAGCATCAGGTGATAGGTGTTGCCCAGCAGGATGTCCGCGCCGGTCTGTTTGACCTGATCCACCGTCATCGCCTTGACCGTGGCGGCGGTGCCGACGGGCATGAAGGCGGGCGTGCGGATGTCGCCGCGCGCAGTCTTCAGCACGCCGGTGCGGGCGCGGCCTTCGACAGCGGAGATCTCAAACGGAAAAGGCATGGGCGTTCCTTGCAGGGAGGCGCGTCTTAGGCCGAACGGCGGAAGGCCGCCAGCCCTTGGAGGGTGTCAGGCGAGGCGGTTCTGTGGCGGCAATCCGGCGTCGGCGCCTTTGTTCGAATAGCGACGGTTATTTGGCAACCGAACGATCACGCGGCTGTTAGGGCAGCGCACAAAGCCGTGAAAGTCGCCTGATTAATGCTGTTCCGTTCGGGAACCCTGGGTTCCGTCTCTCTGCTTGCGCTCGCCGTCGCCCATCCTGCCTGGTCTCAGGATTCCCTTGAAGTCACGCCGCCGTCGGCCGTCTCGGACGGCCCCGTCCAGGTGCAGGACGTGGTGGTGACGGGCCTGCGCGGCAGCCTGCGCTCGGCGCAGGCGCTGAAACGCAACGCTGACGAGGTGATGGACGCCATCGTCGCCGAGGACATCGGCAAGCTGCCGGACGTGAACGCCTCGGAATCTTTGGCGCGGGTCACGGGCATCCAGGTCGAGCGCGGAGGCGGGGAGGCGTCGCGCGTGATCGTGCGAGGCCTGCCTGATGTGGCCACCACCTACAACGGCCGCGACATCTTCACGGATCAGGGACGTTCGGTCGCCATGCAGGACTTCCCGGCGGCGGCCATCGCCGCGCTGGAGGTCTATAAGTCCAGTTCCGCCTGGCGACTTGAGTCCGGCATCGCCGGCCTGATCAATGTGCGGTCTCGCCGGCCGTTCGACTTCGACGGCTTCGAACTGTCGACCTCGGTGAAGGGGTCATATGCGACCCAGTCTGAAAGCTATGACCCGAACGGCGACATCCTGATCAGTAACCGCTGGAATACCGGCGCGGGCGAGGTCGGAGCCTTGCTGAACCTGTCCTACACCAGTCTCCGCTACCTCGACTCCGTGCGCTGGGACAGCGGCGGCATCGTCGCCGTGGACGGGCAGTCGGCTGATCCGGCGGTGCAGGGCGCGCGATACCCGGATGCCGTGGGCATCTTCTACGGGACCGGCGAGCGCTGGCGGCCGTCGGCTAATCTGGCGCTGCAATGGCGACCGAACGACCAGTGGGAATTCTATGTCGATGCCCTCTATCAGGGCTATCGTAACAAGATTTCGGACCGCCAGTTCATTGTGCCGCTGAACCACGAGATCACCCGGTTCGAGGACGTGGCGTTGCGCGACGGCCGCAATGAGATTCAGAGCCTGACCCAGATCTCCGGCCGT
Organism: Brevundimonas sp. UBA5936; assembly: GCA_002430835.1. Taxonomy (GTDB): domain Bacteria; phylum Pseudomonadota; class Alphaproteobacteria; order Caulobacterales; family Caulobacteraceae; genus Brevundimonas. Next base: position 13,605 of record DJDA01000046.1, read on the forward strand.
CGCCCGGAGCAGTGGCAGGGCGCCTCGACCGGCAAGACCAACACCTGGCAGGCGGCCGTGGGCGGCCGCTACAACGCCGGGCCGCTTCAGATTGCCTTTGATCTGGCGCGCACCGACAGCACCTATGAGTTTTCGAACTACAGTTTCGACACGGCCTTCACCCATGCTCCGGTGACGTTGATCGACTTCGATACATCGGGCGAAGACGGTGGGGCGACCTTCGAATTCCGCGACTTCGACGTTACGAACCCGAACAACTACGTCTATCGCGGTCTGTTCGATCGCCACTTCATCGGCGCGGGCGATGATTGGCAGGCGAAGATCGACCTGACCTATGACACGGGAAACAGCCTGATCCCGCAGTTGAAGTTCGGCGTGCGCTACGTCGACCGCAACGGCTCCTATCAGAACGGCGAGCGGTATCAGAACCAGGAAGACCTGGGCCTGCCGCTGACCTCACTTCCGGTCGAGCTGGCCCTGATCCCGGCCGGGTTCAATGGCAGCGACGTTCAGGCCATGCGCGCCTGGGTGTCGCCGACCTACGGCAGCCTGCGCTCCAACATGGACGCCCTGCGCGCGCTGGCCGGGTTCGAGCCGGGGCGCCCGCCGATCAACCCGGTTCAGACCTATGAGGCGTCCGAGACGGCCTATACGGCCTATGGTCAGGCCGATTTCGCCATCAACACCCGTATTCCGATCGAGGGCGAACTGGGCCTGCGCATCGTCGCCACCGACTTCACCGTGAGCGGGACCAGCCGCTCGACAGAGGGCGAAGCCGAGGTCTTCACGCCGGTCGATCAGGGTGGACGCTACACCGACCTGCTGCCCAGCCTGGGCGTGCGCTTCATGCTGGACGACGGCCTGATCCTGCGCATGGCGGCGAACCAGACGCGGACGCGCCCGGCCTTCGGTCAGCTTAACCCCAGCCTGTTCGTCAGCCCGTCGGCCGATACCTCTGGACGGCGCACGGCCTCGGGGGGCAATCCCGATCTGAAGCCGATCCAGTCGACCAACTACGACCTGACGCTGGAGCGTTATTTCGCCGATACCGGCGCCGCGACCCTGGCCCTGTTCCGGCGCGAGATTTCAGGCTTCATCGCCGATCAGACGATGGACGTGGACGATCCAGTCTACGGCGTCCTGCGCGTCACGCGGCCGGTCAATCTGAACGACGCCGTGCTGCAGGGCGTCGAGGCGTCCTTCACGACCTTCTTCGACTACGACTTTGTGCCGCAATGGGCGCGCTCGTTCGGGGTCGCAGGCCAACGCCACCTACATCGACGGGGTGCTGCCCTATGTGTCGAAATATTCCTACAACCTGACCGGCATGTATGAGAACGGGCCGTGGACGGCGCGGCTGGCCTATAATCTGCGGACCAAGTTCGGCAACGGCGTCATCGGCGAGCACGTCGATGATGTGGCGCGGCTGGACTTCTCGGCGGGCTGGTCACCGACCGAGCGCATCACCGTCAGCTTCGACGCGACCAATATCCTGGGTCAGCCGTTCCGGTCGTTCTACGACTATGGCGAGGGCGTCTATCCGCGCGACGTGCGCTATGAAGAGAGCCTCTACACAGTGGGTCTGCGCTTCCGGTACTGAACCAGGCTCAGCGCAGGAGCGTCTCGAGGCGCTCAGCACGCTGCAGATCCTTGGGACGACCGAACAGGCGGCACTTCTCGATCTGTTCGGCGACGGTAGGAACATAGAGCGTGCCCCCGTCCAGTTCGATCGCCTGGCGCGTGGTGAAGATGACCGGCGTCCAGTCGGCGCCCGCGCGCACGTCCATCATCGCCATGACCTCAATTGGAACCGGCGTGGTCAGGATTTCGCCGAACACCTGCGACCGGAACAGGCCTTCGCCGGGGTCTTCGATGGCTTCGCCGTGCAGAGCCTCGATCAGGCGCCGGGCGTCGCGAGGACTGGTCATCACGTCGACATCGGGCACGTGCCATTCCGACAGGCCCGACAGCGCCATGCCCGCGCCCCCGAACACCCACCAGGGATCCTGAAGCTCACTGGCCGCTGAAGCCAGGATGTCGAAGGTCGCGGCCAGATTTTCGGGCAGGTCGTCGATGTGGCTCATTGGGCGTCTTCCCGAAACAGCAGGCTTCCGTCGCCATAAGAATAGAAGCGGTAGCCGCTGTCGATGGCGTGGGCGTAGGCGGCGCGCATCGTCTCCAGCCCGGCGAAGGCGCTGACCAGCATGAACAGCGTCGATTTCGGCAGGTGGAAGTTGGTCATCAGCACGTCGCAGGCGCGGAAGCGATAGCCTGGCGTGATGAAGATGGCCGTGTCGCCGTGGAAGGGCTGGACCACACCCTCTTCGCTCGTGGCGCTCTCAAGCAGGCGAAGCGAGGTGGTGCCGACGCAGACGATGCGCCCGCCCGCCGCACGCACGGCGTTCAGGGCGGCGGCGGTCTCGGCCGAGACCTCGCCCCACTCGGAATGCATCTTGTGATCGGCGGTGTCGTCCGCCTTGACCGGCAGGAAGGTGCCCGCCCCAACGTGCAGGGTCACGGCGTGGGTCGTCACGCCGCGCGCCTGGATGGCGTCCAGCAGGGCAGGCGTGAAGTGCAGGCCCGCCGTCGGCGCCGCGACCGAGCCGTCATGCTCGGCGAAGACGGTCTGGTAATCCTTCAGATCTTGATCGTCCTCGGCCCGCTTGGCCGCGATGTAGGGGGGCAGGGGCATGACCCCGACCTCGCGGATGGCGTCATCCAGCACAGGGCCCGCCAGATCGAAGCGCAGGGTGACGAGGCCGTCCTCGCCCTTGGCGGTGATCTCGGCATCGACCTGGCCCAGGAAGCAGGCGCTGTCTTCCTCGCGCCCGAAACGAACGCGGTCGCCGACCTTCAGCCGCTTGCCGGGCTTCATGAAGGCGCTCCAGGTATCGGGCGCGTCGCGGTGGTGCAGGGTGGCCTCGACCGGGACCGACAGCAGCTCGCCCTCTGGCCCGGTGCGGTGGCGGACGCCCGACAGGCGGGCGGGGATCACGCGGGTGTCGTTGAAGACTAGGGCGTCGCCGGGTCGCAGGAAGTCCGGCAGGTCGCGGATGATCCGATCTTGCAGATCGCCGCCCTTCACGATCAGAAACCGCGCGGAATCGCGCGGGTCGGCAGGACGCAGGGCGATGCACGCCTCGGGCAGGTCGAAGTCGAAATCAGATGTCCGCATGAGGCGGGCAATGCTCACGCCCCGCCTTTGCGGTCAAGCGAGGCCCGGCCGAAAGTCGACTGGCGAAAACCGCTCCAGCCGCTATGTCAGACTGAGCAATGGGAGTTGAGTGCATGACCGACCGTTATCTGGACGACCTGACCGTCGGCGAAAGTTGGGACAGCGAGCCCTTCACGATCACCGAGGCCGAGATCATCGCCTTTGCGACCGAGTTCGACCCCCAGCCCATGCACGTGGACAAGGCGGCGGCCGAGGCGGGCCGGTTCGGCGGCCTGATCGCCAGCGGCTGGCACGTCTGTTCGCGCGTCATGCGCCAGTTCGTGGACGAAGCCTATTTCGGCCAGACGCCGCTGCTGGGCATGAACGTCGACGCCCTGTGGTGGGTGCGGCCCGTGCGTCCCGGCGACACCCTGACCGTGCGCCGTGAAATCATCGAAATCCGCCCGTCCAAGAGCCAGCCCGATCGCGGCGTCGTGCGCACCAAGACGACCGTCACCAATCAGGACGACGACCTGGCCATGAGCTTCGAGAACCAGATGCAACTGCCCCGGAACGCCGAAGCGCGCCTGTAAGACGCCGCTGCTGTTGACCCCGGCCCTTCAAGGCGTCAAAGCCCGGTACATGCTACAGAACCTCGAAACCCTGTCCCGTGAGGCCCGTTCGTGGCCGTTTGAGCAAGCGCGCAACCTGCTGGCCCACGTGCTCAAAAAACGGCTGTCGGACGCGGAGCGCGATGCGGCGAAACTGCTGATCGACGCGGGCAAGGCGGATGAGGCTCTGGCGACCTTTGAGGCGCTGAACCGGCCGGTGATCCTGGAGACGGGTTACGGCCCGTCGGGCTTGCCGCACATGGGCACCTTTGGCGAAGTGGCGCGCACGACCATGGTGCGCAATGCGTTCCGCGCCCTGACCGGCGACCATTGGCGCACACGTCTGATCGCCTTCTCGGACGACATGGACGGCCTGCGCAAGGTGCCCGAGGGCGTGCCGAACCCCGAGATGCTGCGCGAAGACTTGCATCTGCCGCTGACCAAGGTGCGCGATCCGTTCGCCACGCATGACAGCTTCGGCGCGCACAACAACGCCCGTCTGCGGGCTTTCCTCGACAGCTTCGGCTTCGACTACGAGTTCATGTCCTCGACCGAGACCTATCGGTCGGGCCGGTTCGACGCGACCCTGCTGACCCTGCTGGAACGCTTCGACAAGGTCATGGGCATCATGCTGCCGACCCTGGGCGAGGAGCGCCGCGCCACCTATTCGCCCTTCCTGCCGATCAGCCCGATCACCGGCCATGTGCTGCAGGTGCCGACGCTGGAACGCAACGTCGAGCGCGGGACCATCGTGTTTGACGACCCCGCCGGCGGCCGCACCGAGGTTCCTGTCACCGGCGGCCATGTGAAGCTGCAGTGGAAGCCCGACTGGGCCATGCGCTGGACCGCGCTGGACGTCGATTACGAGATGTCGGGCAAGGACCTGATCGAAAGCGTGCGCGAGAGCGGCAAGATCTGTCGCGCCCTGGGCGGCACGGCGCCGGAAGGCTTCAACTACGAGCTCTTCCTCGACGTCGAAGGCAAGAAGATCTCCAAGTCGAAGGGCAACGGCCTGACGATGGAGGAGTGGCTGCGTTACGGCACGCCGGAGAGCCTGAGCTGGTACATGTTCCAGTCGCCGAAGTCGGCCAAGAGCCTGCACTTCAACGTCATTCCGCGCGCGACGGACGACTATCTGTCCTTCATCGAGCAGTACAAGACGCAGGACCCGGCCAAGCAGATCGACAACGCCGTCTGGCACATCCATTCGGGCCGACCGCCTGAGAGCGCCTCGCCGGTGTCCTTCGCCCTGCTGCTGAATCTGGTCGGCGTGGCCAACGCCTCCAGCAAGGACCAGCTCTGGGCCTATTTCGCCAAATACCTGCCCGACGCCACGCCCGAGAATGAGCCGGTTCTGGACCGGCTGATGGGTTATGCGCTGAACTACTACGAGGACTTCGTGAAGCCCTCGAAGACCTATCGCTTGCCCGACGACAAGGAGAAGGCGGCGCTGCTGGATCTGGCCGGACGCCTGAAGGCCTTGCCGGCGGACACGACCGACGGCGAGATCATCCAGGGCGAGGTCTACGCCGTGGGCAAGGCGCATGAGTTCGAACCGCTGCGGGCTTGGTTCCAGGCGCTCTATGAGGTGCTGCTGGGCTCCTCGCAGGGCCCGCGCTTCGGATCGTTCGCCGCCATCTATGGTCTGTCCCAGACGATCGAACTGATCGAGAAGGGCGCCGCCGGCGGCTTGGCCGAGGGCTAAGGACGGAGAGATTTCGGGCGGCTGACTGCGTCAGCGGCCCGTCTTCGTCTGGGGGCTGGTCAGGCGACGAAGACGGCCCCGACGAGGGACGCTATAGCCAGCATCAAGAGCAGACTCTCAAACGGGGACGGCAACCAGGTTGATCGGCGATGGCGTCGGCGGGTGCTGGGGACCATGATTTTCGCTCGCATTCCATAATGACCTGAAGGGCAAGCTCGGCAGAGCCGGAGATCGGCAGCGGCTGGCCGTAAAGGCTGCGCCACAGCACATCCAGAGCCACGTCTGCTTTTCCAAGTGCGCCCATGGACGTCATAGCGCACGACAATGCGGCCTCTGCCCATCCCCCGTATGGGGGAGGAAATGAACAATATCTGTTTTTTCACACGAACTTGGGCGCGTCCGGAACGTCAGGCGGCTCTGCGTCCGACAAGAAAGATGAACGGCACATAACGACAAGGCTGGGGGAGCCTTCAGCTTGGGCGGTGCATTCTCTCATCATCGACAACTCGATGACAGGAGAGCCTCATGTCGAAGACCTTCAAGGCGGGTTTGGCCGCCACCGCCATGTTCGCCGCTCTGGCCGCCGCCGCTGTGCCCATGACCGCCAGCGCCATGCCTCAGGCTAACGGAATCACCAACTGCGACGCACCCGGCGGTCGTCAGCAGGCGGGCGCCGCCATAGGCGCCGTGCTGGGCGGCCTGGCGGGCAGCCAGGTGTCGAAGAACGAGCGCGCTCTGGGCGCCGTTGTCGGCGCCGGCGCCGGCGCCGCAGCTGGTTCCTATATCGGCTGCAACCAGCAGCGCACGCGCGCAGCGAGCCAAAGCAACGCCAATATGTACCGCGCAACCTCTAACCTGCGGATCCGCACCGGACCGGGCGCCCAGTATCGCCAGACCGGCAGCCTTTCGGCAGGCCAGCCTTTCACGGCCACGGGGTCGCAGGGCGAGTGGGTTCAGATCGCGGGCGGCGGCTGGGTCAACGCCCGCTACGTGGCGCCGAACTGATCGGCGGATTTCTCCCCCGCGTCGATCAAATGCGAGGGCCGTCCCGAAAGGGGCGGCCTTTTTGCTGTCTACTGGCTGACCCACAGGATGCGAGCCATCCACAGGACGTGGCGGCGGGGCAGGATGCGCGGCTCATAGTGCGGATTGAGCGAGGCCAGAACGACCTCGCGGCCGTTCAGGGCTGCGATTTCCTTGGCCAGGGTTTCACCGTCCGCCGTGCGCACCACCACACGATCGCCGCGCCTTACCTCTGTAGCGTCAAGGTCAACGATGACCCGGTCGCCTGGTCGATAAACCGGCTCCATGGAGTCGCCGTCGATGGTCAGGCTGAACAGACTGTCCTTGTGGGCCGGCAGCTCGGTTTGATCCCAGCCTTCCGCCATAGGCAGGCCGGCGTCGTCGAAGAAGCCCTCGTCGCCCGCGCGCGCGAGGCCCAGAAGCGGTATGGCGCGCCGCTGCGGCGCGGCGTCATCGGCCAGGGCGGCGAATTCAGCCAAGCTTAGCTCGCTCGCTTGAAGCACGCGCATCAGGCTTTCCGTCGAAGGCCAACGAGGCCGAGGGGGCTGGCCCGGGCCCAGTCGTTTGGATGGATTGAAGCTTGTGGCGTCTAATCCCGCGCGCCGGGCCAGACCTGAGGCAGAAACGCCTTCTCGCCGCGCCAGGGCGTCGATGGCCTTCCAGATTTGAGCGTGGGACAAGGGCAATGGCGGAGGTTCCGAGAAACTCGAAACGCCAGTTTAATCGAGGGGATTAGGAATATCTACCTATTCTTCGTCGTCAAGCCCCACCGCACGGCGTTCCTGCCAGGCGAAGAAGGCGCCGACGCCCAAGGCGATGATGACGCCGTAACCCGCCATGTTGGTCACTGTGTAAAAAGCGGAAATCTCGGGTCGCAGCTTCATCAGAACCATGATGTGGCTGGCGACGGCGAGCAGTTGGAATGCGCTGGCCCAGACTGGCCAGGATCGTGGCGATTTCCATACCAGTGCGACGAAAATGGCCAAGGCGACCAGGTCGATGATCAGGGTGGGCCACTGCACGGATGCGTACCCGACGTAGGTTTGGGCGAGGATTGATAGGAACCACCCGCCAAGAACCGTTGCGGCTCCGATGCGCTCTGGCCGGTTTCCCTTGGTCAGGGCGAAAAGGCAGACCAGCACGATAAAGCCAGCGCCGACTAGTGCGGATATGGTTTCCAGCAACGAAAGCCCCCATTTGTCTCACGACAATGGGGGCCAAGTTACATCATACATATCGGAAATCGGAGCGCCGACTCCGAATGTTACGTCGAATTCACGCCACGCGCAGGTGGCGTTCCTGGCTGCCCATCGGACGGCTGTCCCACTCGTCGGGCTTGTTGACCGGGCCGAGGGCGTAGGTGCCGTAGCCGAGACGACGATGGTCCTTCTCGAGTTCGGCGTGGCAAGCGATCACGGCTTCACGAGCGGTGCTGAGGGCGGCGATGGCTTCCATGGCCTTGGTCTGGGAGCCTGCAGCAGCGACAGCCGAGAGCGACAGGGCCGTACGAGCGCCGATCATGGTCTGAACCAGGGTGGCGGCGTGGGCGATGGCGTCATCCAAGGCTTTTTCGGTGGCGTACAGTTCGCCGGCGACACCGGCGATGACTTCGTTGCGATCCATGACTTACCCCTCGTTGAAAAAAGAACAACGAGAAAGTGTTAACGCACATTAACTAATTTGGGTAGGACTTTCTTTACAAATTTTACAATTGACGTTGTCGCACCGTCGCTTATCACGATCCTGCGTTTTCGGGGTCCAGCAGGAAGTGAGCGGTGAGGGAGGCGATCGGCTCCTGCCGCGCGTCCTGCCACGCTTCGGCGACGACATGGGCGACGCGGCGTCCCGCCTTGTTGATCCTGGCGCGCGCGTAGACGTCGATGGGGCGGCCTGAGCGAAGATAGGCCACGGTGACGTTGATCGGGCGCGGCAGCCGTAGTCGTGGATAGGTGAGCGAGACCTGGGCCATGGCCGTCATCTCCAGCAGGGCAGCGGTCGAGCCGCCGTGCAGAGCCGGCAGCATCGGGTTGCCGATCAGTTTGTCGGCGAACGGCATGACGACGGTGATCTCGTCGCCGTTCATCTGGGTCTGGAGGTCTAGGAAGCGGGCGTAGGGCAGGCTGTCGAGCAGGGAGGCGGTCATGCGGCGCTCCTGGACTTCAGGTTTGCGCCAGGGCGGTGATCGCCTTCCGCGCTGACCATATAGGCGGACTGGGCGGCGGCGACGGGATCGGTCGGGTCATCTTCGAAGGCCCAGGCGCGCACAAAGGCGAGATTGCGCGTCAGGCGATAGCAGCGCGCCTCGGCCAGCAGGTCACGACCGGGCGCTGCGGCGCGCATATAGTCGACACGAAGATCGAGCGTCGCCACAGGCCGAAACGTTCCCAACCCGACCCAAACGGCCAGACCGCCGACGTGGTCCAGCAGGGTGGTGACGAGGCCGCCGGCCAGCACGCCGGTCTCGGGATCGCCGACCAGATCATCACGATAGGGAACGCGGATGCGGACGCGGTCTCCGTCCAGGCCTTCGAAAGCGAAGCCCAAAGCGTGAGTGTGGGCTGCGCCGGATGCGAGTTGGGGCAAGAGGGTGTCGAGGAACGAATCCGTCATCGAGGCGTCCTGTGTTGTGTCTCGCCTTGGTCGCCCGTCGGGGGCCTTCTTGTCCAGCGAGCGGATAGTTTGATGATCAGACCTCAAGATCTTCTGCGGCCGGCGCCGGCGGGGCTCTATTGTCCTGTCGGCGACTTCTACGTCGATCCCGTGCGGCCGGTGGACCGGGCGGTGATCACGCACGGCCATTCTGATCATGCGCGGCCGGGGCACGGCGCCGTGCTGGCGACGCCCGAGACCCTGGCCATCATGGCTGAACGATACGGACCCGACTTCGCCGGGCGGACGCAGCCCGCTGCTTACGGGGAGACGACGCAGATCAATGGCGTGGCGGTGCGCTTTGCGCCCGCCGGGCATGTGCTGGGCTCGGCCCAGGCCGTTATCGAGCGAGACGGCCTGACCATGGTGGTGTCCGGCGACTACAAGCGACGACGCGATCCGACCTGCCTGCCGTTCGAACCGGTTCCCTGCCATGTCTTCATTTCGGAGGCGACGTTCGGTCTGCCCGTCTTTGTGCACCCGCCGGATGGGGAGGAGATTGCGCGCCTAGTTCATTCTCTGGCGCAGTTTCCTGAACGCGCCCACCTGGTCGGCGCCTACGCCTTGGGCAAGGCGCAGCGGGTGATCTGCCTGCTACGCGAGGCGGGCTGGGATCGGACCATTCATGTGCACGGCGCGCTTGAGCGACTGAACCGTCTTTATCAGAACGAAGGAATCGACCTGGGGCCGCTGGCGCCCGCCACGGGACTGAAGGCGGGGGCCTTGGGCGGCGAGGTGGTGATCGCGCCGCCTTTGGCCATTCAGGATCGCTGGGCGCGCCGGTTCGCCGATCCCGTGACCGCCTTCGCCTCTGGCTGGATGGGCGTGAGGGCGCGGGCGCGCCAAAGGGGCGTGGAGCTGCCCCTGGTCATTTCGGATCATGCGGACTGGCCCGAACTGATCCAGACCTTCGAGGAACTGACGTCGGAGGAAATCTGGATCACGCACGGGCGCGAGGAAGGCCTGCTGCGCTGGGCGGAGCTGAAGGGGGTGAAGGCGCGCGCCTTGCGTCTTGTCGGCTATGACGAGGACGACGAAGAAACACTGGGCGATCTGGCGACGGTTTGAACGCCGTCAGGCGACGTCTCGTGCTCGCGTAGAGGCGGCGCTCGCCGGTTCAAGCGCGGTGTTCATGGCCAGGCGCAGGCGTTCCGGCTTGATGGGTTTCTCCACCACGGCGGCCATGCCTGCGGCCAGATAGGCCTTGGCGTCGTCCGGATCCGCGTTGGCGGTCAGGGCGATGATCGGAATGTCACGCTGAGGACCATCGAGGGCGCGAATGGCGCGTGTCGCGCCGACGCCGTCGAGGCGCGGCATCTTGATGTCCATCAGGATCAGGTCGAAGGGCCGCGACTGGACGGCTTCGACCGCTTCCTGGCCATCCTCGACGGTTTCGGAGGTGCAGCCGAACATCTCGCACAGGGCCTGCGCCACGACGCGGTTGGTGGCGTTGTCGTCAGCGATCAGCACATGCGGCCGCGCCTGAAGATGAAGGCTGTCCAGATCGGCGACATTGGTCGGTTCGTCGCGCTCGATGAAGGCGATCGGCGCCGACAGGTCGAAGGCGAAGGTGGCGCCGCGCCCTGTGTTGTTTTCGGCCCAGATGCGGCCGTCCATGCATTCGATCAGACGTCGGCTGATCGCCAGACTCAGCCCGGCGTCAGGCGCCGAAGCGTCAAGCAGGCCGCTGGTGCGGCTTTCATCGGCGGGGCCGTCATCGCGGATGCGGGCCTCGATCTGGACGCGGTCGCCATGGGCGTGCGCCTTGAGGCTGGCTTCGACCATGCCATGACGGGCAAAGCTCAGGGCGTTGCCGATCAGGTTGTTGAACACCTGACGCAGGCGGTCTGCATCGACCATGGCCGCCAGTTCCGTGTCGCCTTCATAGCCGACCATCAGGGTGACGCCGTCCTGGGCCGCGCGCGGCGACCAATGGCTCTGCAACTCGTCCATCAGGGTGCGCAAGGGGGTGGCGGTCGCCGTGATCTGCAGTTCGCCCGCCTCGGCGCGCGCCAGGTCGAGGGCGTCGCGCAGGCTGTCCAGCATGTCCTCGGCCGAGTCCATGATGGTCCGGGCATGGGCCTTTGCGGCTTCGTTCAGCGGCTGGCGGTGCAGCAGCTCGGCCACGGCCAGTACCCCGTTCATGGAGGTGCTGAGTTCGCGGTTCAGCAGGCCCATGAAGCGGCTTTTGTCCCGCGCTGCGGTCTGGAGCGCGCGCTCGGCCGCATCGGATGAGCGGAGTTGCTCGCCCAGACGCTGGTTCTCGTGACGCTGGTCTTCATTGATGGCGCGAAGCAGGGCCACAGCCGTGCCGACGCCGCGATAGGCTCCGCCGCGCGTGACGATGAAGCCGCGCATCAAGGCGCCGGGGCCGCTCTTCAGGATGATGGAGGAGAAGGCGTCCACACGAACGCCGGATTCGATCACGGCCGGCTCCGGGTCCATCACGTGGATGACTTCGCGCGCGCCATACAGGCTCTGGCCCAGCGGCCCGGCCAGCTTCAGCAGGAAGTCTCCACGCTCGATCAGGCCGACAGGTCGATCGCCATCGACGACCGGTATCACCATGGTGTCCGGCTCGCGCTGGAACCGCGCGAGAATGTCGCCGGTCATGGCGGTTTTCGCCACCGGCTCCACGCGGTCGGTCAGCACTTCAATCGTCGGCATTCGGCCGGCTCCTACTGAGGTTCTTTTACAATCTCAGAGAATCTTTTGCGGAAGGGTTAAGCCGCCTCGTTTATTCTTCAGTCTCGCGTCCTTTGCCGAGCCCGTCGCTCTGGCGTATAGGAGGCGACGTCCCATCTATCCGACCCTGGTTCCTTTTTTCGAATGCGCGCGGCCTGCGGGCCGACCGCAGGCTTGTCATGAGCGCAATCGTGCAACACTCTGAAAAAACAGCTCTTGTTCTCTTTTCTGGCGGGCAGGACAGCGCCACCTGCCTGGCCTGGGCGCTGGAGCGTTTTGATCGGGTGGAGACCGTCGGTTTCGATTACGGCCAGCGTCATGCGGTCGAGATGCAGGCGCGCCAGTCCGTGCGCGAGGAACTGGTTAAGGCCTTGCCGCAGTGGGCCGAGCGTCTGGGGGACGATCATGTGGTCGATCTGACGGGCTTCGGCGCCATCGGCGAGACGGCGATGACGACCGAACGCGCCATCGAGGCGGACGCGCGCGGCCTGCCGAACACCTTCGTCCCGGGGCGCAATCTGATCTTTCTGGTCGCGGCGGCGGCCTTGGCCGATCGCAGGGGGCTGGATGTCCTGATCGGCGGCATGTGCGAGACCGACTACTCCGGCTATCCCGACTGCCGCAACGACACGATCCAGGCGACGGCTCGCGCCCTGTCGCTGGGTCTGGACAAATCCGTGCCGGTCGAGACGCCGCTGATGTTCCTGACCAAGGCTCAGACCTGGGAACTGGCGGATCAGATCGGCGGACGCGGCCTGGTCGAGGCCATCATCGAGTTTAGCCACACCTGCTATCTGGGCGACCGGACGCATCGCCATGTCTGGGGTTATGGCTGCGGCGCCTGCCCAGCCTGCGAACTGCGCGCGGCGGGCTATGCACAATGGGCGGCCGCATGACCTATTCGGCCAAGGAAGTCTTCCTGACGGTGCAGGGCGAGGGCGGACAGGCGGGGCGCCCCGCGGTCTTCCTGCGCTTTGCCGGATGCAATCTGTGGAGCGGGCTGGAGCGGGACCGTGCAACGGCGATCTGCACCTTCTGCGACACCGATTTCGTCGGGGTGAACGGCGACGGCGGCGGCAAGTTCAAGACCGCCGACCTGATGGCCGACCACGTCGCGGGGATGTGGCGCGGCCGCGAAGGCGATCCGAAACTGGTGGTCTGCACGGGTGGCGAGCCGCTGATGCAACTGGATGCGCCGCTGATCGACGCCTTGCATGCGCGCGGATTCGAGATCGCTATCGAATCCAACGGCACCCTGACGGCGCCGGACGGCATCGACTGGATCTGCATCAGCCCCAAGGCCGACGCCCCCGTGGTTCAGACCTCAGGACAGGAGCTGAAGCTGGTCTTTCCTCAGCCGCTGGCCATGCCCGACCGCTTCGAACATCTCGATTTCGAGCGTTTCTGGCTTCAGCCGATGGATGGCCCTGATCAGGTCGCCAACACCGCCGCCGCCATCGAATACTGCCTGACCCACCCGCAATGGCGGCTTAGCGTTCAGACGCACAAATACATCGGGGTGCGCTAGGGATCAGCAGGTTTTGCCCTGACGCTGCCTCTCTTCGCAGCGGCGTTGTTCGCGTTCGTATTCGCGCTGCTCGCGCTCGCGCTTGGCCTTGGTTTCCTCGTCCGAGGTGGTGACGGCGTCGAAGCCCGCGCCGACGGCGGCGCCCGTCACCTTGGCTGCGCCGCCGACCACAGCGGCTCCGGCGCCGACGACGGCGCCCGCGACGCAGCCCTGAAGCATCAGGACGGCGGACAGGCAGAGGGCGAGGGCGGTGAGGCGCTGGATCATGACGGCAGTCTGCCGCGCCGCCTGCCTTCTGTCAGCGCGCAAAAGAAAGGGGACGCTCTTTCAAGCGCCCCCTGTGATCTTTCGATCAGCGTAGTCTTACAGGCTGTCGACCATGACCAGTTCTGCGTCTTCGGCGGCCGTGATGGTGATGGTCAGCTCGTCGATGATGCCGGCGCCGTCGCGGGCGTTCAGCGTGGTTCCGTTGACGTCCACTCGGCCCACGGCGGGCACCAGATAGGCGCGACGCCCGGCGGCCAGGTCATAGGTCAGGCTCTCGCCCGCCTTCAGAGTCGCGGCCAGGATCTTGGCGTCGGCGTTGATCGACAGGGCCTCGTCCGCCGGATCGCCCGAGGCGACGACGGTGAAGCGGCCCGAGCGGTCGTTCTTGGGGAACTCGCGCTGGCCCCAGGACGGCTGGGCGCCCGGCTTGTCCGTTTCGATCCAGATCTGGAACAGGGTGGTCGTCTCATCCTCGAGGTTGAACTCGGAGTGACGCACGCCGGTCCCTGCGCTCATCACCTGAACGTCGCCCGCGCCCGTACGGCCCTTGTTGCCCATCGAGTCCTCGTGGGTGATGGCGCCCGTGCGGACATAGGTGATGATCTCCATGTCGGCGTGGGGGTGGGGCGGGAAGCCCGACCGGGCGCCGATCTCGTCGTCGTTCCAGACGCGCAGACGGCCCCAGCCCATGCGCTTGGGATCATAGTAGTTGGCGAACGAGAAGTGGTGCTTGGCGTTCAGCCAGCCGTGGTTGGCGCCGCCGAGGGTGTTGAAAGGTCTGACGTCGATCATGGTTCGGTCTCCCATCCGAGGAATGCTTGAGACCTAGATAGGATCGCCAAATCTTATTTGCAACTGTGTTTGTTTCTTATTAGGCGTCAGCCCATCTGCGCCCGGTGCCGCAGCTTGGCGTCGGCCAGGACGATGGCGGCCATGGCTTCGACGACCGGCACGCCGCGAAGGGCGACGCAGGGGTCGTGGCGGCCCTTAGTGCGCAGATCGACTTCGGCGCCGTCGCGGTTGATGGTCTGGCGCAGGGTCAGGATGGACGACGTTGGCTTGAACGCCACCCGCGCCGTCAGCGGCTGGCCGGTGGAGATGCCGCCCAGGACGCCCCCCGCCTTGTTCGACAGGAAGACAGGCTGGCCGTCGTCGCCCAGGCGCATCTCGTCGGCGTTTTCCTCGCCCGACAGTTCAGCGGCGCCGAAGCCCGCGCCGATCTCGACGCCCTTGACGGCGTTGATGGACATCAGGCCCGCCGCCAGCTCGGCGTCCAGCTTGGCGTAAAGGGGCGCGCCCCAACCGGCGGGGACGCCCGTGACTTCGAGGGCCACGACGGCGCCGATGGAGGAGCCGGCCTTGCGCACGCCGTCCAGATAGGCCTCCCAGGCGGGAACTACGTCGGCCGAGGCAGCGAACAGGGCGTTGTCATAGACGGCGTCGAAATCGATCGCTTCGTGGGCGATGCGGTGCGGGCCCAGCTGGACCACGCCGGCGCGGATGCGGATGCTGTCGCCGAGAACTTTGCGCGCCACGGCGCCCGCCGCGACGCGGCTGGCCGTTTCGCGGGCCGAGGAGCGGCCGCCGCCGCGATGATCGCGGACGCCGTATTTGGCCTGATAGGCGAAATCGGCGTGGCCAGGGCGGAAGGCGCGGGCGATCTCGCCGTAATCCTTGGAACGCTGATCGGTGTTCTCGATCATCAGACTGATCGGGGCGCCGGTCGTGACGGGGCCGTTTCCGTCGTCAAAGACGCCGGACAGGATGCGGACCTGATCCGCCTCCTGTCGCTGGGTGACGAAGCGGCTGCCGCCGGGTTTCCTCAGATCCAGCCAGGGCTGGATGTCGGCTTCGGTCAGCGGGATCAGCGGGGGGCAGCCGTCGACGACGCAGCCGATGGCCGGGCCGTGGCTTTCGCCCCAGGTGGTGATGCGGAACAGGTGGCCGAAGGTGTTGTGCGACATGATGGCGAGGCTTAAGCCGCCATCCGCTCCGGCGTCCAGACCCGAGTGAAGCGAAGCAGCATGTCTTCCGCCGCCGAGGGCAGGTCGTCGGACGGCGTCAGCTTGACGAACAGGTCGCCGGCGGCGCGTTTGCCTCGCGCGGGCAGGCCCAGGCCCGGAAGGCGCAGTCGCACCGGCTCTACCATGTCCGGCACCAGCCAGGCGGCCTGCGACCCGGCATGGGTGTCGATCTCGATTCGCCCGCCGTCGCGCATCAGGCGCGGAGGGATGGCCCAATCCATGAAGAGATCGGCTCCCAGCACTGACAAGCCGTCGGCTGGACGGATCAGCACGCGCAACAGGGTAGGGCAGCCTTTCAGACGAACGCGGTCGGCGGTGCGCACGCCTGGGGGAACGTGAACCAGCAGGTTCCGGCCCCAGGCCTGGACGATCACGCTGCCTCCAGTGAGCGCCTGCATTGGCGTCAGCACAATCAGCGGCGGCGGAACGGCTGTCCAAGAAGCGGCCTGGGCGCGCCGCGTGTTTTGAGGTTCAGTCGTCTTGCGCGGTGCGGGCAGGGCGCGTGTCTCGCTCTGCAACAGACGATAGGCGGCGATGACACGCCGAAATCGCTCGGCGTCGCCGCCAGGCTGATCCGGGCGAGAGGCCTTGATGGCGATGCGGAAGGCGGCGGCCAGCGCCTGTGGTCCTGCGGGGCCGTTCAGGCCGAGCAGGCGCCGAGCGTCCATGAAGGAGAGGCTGTCCGCGCGCATGGCGGCCACTGTGCGGGCCACATGGTCAAGACAGGGTTAACCTTGTTTGCAAAGCTGACGCAGGATTGAACGAAGGCCGTGTGACGAGAACCGCAAGCGGGACTATAGGTCCGACATGACCCAGTCTGTGATCCCGCCCAGCCCGTCTCGCGAAGACTACGCCGCCCAGCTTGAGGCGAATGCGGACGAGACCATTTTCGAACGGAACGAGCCCATCGCCCTGTTCGTGGAGTGGCTGGAGGCTGCGCGAGCGTCTGAGCCGAATGATCCGAACGCCATGGCTCTCGCCACGGTTGACGCCGACGGTCATCCCGATGTGCGAATGGTGCTGCTGAAGGATGTCGATGCGCGGGGATTCACCTTCTTCTCCAATCAGGAAAGCGCCAAGGGAGAGCAGTTGTGGGCCAACCCCAGCGCCGCCCTGCTGTTCCACTGGAAGAGCCTGCGCCGCCAGGTGCGGGTTCGCGGCCCGGTCGAGCCGGTCAGCTTGGCGGAGGCTGACGCCTATTTCGCCAGCCGGGCGCGCGAAAGCCGCATTGGCGCCTGGGTGTCGGACCAGTCGCGCCCTCTGACGGATCGGGCGACGCTGGAAACGCGGGTGGCGGACCAGACTGTACGCTTTGATGGTCAGGAGGTGCCTCGACCGGATAGCTGGACCGGCTGGCGGGTCAAGCCCGTGCAAATCGAGTTCTGGCGCGATCGTCCTTTCCGCCTGCACGACCGCTTGCGCTTTGATCGAGCAGTGGAAGATCAGTCGTGGAGCCGCGGCCGTCTGTGGCCCTAGGCGCTTTTGAAGCCGTTTAGGCGGCGTAGCGGGCCAGGAAGGTCTCTACTGCATCTTCGGCGATGGCGGCGGGGGGGCGAGCAGGCAGAACCTGATCTCCGGTCACTGTAGGCACGAAGAACAGGGGGTGCTCCACCATGCCCATCAACTGGCTGGCGGCCCAGGACGGCTTGTTGAGCTTCAACTCGCCTTTGGCTGCCATTTCACCCAGAGCCGAGACCAAAACCGTGCCGAAGTCCTGCTTGGCCTGTTCGTAGAAGGCCGTCGCCAAACTTTCGAAACGACGGCGTTCCGTCATCACCAGACGAAAGATGGCTCTGACGAAAGGGTCGCTGATGAACTCGGCATAGGCGGTCAGGAAGCTGTTCAGGCGGGGGCGCGCTGGGCCGTTGCAGCCTTTCACCTTGG
Organism: Brevundimonas sp. UBA5936; assembly: GCA_002430835.1. Classification (GTDB taxonomy): domain Bacteria; phylum Pseudomonadota; class Alphaproteobacteria; order Caulobacterales; family Caulobacteraceae; genus Brevundimonas. Next base: position 31,135 of record DJDA01000046.1, read on the forward strand.
CCATCCGCTCGGCGAAATCGGCGGAAGCCTCGTCGATCACGGCGGCGAACAGCGCCGCCTTGTTTTCGAACATGGCGTAGAGAGTGGCTGTCGACACGCCAGCCTCCCTGGCTATGGGCTCCATCTTGGTGCCGGCATAGCCTTCCTCGACGAAATGCAGCCGGGCCTGGCGCACCAGGGCGTCACGTCGGGGGTCTTCGAGAACATGGACCGAGACGGTCATCGGATTGTCACCAATCGTTAGGTGACAATCCTGCCTTTAATTTGCCACGATTGCAATGATCTCGGTTAACAAGCTGAGCGAAAGACGTTAGCTCAGCCAAGGTTCAAGCAGAGGGTGAGCCAGCACGGGCGCGGCCAGACGCACGACGGCTTGGGGGTCTTCCAGGCGCACGGCCGCAGTGGCGTCCGCGACGATGAAATCGGCATGAACCCGCGATGGTTCCGTCAGGCGTTCGTGACCGGGGCGGACGGTGGCGAGGTACTGATGGATGACCGATTCCGCCGTGCGTCCACGCTCCGTCTGGTCGCGCAGAAGGCGGCGGATAAAGCGGATATCCGCCGGAGTGTCGACGAAAACCCGAATGTCGAACAGGGCCGTCAGGGCGGGCGTGCAGAGCAGGTGCGTGCCTTCCACGACGACGACCTGGGCGGCGGGCACAGGCTCGCCGCCGGGCTCGCGCCCGTGATGAATGAAGGAATAGAGCGGGGCGGTCACGCTGCGTCCGGCCTTGAGATCGCTCAGGTCTGAAATCAGCAGATCGTGATCGCGAGCGGCGACATCGTCGAAGTCATGCGTCGCCGCATCGAAGCCGGGCACGGACGCCGCATCCAGATAGTAAGAATCTTCGCGCAACAGGGTGGCGACGCCCTCTGGAAGCGAGGAAATCAGGGCCTCGGCCAGGGTGCTCTTCCCAGAGCCCGAGCCGCCGGTGATGGCGATCAGTATGGTCATGGGCGGCTCATTCACCCGGATGAAGCCGGATGCAAGCTTTGATCGCGCATTGAAACGGCGATCTGTCGCGGTCCGCCTTCCCTTGCGTCACGTTGCTTGTCGCGGTTCACCTGTCTTAGCGTGGGTGCAAGCGCCGCTTTCAACCAAGGCGCATAGACGAGGGAAGACGCCGAATGCTGGGTATGATGCAGGACTGGCCGTTGACGGTCGACAAGATCCTCGATCACGCGAAGAACTGGCACGGAGAGCGCGAAGTCGTGAGCCGTTCGGTCGAAGGACCGATCGTCCGCACCAACTACGCCGCCATCCATGAGCGGGCGCGTCGCGTGTCGAACGCACTGCTGGCCTGGGGGATCAAGCCGGGCGACCGGGTCGCAACGCTGGCCTGGAACACCGCCAACCATATCGAGACCTGGTACGGCATCATGGGGATAGGGGCCGTGTGCCACACCCTGAATCCGCGCCTGTTCCCGGAGCAACTGGCCTACATCATCAACCACGCCGAAGACCGGATCATCTTCACCGATCTGACCTTCGTGCCGCTGCTGGAAGCCATTCTGCCGCATTGCCCGTCGGTCGAGCGCGTCATTGTCATGACCGACGCCGCTCACATGCCTCAGGCCAAGCTGCCGAAGGCCGAAGCCTATGAGACGGTGCTGGAGCAGTCTTCGAGCGACGTGACCTGGGGCGGCTTTGACGAGCAGACGGCTTGCGGCCTCTGCTACACCTCGGGCACGACGGGCAATCCGAAGGGCGTGCTGTATTCGCACCGCTCCAACTTCATCCATACGCTGCTGGGGATGCAGGCGACGGTCGTCGGGGGCACGCCCAGCGAGGTCATTCTGCCCGTGGTGCCGATGTTCCACGCCAACGCCTGGGGCATCGCCTTCGTCGGCCCGGCGGCGGGCTCCAAGCTGGTCATGCCGGGCGCCAAGATGGACGGCGCCTCCATCTATGAGCTGATCGAGACCGAGGGCGTCACCTTCTCGGCCGCCGTGCCCACGGTCTGGCAGGGGCTGTTCGGTCACATGATGGAGAACAATCTGAAGTTCTCGACCTTGCGAAAGGTGCTGATCGGCGGGTCGGCCTGCCCCGAAGCTCTGATCCGCGGGTTCCAGGACAAGTTCGGCGTCGAGGTGGTTCACGCCTGGGGCATGACCGAGACCTCGCCCATCGGCACGATCGCCAATCTGACGCCTGAGCTGAAGGCGCTGCCTTATGATCAGCAGATGGCCTGGCGCATGAAGCAGGGCACCCCGCCGCTGGGCGTTGAGCTCAAGATCAAGAACTACGGCGGGCAGGACATGCCGCATGACGGCAAGACCTATGGTCGAGTCATGGTCAAGGGACCGACCATCTCCGGCGCCTATTTCAAGGGCGAGGGCGGCGATATCCTAGACCACGAAGGCTTCTTCGACACGGGCGACATCGCCAGCGTCGATTCCTACGGCTTCATGCAGATCACCGACCGCGCCAAGGACGTCATCAAGTCGGGCGGGGAGTGGATCAGTTCCATCGACATCGAGAACATCGCCGTCGGCCATCCCAAGGTCGCGCTGGCCGCCGTCATCGGCGCGGCCCACCCCAAATGGGACGAGCGGCCTGTGCTGCTGGTCAAGCTCAAGGAGGGGGAGGCCGAGGACAAGCAGGAACACCTCGACTTCCTGCAAGGCAAGATCGCCAAATGGTGGATGCCGGACGACGTGGTCTTCGTCGATGACATTCCTCTGGGCGCCACGGGCAAGATCGATAAGAAGACGCTGCGCGAGCGGATGAAGGATTATCAACTACCCGCCGCCGGCTGATTGCGACGGAGGACGTCATGTCGACCACACGCCCCAAGGGCCAGTCTCTGGCCGTGATGTTGCTGCTCGTTGCGCTTCTGGCGCCGACGTTGTTGCTGGTTGCTGTCTGCGGCGCGCGGCTGGGCGTGTGGAGCGCCGATTTCAGCCTGGGCGTGCTGGCCCTGAAGGCCGGGCGGGTGCTGGCCTATCTGGGTTTGGCCGCCGCCTTGGTCGCTTGCCTGATGGCGTTGCGCGAGCGTCGGTTGTTGGGAATCGCAGGGGCGGCGCTGGCGATCGCTGGCGTGACCCTGGGCGGTTATCTGGTTCAGGAGCGCCGTTTCACCGATGCGCCGCGCGACGTGGCGACTGATCCGTCCGAGCCGCCGGCTTTCGCGCGTATTCTGGCGGCGGAGCGGCGTGTCGCCGGCGTGCCCGAAACCCGACCTCAGACTTGTGAGGGCTTGGTCCCCGCGCCGACCCAGGTCGCGCCGGAGACTGCAGCCTGGGCGCTTGAGAAGGCGGGTTTCACTGTTCTGGGCACGTCGCCGTTCCGCGTGGATGGGCGCAAGGAAGGCGCGTGGTTTGGCGTGACGCATGATGTCACGGTCCGCATCCGTCCTGGCCGCACGGACGTTCGCGTCGCCGGGCGCGACAACCTTCAGGTCGGCGATGAGGCCTGCCGTCTCGCCAAGGCTGTGGTTGCCGCGCTGACGCCTTAAAAGGCCGGATCGGTCAATCGCCAGGTCGCGGCCAGTTCCGGCCGAGGGGATGCCCGAGCGCGGCCGTCCTTCTCCAGCTTGATCAGGTGAGCAAGCACTGAAAGGCTGGCGGCCGGCCAAAGGCGCTGATCGACGGCGGCGTATAGGACAGGGACCATGTCCGCGATCAGCTGGTCTCCCGAGGCCAGCCGAGCCATGATCTGGGCTTCCCGCTCCAGTCGGTGGTCGCGGTAGGCTTTCAGGAAGGGCGCGACCTGGGTGATCGCCGGGCCGTGCGTCGGCCATATCGTCGAGAAGCCGCGCGCCAGCACGGCCTCCAGGCTGTTCATGTAGTCGGTCATGTCGCCGTCCGGCGGAGCCACCACAGTGGTCGACCAGCCCATTATATGGTCTCCGCTGAACAGGGCGTTCTCCTGTCGCAGTACGAAAGCCATATGGTTGGAGGCGTGCCCTGGCGTGGGCATGGCTTCCAGTGTCCAGCCGTCGCCTTCGATCCACTCGCTTTCGGTCAGGATCTCGTCGGGATGAAAGTCGGCGTCATCATCCTCATCCAGCGCTCCTGAGGCGTGTTCGGTCCGCTCAGGCGGTTGAGCCGCCAGGATCGGCGCGCCGCCGACGGCCACGGCGAGCGGGCGGGCGAGTGGCGCGTGGTCTCGGTGGGTGTGCGTCACCAGGATATGGCTGACGACGCGGCCCTCAATGGCGCGAAGCAGGGCTGAAAGGTGAGCGTCGTCAGCCGGTCCGGGATCAATCACCGCAACCTCGGCGCCCGGCAAGTTGCGCCCGACGATATAGGTTCCTGTTCCTGTGAAGGTGAACGGCCCCGGATTGTCGGCGATCACGCGCTGGATGAGCGGGGAGACCTGATCGCGCCGCCCATAGGTGAAGTCGAACTGACGGAGATAGGGGATCATGGTCGGCCTCCCTTGCGTGTGCGAATCCGGCAACCGCTTCTCGTTACGGGAAAAGAGATTGGATCATAATCGGGACTTCCGCGTGAGCGTATGCCGTTCTCCGCCCACTACTGCCTTTTGACGCGAACGGCGCGGCTCTTTCCGGCGGTCAACAGATAGCTGCCCAGCGCTGCGCGGCGTACCCTGACTTCCATCCCGCTCCGATTCTGAAAGCGGACAGGCGCTGAATCGATCTGCCGCCACTCGCTGCCGTCGGCCAGGCGGAAGGTCCATTTGCCTTCATGATCCTGGCCGGCGCCCACCAAGGTCGTTTCGACGGAGTCGACCTCAGGCTCCGCATCCGCCGCATCGCCGCCTCGACTGAAGATAGCGGGGAGGGCGGGGGCGCTGAAACCGAAGAGCTGGCGCCGCGCTTCGCGAATCTGTTGGCGCTCCATAACCACAAGCTCGCCTTGGCGTTCCGCCGTATCCAATGCATCCGCCGTTCTGTCGAAGCAGGCCAGGCGGGCGACGGTGTCCGGCATGGCGCGACATTCCGAGAGCGCGCTCAGCAGCGCCGAACGCTCGGAGGATTGAACTTGCGCCAATGTGTCGCAGGTGAGGCCAAATGTGCCAATCGCCACAACGCAGAAGGTCAACATCGTTCGCATTTTTGGCACATCTCGAAACGTGGGTTTGAAGAAGGTCTATCATCGCATGAGAGATAAGCGCGTGTCATCAGGAGTCATTGCGTGGCGAAATTGCGACATACCTAAGGCGCAATCGTATCGGTCATGTAATTTACGTAGTCTGTAGTCATACTACGTGCCTAACCTTCTGATCGGTCGCCGAGCAAAGTGCCGAATGATGTGGCGTTTGGCGGTGTCCGTGGTTGACGGGTGGAGGGGGACTTCGCCGGAGTCGACCACAACTCAGGAGGACGAGCTTTGAATTTTCAGATCAAACGTGAGCGTCTGTTGGCGTCGACGATGATCGCGGGTCTCGCGTTGGCTGGCTTCGCCGCCCCGGCTGCGGCCCAGACCACGCCGAGTCCGGAAGCCGATCAGCCGAGCCAGGTCAGCGACATCGTCGTCACCGGTTCGCGACTGCGTCAGCCGAATCTAACCACCACCAGCCCGGTGACTCAGGTCACGGGCGAAGACATCGACGTTCAGGGCGTGACCCGCGTTGAGGATCTGGTCACCCAACTGCCTCAAGCTTTCGCCGCCCAGAACTCGACGGTCGCCAACGGCGCCTCGGGCACGGCGACCGTGTCGCTGCGGAACCTTGGTTCGTCGCGCACTCTGGTGCTGATCGACGGCAAACGGATGGGCTACGGCTCGCCGCAGGACGACGCGGCCGACCTGAACCAGATCCCCGGCCAGATGGTCGAGCGCGTTGAAGTGCTGACCGGCGGCGCCTCGGCCGTCTATGGTTCGGACGCCATCGCCGGTGTTGTGAACTTCATCATGCGCCGTAACTTCGAGGGTATCGAGATCGACGCCCAGTACGGTTTCAACCAGCACAACAACGACTATGACGGCGTGGGCAATCTGCGCGACGTTATTCAACGTCGCTCCGCCTCCAACCCGTCGCAGTTCCAACTGCCGGACGACAACGTCTATACGGGGTTCAGCCGTGAAGTGAACCTGCTGATGGGCGTCAACGCCCCTGATGATCGCGGCAACATCACGCTGTATGCTGGCTATCGTAAGAACAACAAGGTCTTGGGGCGCGACTACGACTATTCAGCCTGTTCGCTTTCCGCGCCTGCGGCCAGCACGCCCAAAGGTGAATTCAACTGCGGCGGTTCAGGTACTTCGTTCCCTGGACAGTTTACCGATTTCGGCGGCAATGAATTCCTGATCGATACCGACAACGATCCCACGACGGATGACATTGACGTCAATCCGATGCCGAGTTTCGCCTACACGGTGAACAGCGCAGGGTTCCGTAACTATGTTGGTGCGACGGATGCCTACAATTTTGGTCCTTCCAACTACTTCCAACGTCCGGATGAGAGGTACACGCTGGGAGCTTTCGGTCACTACGATGTTACCGACAAGATCGAGGTGTATACCCAGCTGATGTATAGCGACTACTCGACGATCGCTCAGATTGCGCCGTCGGGTAACTTCTTCGGTGAGTTTAAGAACGGTTTCCGCACCACCGACGGATCATCGTTCATCAACTGCGACAGCCCGTTGTTGAACGCTCAGCAGGCAGCGGCGCTCGGTTGCGGCGCGCAAGCTACGGCCGCCTACAACACCTGGGTGATCGAGAACGACGATAAGACTTTCTCGCTTTCGGCTCCGGGCTCAACGACTCCGGGCGGCAACGAGGCGTTCCGCCTATTGGAAGATCCCAACCTTGTTCCGCTGTATATCGGTCGCCGCAATGTTGAAGGCGGCGGACGTCAGTCCGACATCCGCTTCCAGTCGTATCGCGGCGTGATCGGCGCTCGCGGCGATCTGAATGACGCCTGGAGCTACGATCTGTCGATCCAGTACTCGCGCGCGCAGTTCACCAACATCTATCGTAACGAATTCTCGAACACCCGTTTGGCGCGTGCTCTGGACGTCGTGCTGGATCCCAACACCAACACGCCGGTTTGTCGGGCTGTACTGGCCGGTATCGACGCCGACTGCGTTCCCTATGACATCTTCAAGCCGGGCGGCGTGTCGCAGGCGGCTCTGAACTATCTGCAGGTGCCGCTGGTCGCGACCGGCTGGACGACCCAGCAGGTGGCTTCGGGTTCGCTGACGGTTGATTTGGGCGCCTATGGCGTGAAATCGCCCTGGGCTACGCGCAGCGTTCAGGCGGCTTTCGGCGGCGAATATCGCCGCGATGCTCTGGATCTGACGCCAGACGTGTCGTTCTCGAGCGGCGACGGCGCGGGTCAAGGCGGTCCAACCCTGGGCTTGAATGGTGCGAACCAGGTTTACGACGTCTTCGTCGAGGCTCAGATTCCGATCGCCGAAGGCATGGCGTTCGCAGACCAGCTGTCGCTCGATCTGGCCTATCGTCACTCTGAGTACGACCTCGGTGGCGGTACGGATTCGTGGAAGATCGGCGGCGACTGGGCGCCTGTTCCCTCGGTTCGTTTCCGGGCCAGCGCCCAGCGTGCGGTTCGTGCGCCGAACGTCATCGAACTGTTCACCGCACAGGGCTTCAACCTGTTCGACATGGACGATGATCCCTGCGACTTCACCGATCCGAACGAAGACGGCACCGCCTCGCAGGCAGCTTGCGTCGGCACCAATCCTTGGCAGGTGTCGCAAGGTCAGGCTGACGGCGGTAACCTGAGCAGCCCTGCTGGCCAGTACAATGTGCTGCAAGGCGGGGAGACGACCCTGACGCCGGAAAGCTCGGACACTCTGACTTTCGGTGTGGTTTTCACGCCTGAATTCCTGCCGGGCTTCAACTTGACGCTCGACTACTTCGACATCCAGATTGACAACCTGATCTCATCGGTCGGCCCGCAGAACGCATTGGACGCCTGTTACGAAGGCGGCTTCATGGCGGCCTGTAACAACATCCAGCGGAACGCCAACGGCCAACTTTGGGTCGGCACCGGCAATGTGGTGGATCTGAACACGAACATCGGCGGTCTGAAAACCTCAGGTGTCGATGTCGCCGCCAACTACAACGTCGATTTGGCTGACTTTGGTTGGAACGGCGTCGGCAGCTTGGGCTTCGCCCTTATCGGCACCTGGCTGGATAAGCTTGAGACGGACACCGGTCTGGGTCTGGGCCGCTCGACGTATGACTGCGCCGGCTTCTACGCCAACCAGTGCGGCGTGCCGAACCCCGAGTGGCGTCACCGCTTCCGGGTTGACTGGAACACCCCGATTGATGGTCTGAACCTGAACGGCACTTGGCGCTACTATGGTGAGGCCGAAATCGCGGTTCTGGGTTCGGATGGCAGCCTGAACAACTCGCCGAGTGACCGTATCGATCGCGTTCTGGACTCTCAGAACTATTTCGATCTGGCGGGTACTTGGCAGATGCGGGATAATATCTCTCTGCGTGCTGGCGTGAATAACGTTTTCGACTCCGATCCTCCGCTGTCCTACAGCGTGGGGACCACGGGTAACAACAACACATACCCGCAGCTCTATAATGCCATGGGACGTTACTTCTTCTTCGGCATTACGGCGAACTTCTAAGTATCAAGCATAAAATAAGGAAGGCGGCGGATATCATGTCCGCCGCCTTTTTTGTGTTTAGAATTTAATGGGACGTCTTTGATTCCAGGCTTGGGAAGGGCTTGCCCTATTTTCGCTATTGGCGGCGCGCTCTCACTGCGGGGCTGTCGCCGACCTTAAGCATATAGCTGCCGACGGCGGCGCGACGAATGCGGACAGGCATGCCCTCTCGAGGGCGGAAATTGAGCGCTGTCGTGTCTACCTGTCGCCAGACGGAGCCGTCAGCAAGGCGGAAGACCCAACCGTCGTTTTGGCTGGCGCTGACCAGAGTGGTCTCGACGGCTTCGAGCGCGGTACCCCCGGACATCATGTCGGGGATGTTGGGAACGGCAAACCCAAACAGGGCCCTTCGGGTCTCTTCGACGCGAGCGCGGGGCATGATGATGACGGCGCCGCTTTGTTCGGCGCTCCTGAGGCGAGCGGTTTCGCGGTCGAAGCAGGCGAGGCGATCCGCGTCAGGCGTCACTGCCGAGCAAGCCATCAGGTTCTGGTACTCGGCAGAAACCTGAGTTTCTTGTGGCAGGGGCGCGGTTGCTGCGCCGATCGTTAGCCAGGAGGCGAAAATTTCTACAAACAACGACGTTTTCCTGAATTATTTTTTGTCACAACGCGGCAAGGGTGGGTTTAATTTCTGACACTCGAGAGGCTGTAGCGTGGCTTTTCTGCGACAATCCGGTTCAGAGGGGCTCTCGGGCGGCAAAAATATGAGGCTTTTGTGGCGGCTCAGTCTATCAGCGCAATCGTGGTTGCCCACTCCGGACGACCATGAGTGATGGGGGAGGCAGAATCCGACAGGAGTCGTGTTCGGTTCTTCTTCTTATTTGGAGGTGTAAAAGTGCGATTTCCAGTAAATCGTAAGCGTCTGCTTTCTACGACTATGATTGCCGGTGCGGCCGCTATGGGCCTGGCCATGCCGGCTGTGGCCCAGGAAAACGATCAGGTCAGCCAAGTTAGCGACATCGTCGTCACCGGGTCGCGTATCGCCCGCCAAGATTACAAGTCGAGCAGCCCCATCGTGACTGTCAGCGCGGAAGATTTCCAAGCGACGGGCGCTGTCACGATCGACTCGTTGATGAACGACATGCCGCAGTTCACGCCGTCGGTTTCGTCGACCTCGAACAACCCGTCGAACGGCGGTCAGGCCAACCTGGACCTGCGCAGCCTGGGTTCCAAGCGCACCCTGGTTCTGATGAACGGCCGTCGCCTGGTGCCGTCGAACTCGGACGGCTCGGTTGACGTCAACCTGATCCCGACGGCTCTGATCAAGTCGGTTGAAACCATCTCGGGCGGCGCTTCGGCGGCCTATGGTTCGGACGCCGTCGCCGGCGTGGCCAACTTCATCATCAACGACAGCTTCGAAGGCGTGCAGATCGACGCCCAGTACGGTCAGACGGACCGTAATGACGGCGAGACCGAAAGCTACTCCCTGACCATCGGCGGCAACTTCGCCGACGACAAGGGTAATGCGGTCATCTCGATCAACCGTTCGACGCGTGCGATGATCTATAACGGGGATCGAGAATTCGCCGCTATTTCTGGTGGTTCGGGAACGACGCCGCTGGGCTCAACGACATTTGACGCTAACAATCTGCCGAGCGACGCTCTCTTTAAACAGTACTTTAATAGCCAGGAAGCTAAGAACACGGGCGCCATTGGTTACAACGCCGATGGAACTCTGTTTGCACACCAAGGCGCCTTGGGCTTCAAGAGCCCGGGTGGTATTGAGTATGATGGTTTCCATGTCCCGGGTTCGAACTATGTGTTCAACACTGGTGCGCTGAATTACTTGCAGCTCCCGTTAGAGCGCTGGAACGTTTACTCGAGCGCGCGCTACAAGGTGAATGACAACGCCGAATTCTACGGCAATGCCCTCTTCAACCAGTATGTTGCGGATCAAGAACTGGCCGCCACGCCAGCCTCCAGCAACACCGGCTTCCGCGTGCCGTCAACCAACCCGTTTATCGGTGCGGACTTGCGTGCGCTGTTGGACTCGCGCGCCAACCCCAACTCCTCGTTCCAGCTGAGCAAGCGCTTCACGGATTTGGGCGGCCGCCACGCCAGCTATGACTACAACGTCTACCAGGTTACGGGTGGTATCCGTGGTCAGGTGCCGCAAAGCTCCTGGACCTATGACGTCTATGCATCGTTCGGCCGCGTCAGCGCCAACGAAACGCAGACGGGCAACGTGTCGCGCTCGTCCGTGCAGACTCTGCTGGATGATCCGTGGGGCGGCGCCGGCAATGGCGTAGACGAAGCAACGATGCTGTGTGAGGGCGGCTTCAACCCCTTCGGTTTGGCTCCGATTTCAGCTAGCTGCCTTAACTATATCGGGCGTACCTCGCGCACGGCGACTACGGTCGAGCAGAATGTGATCGAGGGCACCCTGCAAGGTAAGGCGTTCGACTTGCCGGCTGGTGAAGTCCGCGTCGCCATGGGGGTTCAGTATCGCGAGAACAGCTACCGCTTTGACACGGATCCTTCGCTAGGGAAGGAAAACCCGACTGTGGATCACCTCGGCGCTGATGGTCTGCCGGATGGCGGTCAAATCGGCGGCTCTGAGATCGCTGGTTTCAACCCGTCGCCGTCGGTGAACGGCAGCGTCAACTCGATCGACCTGTTCGGCGAAGCTCTGGTACCGCTGCTCTCGAACCTGCCGTTCATCCAGCAATTGGATATGACGCTGGGCTACCGCTACTCCGACTACAGCTCGATCGGCGGCACCCAAGCCTATCGTGCTGACCTGGATTGGACCATCATTGACGGTCTGCGTCTGCGTGGTGGTTACAACCGCGCCGTTCGTGCACCTTCGGTTGGTGAGCTTTATTCGCCGCTGGGCACGAACTACATGGCTATTGGCCAGGCCAATGCTGCGGCCCCCGGTGGCGATCCTTGCGACAGTAACGGGTTCTATATGAAGGGCCCGAACGCCGCTCAGGTGAAGCAGCTGTGTATCGCTCAAGGTATCGCTAACCCTGACAACTTCGTTTACGTTGACAATCAAGTTGCTGGCAAGGAAGGCGGGAATCCTGGGCTGTCAGAAGAGACAGCTGACACTTGGTCGTTTGGTGTTGTCTATCAGCCGCGCTTCGAGTCGGCGCTGTTCTCGAATATGTCGTTCGCGATCGATTACTATAACATCGAAATCGAAGACGTGATCTCCAGCATCTCGGCCGCTGACATGCTGAAGGGGTGCTTCAACGGTGCGGGTGAGAACCCGACCTACGATCCGAACAATTCTTACTGCCAGATGTTCGACCGTAACCCGTTGAGCGGCGCTATTTTCAACGCCACCTCCAACCTGGAGAACCTGGGCGTTCTGAAGACGGCCGGCGTCGACGCCCAGTTCGACTGGCGCTTCGACCTGATGGACCTGGGCGCTCCGGATTGGGGCACGCTGAACTTCAACGCTGTGGTCAGCTGGCTGGCCGAGCGTGAAGACAGCGTCGTCGCCGGCGGCGCGTTCACGGACCGCAAGGGCACCATCTCGGACGATTTCGGCAACACCTTCCCTGAGTGGAAGTCGCTGGCGTCGGTCGATTGGGCCAAGGGGCCGTTCTCGGCCACGGCGCGTTGGCGCCGGGTTGGCGAGATGACCATCTACGGTTCGGACGAGAAGCTCGATGCGACTCACTACTTCGACCTGATGGGCAGCTGGGCTCTCAACGACACGGTCTCGCTGCGTGCGGGCGTGAACAACGTCGGCGATCAGCAGCCGCGCGTCTGGGATCCGGGCGTGCAGGCGAACACCGATCCGTCGACCTACGACGTGCTCGGCCGCCGCTACTTTGTCGGCCTGACCGCTCGCTTCTAAGCCAAGCGGTTTGAGTAGGGATGGGCGGCGGGTCATGGATCCGCCGCCCATTTCTTTGGATGCTATTCAAGTTGCGACCAGAAAGGGGCTGTAGCCTCTGGGCGTGAGCAGGCCCTGACGGCTTGCTGGGATGTGGTGGTCTGATCGCGCCGGTGCTTGGCCGGGAATTTGCTGCGCAACACGACGCCATGCGGCGCGGCGGGTATGAAGCAACTTGTTGAGCGTAGTGTATGGCGCGCACGACGACGGCGCCTGCGTTCAATCTAAATTATCGGAGTATGGAGAGCGGTGGCGCGCCACTCCCTCATTTCTGAGAAGGAGTGGCGCGAGTGACGGGGCTCGAACCCGCGACCTCCGGCGTGACAGGCCGGCACTCTAACCAACTGAGCTACACCCGCGTTTCTCTCCCCGCGAGGAGGAGAGGAGGGGCGAATACGGTTCGACGCGCTTTCGGTCAAGCGCATTGTGGCGCTTTTGCTAAAAAATCTGCGAATTCAGACTCTAGCGGCCGCAATCCAGGCCGTCGGCGTTGGGTGGAGCCGCGCCGCCGACGCCGAGCGCCTTCTGCATGAAGACGACGTCGCGCCAGCCGTCGAACTTCCACCCGGCGTCGCGGAAGGCGCCGACGTGGGCAAAGCCCGCCGCTTCATGCAGGGCGATGGAGCCTGTGTTGGCGCTGTCGCCGATCACCGCCACCATCTGACGCATGCCCAGGGCCTCGCAGGCGCTGAGCAGGGCGTGCAGCAGCGCCTTGCCGACGCCCCGTCCGCGAAACGCTTCGGCGACGTAGATCGAATCCTCGACCATGAAGCGATAGGCCGCGCGCAGACGATAGGGGGCGGCATAGGCGTAGCCCGCGACCGCTCCATCGATCTCGGCGACCAGGACAGGCAGGCCCAGCGCGGCCGGCGCGGCCAGTCGAGCGCGCATCTCGCCGGCTGAGGGGACGTCCAGTTCGAACGTCCCCGTGCCGTGCAGCACGCTGTCGGCGTAGATGGCCGTCACGGCCGCCAGGTCGGCCTCCGAGAACGGCCGGACGATCACGCCTTCTCCCAGCCCTTCTCGACCGCCCAGACGGCGAAGGCGTAGTCATGGGCGATGTCCTTCAGATAGTCGAAGCGGCCCGACGAGGCGAAGTGACCCGCCTCCATATTGATCTTGAGCAGCACCGGCTTGCCGGAGGTCGAAGCCGGTCGCAGCTTGGCGACCCACTTCTCCGGCTCCCAATAGGTGACACGCGGATCGGATAGACCGCCGGTCGCCAGCAGGGCCGGATAGGGTTTGGATTCGATCTGGTCGTAGGGGCTGTAGCTCAGCATGTAGTCGTAGGCGGCCGCGTCCTCGAGCGGATTGCCCCATTCAGGCCATTCCGGCGGGGTCAGGGGCAGGCTGGTGTCGCTCATGGTGTTGATGACGTCGACGAAGGGCACGCCGCCGATCACGCCGGCCCACAAGTCCGGCCGCATATTGGTGACGGCGCCCATCAGCAGGCCGCCCGCCGAGCGGCCCTCGGCGACGATGTTGCCGGCCTTGGTGTAATTCTGCGCAATCAGGTGGTCAGCGGCGGCGATGAAGTCGGTGAAGGTGTTCTTCTTGGTGAAGCGCCGGGCGGTCAGGAACCAGTTCCAGCCCTTGTCCGAACCGCCGCGGATGTGGGCGATGGCGTAGATGAAGCCGCGATCGACCAGCGACAGTCGGTTGGTCGCGAAACTAGCCGCCATCGGGATGCCGTAGGAGCCGTAGCCGTAGAGCAGCAGGGGCGCCGAGCCGTCGACCGGCGTGTCCTTGCGGCGCAGCACCGTCACCGGGACTAGTTCGCCGTCAGCGGCGGGGGCGTTCAGCCGCTCGACCACATAGTCCGCCGGATTGTGGCCCGAGGGGATTTCCTGAACCTTGCGCAGGGTGCGTTCCCGCGTCTTCAGATCGTAGTCATAGGTGGACGTCGGCGTGGACGGCGAGTTGTAGCCATAGCGCATGACCGTGGTGTCGAACTCCGACGCGCCGCCCAGCGACAGGGCGTAGGCGGGCTCGTCCACGGCGATCTCATGCTCGGCGCCGGCGCGATCGCGGATAACGATCTTCGTATTGGCGTCGGCGCGTTCCTGGCGGCCCAGATAGTCCTTCACCAGGGCCACGCCCTCGATGAAGCGGCCCGGCGCGTGGGCGATCAGGTCTTTCCAGTTCGCCTTGGCGGGGGTCGCGGTGGGCGCTTCGACGACCTTGAAGTCGATGGCGTCGTCGGCGTTGGTGCGGATCACCCAGCGGTCGCCCCAGTGGTCCAGGTCATACAGGCGGCCCACATGGCGCGGCTCGGCCACCACGGGCGCGGCCGTGGGGTTGGAAGCCGGGATGATGCGGCTTTCCGAGGTTTCCTGGTTGCCGATGGAGATGACGATGAAGGCGTCGTCGGCGGTGCGGCCGACGCCCTGGAACATGCCCTCGTCGGCTTCTTCATTGACCAGGGCGGTTTCGCCGCCGCGCGCCGGGCGACGGAAGATCTTGTCCGGGCGGCCGTTGTCGTCGCGGTTGGTCCAGAAGATCCACTGGCTGTCGGGTGAGAAGGTGAAGTTGGCGCTGGCAGATTCGATCGGGTTGGGCAGCACCTCGCCGGTGGCCAGATCCTTCACATAGATCTTGTAGACTTCGGACCCTTGAGCGTCCTCGGCATAGCCGAACAGGGCGTGGTCGGGGCTGTGTTCGGTCGCAGAGACTTCCGAATAGGCCTTGCCCTCGGCCAGCTTGTTGCAGTCCAGAAGGATGGTCTCGCCATCAGTCTTACCGCGCGGGCGACGGCAATAGAGCGGGTGCTGGTCGCCGGTGTTGTAGCGGACGTAATATTCCCACGGTCCGTCGGCGGCGGGGACGGAGCTGTCGTCCTCCTTGATGCGGCCCTTCATCTCCTCGAACATCTGCGCCTGAAGCGGCAGGGTCGAGGCCATCATGGCCTCGCGATAGGCGTTCTCGGCGGTCAGGTGCTCCTTGACGTCGGCCTTGATCAGCGACGGGTCACGCAGCACGGCCTGCCAGTTGTCGTCCTTCATCCACTGATAGTCGTCGACGCGGACGCGGCCCAACTGCTCGATGCGGACGGGGACTTTCTTGGCGACGGGCGGCGTGGGTTTGGACATCGAGGCTCCGGTACTCTGGCGGGCAAGGGCGGGGGAGGCGGCGACCAAGCCGACGGCGGCGGTCGAGGCGATCAGTTCACGGCGGTTCATGGCGTGGGCTTCCCCCTGGAATATGATTTGAGCCGGACCTTGTGCCCGGCGACGCTCGGCGTCAAATGGCGTCATGATCATTCAGGATCTTCCGCCCGAACAACCCGCCGTCGTCGCCGCCCCGCCGCCCGAATGGGATCTGACGGTCGGGGTGATCAACGCCACCGTGCAACTGGATCAGGCCATCAGCAACGGCCAGAGGAAGGTCGGCACGGGCTTTCTGATCGCCGCGCCCCGGCCTGACGGCGCGCCGCGCGTGGTGCTGGTGACGGCGCAACACGTGCTTGACGTCATGCCCGGCAATGAGGCGCGGATCGGCTGGCGCACGGCCGAGGCGGACGGCGCCTGGAAGTTCACGCCGGGAACCCTGGCGATCCGCGACGCCGGCGGTGCGCCGCTGTGGACCGCGCACCCGGAACGTGACGTGGCGGTGATGGAGATCACGGCGCCGTCCGCCTTCGCCCAGGCGGCCATCCCTGCGGGATGGTTGGCTGACGCTGAGGCCTTCGATCGCTGGCGCATGGGGCCGGGGGACGAACTGCTGGCGCTGGGCTATCCGCATGGCCTGTCGGCCAATCGGGCGGGCTTTCCGATCCTGCGCCTGGGTCGGATCAGCTCATGGCCGCTGACGCCGATCCGGCACTTCCCGATCTTCCTGCTCGACTTCGTGGTCGCCCAGGGCAATTCCGGCGGCCCGGTCTTCTGGACGCCAGCTGCGCGCCGCGTGCCGGGGGCGCCCGTGCCGGAGCATCCCTTCATAGCGGGAGTGCTGGTTCAAGAAGTGCAGGGCGGCGGCGAAGGCATGGACCTGGGCGTCGTCGCCCACGCCCAATATGTGCGCGAGGCCATCGCCCTGCTGGATCAGTCGGCGGGTTGACGCGTCGGAAACGGCTCGTCGTCGCGCAGTCGCCAATGCTCCGGGGTGTCGGGCTCTTCGGGGTAGTCCGCCCCGCAGTCAAAGCGCGCGCAATAGTCTGCTTGAATACGCCAGGCAGAGGCGAGGACGCCTTCGCCAGCCTCCGCGTCGCGCATCAATTCCTGTATCTCCGGCTCATCGAAATATAAGGCGAATTCGAGAGGCCGCGAGGTTTCGGTTAGGGCGATCATCCGGGCCATCATACGGATATTCAGGGCGCGCGCCTGTCGCGTGGAAATGCCGTGTTCCTGGTAGAGCCTGCGGATAAAGGCCGCCTTTTCGGGCTCCACCTCTGTAGCCAGAGCCGCCTCGAGAGCGGGGGGAATGAGGTCGTCGCTGGGCTCTTCCTTACGCATAGCGCTGATTTCATCCGATGTCCGGGTCGCCAGTTCGACCTGCTCCGGGGTGGGAGTCGGTCCCGTCCAGCTATCCGCCGGCTGCAGCAGGGGGATCATGTCCGAACCAAAAGGCAGTCTGACCGAAAAGCTCAGATTCTCGGGCGTGTCGCCGGGCCAGTTCGCCTTGATGCGGCCGCGCTTGACCACTTCGACGGCGTGTTGTTCCAGGCCAAGGCCAGCTGGACGTGCCTTTACGACACATTCGCGCGCACGGCCTTCGGCGTCGGCCACGCAGATGACCACGGCCTTGCCGGTCAGGCCGAGGGATTGCAGCGTCTCGGGAAAATCAGTCTCGGTCGGCGCCGGGAGAACGGACCAGGATACGCGGGGGGTTTCGGGTTGCCGCTCTGTTTTGTCGGAGGCCTGAGCCAAGGCAAGACCGGACGTGAGGATTATGGTTGGCAAGATCATCTAAAAAGAGCCTCCTGCATCGCAGGATGCAGGAGGCCTTATCGTTTGAATAGTCTTGGCGAGGGGATCAGCCCGCCAGGGCGTCGACGCTCATCCTTTGCAGCAGGTCGCCGCCCTGGCCGACGGCGGCCAAACGGCTGGAGACGTGGCCCAGGACGTTGGCGGCGTAGACTTCATAGAGGTCCAGTTTGCCCTGCAGCCACACGGCGTCGCCGTCATTGGCGTCCAGCTTCGCCTTGGCGGCAAGAGCGCCCTTGGCCAGCATCCAGCCGCCGACCACGTCGCCCATCAGCTTCAGATAGGCGTCGGCGCCGGCCAGCACATCGGCCGCGCGGGCCGGGTCCGACTTGGCGTCCAGCAGCCACAGGGTGGCGTCCTTGACCGCCTCGATGGCGGTGGCGAAACGCTCGACCGGCTTGCCGGTATAGAGGCGGTCGATCTGGGCCAGCGTGGCCTTCATCTCGGCGATCAGGGCCTTGGCCGATTCGCCGCCGTCCATCGACAGCTTGCGGCCCACCAGATCCATCGCCTGAATGCCGTTGGTGCCTTCGTAGATCGGGGTGATGCGGGCGTCACGATAGTATTGAGCGGCGCCGGTCTCCTCGATGAAGCCCATGCCGCCGTGGACCTGAACGCCCAGCGAGGCGACTTCGCAGCCGACGTCGGTGGACCAGGCCTTGGCGATCGGGGTGAACAGGTCTTCACGACCCTTCCATGCCTTGCGCTCTTCTTCGGTGGCGGCGTGGCGGGCCAGGTCGGCGGCGATGCCGGTCGACAGGCAGATGGCGCGCGCGGCGGCGACCTTGGCCTTCATCACCGACAGCATCCGGCGAACGTCGGGGTGATCGAAGATCGGGGCGTCCTTCTCGCCGGTCCAGACGCTGCGACCCTGACGGCGCTCCAGCGCATAGGCCAGGGCGTGCTGATAGGCGCGCTCGGCGACGCCGACGCCCTCGACGCCGACGGCTAGGCGGGCGGCGTTCATCATGACGAACATATGGGCCAGACCCTGGTTCGGCTGTCCGACCAGTTCAGCGCGGGCGCCCTCATAGCTCATGACGCAGGTGGGCGAGGCGTGGATGCCCAGCTTGTGCTCGACGCCGACCGGGCGGAAGGCGTTGCGCTCGCCCAATGAGCCGTCGGCGTTGACCGCGAACTTGGGCGTCAGGAACAGGCTGATGCCCTTGGGCCCCGCAGGCGCGTCGGGCAGGCGGGCCAGCACCAGGTGGACGATGTTGTCCGTGGCGTCGTGATCACCCCAGGTGATGAAGATCTTCTGGCCGGTCAGGGCGTAGGTTCCGTCGCCGTTGGGAACCGCCGTCGCCGTCAGGGCGCCCAGGTCGGACCCGGCGTGCGGTTCGGTCAGCACCATGGCGCCGGTCCATTCGCCCGAGACCAGCTTGGGCAGATAGGTCGCCTTCTGATGTTCGTTGCCGACCTGCTCCAGCGCCTCGATGGAGGCCAGCGACAGCATGGGGCACAGGCCGAAGGCCATGTTGGCGGCGTGGACGGTCTCATAGGCCGCCAGCTCCAGCGCCTTGGGCAGGGCCTGTCCGCCGGCCTCGACCGAGGCGGTTAGGCTGGTCCAGCCGCCCGCCGCGAACTGCTGATAGGCGTCGGCGAAGCCGGGGGCGGCCGTCACGGCGCCGTTGGCGTATTTGGCGCCCGCCTGATCGCCGGGGCGGTTCAGCGGGGCCAGAACCTCTTCGGAAAACTGACCGGCGGCGTCCAGCACGGCCGAGGCGACATCGGCGTCGTAATCGGGAAAGGCGCCGGTCGCCGCCACCTGGCCGATCCCGGCCACGGCGTCGAGGGCGAAGGCGATGTCACGGACGGGGGCGCGGTAGCTCATCGGTTATCCTCAGAAAGACGTTGCGCTTCTGTCGGCCGCCGCGCCCTTGGGCGCAAGCCTGCTTGGACTTTGGTCGAGATTCCGCGCACTGTGGCCCTCTGTTTGAACGGCTGACGCCGCGTAAGGAAAGGCCGACCGTGCCCGCCGACCGAGCCGCCAGGGGCGACAGCCCCGAAATCGCCGCCGAGGCGCTGAAAACGGGGCGTCTGGTCATCCTGCCCACCGAGACGGTCTATGGGCTGGCGGCGGACGCCTCCAACCCGCAGGCGGTGGCGCGAATCTTCGAGGCCAAGGGACGGCCGCGCTTCAATCCTTTGATCGCCCATGTCGCCAACGCCGTGGACGCTGAGGCGATCGCCGTATTCGACGCCAAGGCGCGGGCTCTGGCCGAGGCCTTCTGGCCCGGGCCGCTGACCATTGTGGCCCCGGTGCGCGATCGCGAGCGGGTGTGCGATCTGGCGCGGGCGGGGCTGGACAGCGTGGCCGTGCGCGTGCCGGGCCAGCCGCGCGCGCGGGCGGTCATCGCCGCGTTCGGCGAGCCGGTCGTC
>DJDA01000044.1 GCA_002430835.1 Brevundimonas sp. UBA5936
CCCGGCCGAAGCGCCCGCCGCCGCGCCCAAGGCGGAAGACGCTGCGGCGACGGCGCCCGCAACGGCCCCCGCAACGACCCTGGCCGCCGCCGAGAGAAGCGCCGACTTCCGCCGCACCGATCCGGCCCAGGCTGACCTCAAGCTGATCGAGGAAGGCGCCGAATGGCGCGTGCTGATCCGCGCCGGGGGCGTTCCGAACGGCGGGGCCACGGCGGCGGATTGCGAGCTTCAGGCGCGCGGCGCCCAGGACCGCGACGACGTCATCCACGCCAAGCTGATCCCGTTCGAAGGGGAGCTGAACGAACTGACGGCGGCCGACATCGGCGCCGACGCGCCGGTCGTCACGGTGCGCGTGGGGCCGGAAGGCGCCTTCGTCGAGGACAGCACGGCCGCTAACCGCTTCTGCGGCATGGGCTCTGACATCTCAGGCTTCTACAGCCGCACCCAGACGCCGGACTGACGGCGTATCAGGGGCTAGAGGCCGACGTCCCAGACGCCCGCGTCGCGCATGCGGCATTCGCGGGCTTCTGCGGCGCGGCCGCCCATGTCCTGGGCCATGCCGCGAATGGCGTCGGACACCGTGGTCTTGTGCAGGCCGGGCGTCACCGCATGGATGAAGGCGCACCCCGCCAGGCGCAGCAGCTTGAAGCCGAAACGCGACGAAGCGGCCATATGTTCGAGATAGGTCTCGTCGACCTCACGCGGGTGATCGCGGAACAGGCGGTTGAAAGCGTTCGACATGAAGACAGCCTAGCGTGTTCGCGCCGGTCCCTCTACCCGGCCGCCGCATTCTGGCCTAAACCCGCCGTAGCAACAGGGGGCGCTTCGTCACGCCGCTTCAACCTCGCGTGAGGCCCCTGCCGAGATCTAAAAGGACGACCGATGGCCGACGGCAAGACCACTTCCGCCCAAACTTTCCGCTGGGAAGACCCCTTCGACCTGACGGGCCGTCTGACCGACGAGGAGCGGATGGTGCAGGACGCGGCGCGGTCCTATGCGCGCGAGGCCCTGCTGCCGCGCGTCGTCGTCGCCTTCCGCGACGAGGTGTTTGATCGCGCCATCATGACCGAGATGGGCGAGATGGGCTTCCTAGGCGCCATGCTGCCGGAACAGTACGGCGGTTCCGAAGCGTCGCACGTCGCCTATGGCCTGATCGCCCGCGAGGTCGAGGCGATCGACAGCGGCTATCGTTCGGCCATGTCGGTGCAGTCGTCGCTGGCCATGTACCCGATTTACGCCTTCGGTTCCGAAGAGCAAAAGATGAAGTTTCTGCCCAAGATGGCGGCGGGCGAGCTGGTCGGCTGCTTCGGCCTGACCGAGGCGGACGGCGGGTCGGACCCGGCCTCGATGAAGACCACGGCGGTCGCGGTCGACGGCGGCTATCGTCTGAACGGCGGCAAATACTGGATCACCAACTCGCCGATCGCCGACCTGGCCATCGTCTGGGCCAAGCTTGACGGCGTGATCCGCGGCTTCATCGTCGAGCGCGACTTCGACGGCTTCACCACGGGCAAGATCGGCGACAAGCTCAGCTTGCGCGCCTCGGTGACGGGCGACATCGGCCTGAACGACGTCTTCGTGCCGGAAGCCAACATCCTGCCGGGCGTGCAGGGTCTGCGCGGGCCGTTCTCCTGCCTGAACAAGGCGCGCTTCGGCATCGCCTGGGGCGCCATGGGCGCGGCCGAGTTCTGCTTCCACGCCAGCCGCGACTATGTGGCCGAGCGCACCCTGTTCGGCCGCCCGCTGTCGTCGCGCCAGCTGGTGCAGAAGAAGCTGGCCGACATGCAGACCGAGATCTTCCTCGGCTTCGAGGGCGCCTACGCCCTGGGCCGTCTGCTGGACACGGGCGCCTGGGTTCCCGAGGCCATCAGCCTGATGAAGCGCAACAACTGCGGCAAGGCCCTGGCCGTGGCGCGCGAGGCCCGCGACATGCACGGCGGGGCCGGAATCACCGGCGAGCTGCACGTCATGCGCCACGCCATGAACCTGGAGACGGTCAACACCTATGAGGGCGCGCACGACGTCCACGCCCTGATCCTGGGCCGTGCGATCACGGGCGAAGCCGCCTTCTGAGACAAGCGTTGCAGAAAACGCGCGACGCGACGATCCTTTGCCGTTGTCGCGCGTTTGTCTCGCCTGCGGGGCGGCGATGCTCGCCCGTCTGTCGGCCGAAGGCGGTCGGCGCCTGAAGGAAATCGGAATGACGAAACACAGCCTGCTGGCCGGCGCCGCCCTGGCGATCTTCAGCTTCAGCGGCATGGCTCAGGCTGCGCCCGCGGCCGCGACGGCGACCACCGTCCAGTCGCCCGTGGCGGCCATGCCCTATGACGCCCGACGCGGCGTCTTCACCTTCGCCGCCGGCCTGGAGGACAGCCTGCCCGCCGTGGTTCAGGTGACGACCCTGGGTCAGTCGCGCGGCCCCACCTCGGCGAACAACCCCAAGCCCTCGCAGGGCGGTTCGGGCGTCATTATCGACACGCGCGAAGGCATCATCGTCACCAACCACCACGTCATCGAGAACGGCCAGAAGTTCACGGTCGACCTGATCGACGGGCGGCTGTTCGACGCCACCCTGATCGGCGCGGACAAGGCGACGGACATCGCCGTGCTGAAGATCGACGCCACGGGCCTGTCGCAGGTGGCGACGGTGGATTCCGACACCCTGCGCAGCGGCGACCTGGCCTTCGCGGTCGGCTATCCCCTGGGCCTGGACCAGACCCTGACCATGGGCGTCATCTCAGGCCTGAACCGCTCGGGCATGGGCGACGCCATCGAGGACTACATTCAGACGGACGCGGCGGTGAACTCGGGCAATTCGGGCGGGCCGCTGCTGGACAGCCGGGGGCGCCTGATCGGCATCAACACCGCCATCCTGTCGGGCGGTTTCGGCGGCGGCAACGACGGCATCGCCTTCGCCGTGCCGACGCGCATCATGATGTTCGTGGTCGATCAGTTGCGCGCCACCGGCGAGGTCAAGCGCGGCCGCGTCGGCCTGGGCCTCGGCTCCCTGACGGCCGAGCGTGCGCGCGAGGTCGGGCTGAACATCGTGCGCGGCGCCGTGGTCTATGACGTCGAGCCGGGCTCGGCGGGCGAGAAGGCGGGGCTGAAGCCCGGCGACGTGCTGACGCGCATCCAGGACCGCCCGGTGGCCAACGCCGGTTCGGTCCAGGCCACGGTCGGCATCGCTCGCGCCGGAACCCAGATGCCGGTCGTCTATCTGCGCGACGGCCGTGAGGCCTCGACCCGGTTGACGATCGAGCCGTCCGATCCGGCGCCGGTGCGCGTCGGCGCGCAAGCGGCCATGGCGCGCGGCCTGACGGTGCGCAATCTGGCTTCAGGACGCGGGGCTCAGATCGCCGTGGTCGAGGCCGGGTCTTCCGCCGCCGCCGCCGGCTTCCAGGCCGGTGATGTGGTGGTTCAGGCGAACGGCGCCGAGATCGCCGACATGAAGGATCTGGCCCAGCGGCTTCAGGCGGCGGGCGAGACGGTCGTGCCGGTCATCGTGCTGCGCGACAACGAACGGGTCGAGATCGACCTGCCGGCCTGATCGCGCCATCTGAAGCTCTATGGAATCGCCCGCGTGACCCGGCGTCGCGCGGGCGAAGTCTTGTGCGTCTGGCTGGAAGCGGACAGCAAAACGCCCGCGCTGCCGGGGAGGGGGAGGAGGGGCAGGCGCGGGCGTCGCTTGGAGGAAGCATCGACCCGCCGAAGCCCTTTACGCGGAAAAATCCAGGGGGCTGGGGGGGCTGTTCAGGATCCGGGACTTTTCCGAACTCCGACGGGCCGATGATGCATGTGTGCGCGCCGTTCCGGGCGGGCGAAGGACCGAATGGGGGCGTTTTCGTGTCGTTTCGTATTTTCCCGATCGGTGAAGCTTAGACCTTCGACAGGATCAGGGTGGCGTTGGTGCCGCCGAAGCCGAAGCTGTTGGACATGACGTGCTTCAGTTCGCCGTCGTGGCGCTGACGCAGGATCGGCATCCCCTCGAACTCGGGGTCCAGGTTCTCGATGTGGGCGCTCTCGGCCGCGAAGCCGTGCTTCATCATCAGCAGGCAGTAGATGGCTTCCTGCGCGCCCGCTGCGCCCAGCGAGTGGCCTGTCAGCGACTTGGTCGAGGAGATCATCGGCATGGCGTCGCCGAAGACGTTGCGCACCGCGCCCATCTCCTTCAAGTCGCCGACCGGCGTCGAGGTGCCGTGCGGGTTCAGATAGTCGATCTTCGGGTTGCCGGCCATCTCCAGCGCGATTTTCATGCAGCGCTCGGCGCCCTCGCCCGAGGGGGCCACCATGTCGTAGCCGTCCGAGTTGGCGCCGTAGCCGGTGACTTCGGCGTAGATGGTCGCGCCGCGCGCCACGGCGCGTTCGTACTCTTCCAGCACCACGATGCCTGCGCCGCCGGCGATGACGAAGCCGTCGCGCGTCGTGTCATAGGCGCGGCTAGCCTTGTCCGGGGTGTCGTTGAAGTTGGAGGACATGGCGCCCATGGCGTCGAACATGTTCGACATGGACCAGTCGATGTCCTCGCAGCCGCCCGCGAAGACCACATCCTGCTTGCCCCAGGCGATCTGCTCGGCGGCCGCGCCGATGCAGTGTGCGCTGGTCGCGCAGGCCGAGCTGATCGAATAGTTGATGCCCTTCAGCTCGAACCAGGTGGCCAGCACGGCCGAGGGGCCGGACGCCATGGCCTTGGGCACGGCGAAGGGGCCGACGCGCTTGGGCGAGCCCTTTTCGACCGTGGTGGCCGCCGCCTGCAGGATGACCTGGGTCGAGGGGCCGCCCTCGCCGACGATCAGGCCGATGCGCTCGTTCTTGATTTCGTCGGCGGACAGGCCGCTGTCCTTCAGCGCCTCTTCAAAGGCGATGTGCGCCCAGGCCGTGCCGTTGGCCAGGAAGCGCGCGGCGCGACGGTCGACCAGCGGCGCCCAGTCCTCGGCCGTATGACCCAGGGCGGGCGGCGCCCAGACCTGGGAGCGGAAGCCGTATTTGGCGTGGTCGGCGGCGTGCTGGACGCCCGACTTGGCGTCGCGCAGGGAGGCCGCGACCTGATCCTGGCCGGTGCCGATGGAAGAGACGATGCCCAGTCCGGTGACGACGACACGCCGCATGGTGTTTCCAATCCTACAAAGTCTGCGGACGCCGCGTTGGCCGCGGCTATCCATCAAGTGGGGTCAGGCGGCGTCCGGTTCCACCGGGGCCGCGCCGCCGAACAGGCCGACGCGCATATCGGCGCAAGTATAGATGACCTCGCCGTCGGCCTCGAGCACGCCGTCGGCGATGCCCATGACCAGCTTGCGGTTGATGACACGCTTCAGGTGGACCTTATAGACCACCTTCTTGACGTCCGGCGTCACCTGGCCGGTGAACTTGACCTCGCCGACGCCCAGCGCCCGGCCCTTGCCCGGTCCGCCGATCCAGCCGAGGTAGAAGCCGACCAGCTGCCACATGGCGTCCAGGCCCAGGCAGCCCGGCATGACCGGATCGCCGATGAAGTGGCACTGGAAGAACCAGAGGTCCGGGTTGATGTCGAGTTCCGCCTCGACATAGCCCTTGCCGTAGTCGCCTCCGTCGGCGCTGATGGTCTTGATCCGGTCGAACATCAGCATGGGCGGGGCCGGCAGCTGGGCGTTGCCCGGACCGAACAGCTCGCCCCGGCCCGAGGCCAGCAGGCCTTCGTGATCGAACGACGACGGATATTGCGACTGGCTCAAGGGAAATCGGCTCCGAAAGGTGTTGCTGGCGGGTTACACGACCCAGAGGCCGCGCTCAACCATGCCGTCACTATATGAGATCAGGAGGCGCGACCGGCGCCGGCCGGCCGGGCGGCGTTGCACAGAGCCCGTTCCTGGGTTCCGAAGACGGCGCGTTCGGCGACCCAGCCGCGCAGCTTGCGCGCCCGCACCCGGCACCAGCCGTCCTCGCACTCGTCCAGGGGGATCAGGGCGTTCGGCGACAAAAGGGCGCGGACCGAGGCGGTCTCGGACCGGCCCGTGCGGATCGGCACCGCTTCGTCCGAGCGGTTGAAGACGCTGCGGCGGCCCGAGGCGACGGTGCGGTGGATCCAGGCGACGGACCCTTCCGGGTCGCAGATCTTGCGCCATTCGCGCGTCTCGGCGATCACCTGCACCGGCAGGCCCGCGGCGCGATATTCCCACAGGATGCGGTAGTCGAGGCCCGGCCCCTGGCGCGCTCGCACCTGCGACGATTTCAGCGTCACCCAGCGCGGCACCTCCAGCCCCGTCGGGGTCGGGCGGCCGTCGGGCATGGTCGAGCCCGCCGCCAACAGAACGCCGGTCATGAGGACAGCGGCGAGGGCCGCGACGCGAGGCGCCCTTTTGAACCTGACCGCAGCTTTGCTAGACACCGAATATCGACCCGTTCCGAACGGGCGCCGCCCGTGGAAAACCCAGGTCTCCTATGTCTGCTCGCAAGCTTAAGGTCGTATTAACCAGACGCCTGCCTGACGTGGTCGAAACGCGGATGCGCGAACTTTTCGACGCCGAGCTGAACCTGACCGACCGGCCCATGTCGCGCGATGAACTGGCCGCGGCCCTGCAACGGGCTGATGTGCTGGCGCCGACCATCACCGACCATCTGGACGCCGAACTGATCGCAGGCGCAGGCGAACAGCTGAAGATGATCGCCAACTTCGGCGCGGGCGTGGATCACATCGACATCGACGCCGCCGTCGGACGCGGCATCATCGTCACCAATACGCCGGGCGTCCTGACCGAGGACACGGCCGATCTGGGCATGAGCCTGATCCTGGCCGTCAGCCGTCGCATCGTCGAGGGCGCGGGCGTGGTCGAGGCCGGGCGTTTCGAGGGCTGGAGCCCGACCTGGATGTGCGGCCGCAAGCTGTGGGGCAAGCGTCTGGGCATCGTCGGCATGGGCCGTATCGGTCAGGCCCTGGCCCGCCGCGCCAAGGCCTTCGGCATGCAGGTCCACTATCACAACCGCAAGCCCGTCCCCGACATGATCGCCGAGGAGCTGGGCGCCACCTGGTGGGACGATCTGGACCAGATGCTGGCGCGGATGGACGTCATCTCGCTGAACTGCCCGGCGACGAAGGAGACGCACCATCTTCTGTCGGCCGAGCGTCTGGCCCGGCTTCAGCCGCACGCCATCGTGGTCAACACCGCGCGCGGCGAACTGATCGACGAGGCCGCCCTGGTCGAGGCGCTGGACCGCCGCGCCCTGTTCGGCGTCGGCCTGGATGTGTTCGAGAACGAGCCGAAGGTGCATCCCGGCCTGATCGGCCGCCCGAACGTGGTGCTGCTGCCTCACCTCGGCTCGGCCACGATCGAGGCGCGTCAGGATATGGGCGACCGGGTGATCGCCAACATCATGACCTATCAGAACGGCCACCGTCCGCCGGATCGCGTCAGTCCAGCGATGCTGTAGAGCGAAACTCAGATCTTCGCTCCAGAACAATGAGTCTAGGCGTGAGCTGACCCGCAGACGGGGCAGGCCGGATCGGCGGCGATCTTCACGACGCGGCTGCTTCCGGCCAGGCCGTCGTACAGCATCAGGCGGCCGGTCAGCGGCTCGCCCGCGCCGGTGATCAGCTTGATCGCCTCCAGCGCCGCCATGGCGCCGATGACGCCGGCCAGGGCGCCCACCACGCCGACGCGGGCGCAGGTCTCGGCGTCGGGCGGAATCTCGGGCACCAGGCACTGGTAGCAGGGCGGCCCTTCGAACACCGACACCTGCCCCGACCAGCGGCCCAAGGCGCCGGACACCAGCGGCTTGCCCGCCGCCACGCAGGCGGCGTTAACGGCCAGCCGCGTCTCGAAATCGTCGGTGCCGTCCAGCGCCAGATCGAAGTCCTGCATCAGGGCGGCCGCGCTGTCCGGGGTGACGCGCTGGTTGAAGGTCTGGACCGTGACGTGCGGGTTCAGGGCGTGGAGGCGTTCGGCGCCCGCCTCGACCTTGGCGCGGCCGGGGTCGTCGGTGGTGAAGGCGATCTGGCGCTGAAGATTGGACAGGGCGACCGTGTCGTCGTCGATCAGCCCCAGCGTCCCCACCCCGGCGGCGGCTAGATAGAGGGCGGCCGGATTGCCCACCCCGCCCATGCCGACGATCAGCACGCTGGCGCGTTTCAGCGCCTGTTGGCCGGGACCGCCGATCTCGGACAGCACCAGTTGGCGGGCGTAGCGCTCGACTTCCTCGTCGGAGAAGCGCACCGGGGCGAGAGGGGCGGAAGGCTGGGTCACGCCGACTGTCTAGCGCAGTCGGACGGATGCGTCAGGCCGGAACGGGCGCGACCCCGACGGCCAGGGCCAGCAGGGTCTCGGCGCGCGCGGGACTGAGCTGGTCCAGGGCCTCGCCGTTCAACAGGCGGGCCGCCTCGGGCGTCAGATCAGCCAGGATCATGGGCCAGTCGCCGAACCGGCGGCCGGAGACGGCCATGTCGGACAACAGGCGCAGGTTTTCATGGCGCGGGTCGATCCGCAGTCGGTCCATTAGGCGGTCGATGTCGGCCCGGCGGCCTTCGATGAGCTGAAGGAACTGGCCGCCGTGGCGCATCAGGGCGCTGGTCAGGCCTTCGCGGCGGTTGTTGCGCTCGGACTCGCCGAGGATCTCCGCCAGGATCAGAAGGCTGGTCGCCGCGCCGCCGACGGCGTCGCTGACATAGATGGCGCGGTGCAGGGGCAAGGGAACTCGAAACGCAAACGCAGCCTCCCCCGCCTCGCGGACGGCGAGATGATGGGGCGGCCGGGGGCGTTCCCCTGTCATGGGCCGATTAAGAATCTCTTATGGTTAAGCTTTGTGCGGGCGGTTGCGACAAAGCCTGATCTTGCGGCGGACGGCGGGCTTCGCCATGTCATTCGCCATGAACACGAGCGCCTCGAACTTTCCCGACTGGCACGGCACCACCATTCTGGCGGTGCGCAAGAACGGCCGCACCGTCATCGCCGGCGACGGCCAGGTCTCCATGGGACCGACCATCGTCAAGGGCGCGGCGCGCAAGGTGCGCACCCTGGCGAACGGCAAGGTGCTGGCGGGCTTCGCCGGAGCCACGGCCGACGCCCTGACCCTGATCGAGCGGCTGGAAGCCAAGCTGGAGCAGTACCCGGACCAACTGGCCCGCGCCTGCGTCGAACTGGCCAAGGACTGGCGCACCGACCGCTATCTGCGCCGGCTTGAGGCCATGCTGCTGGTCGCCGACAAGGACACCATTCTGACCGTCACCGGCGTCGGCGACGTGCTGGAGCCGGAATACGGCGTGGCCGCCGTCGGCTCGGGCGGCAACTACGCCCTGGCCGCCGCCCGCGCCCTGATCGACGAGCACACCGAACTGGACGCCGAACAGATCGCCCGCAAGGCCATGAAGATCGCCGCCGACATCTGCGTCTACACCAATGGCAATCTCACCATTGAAAGTCTGTAGGGCGCTATCGCTCGCCGCGCGGCGGCTTGCTGCTTGAGCGCCTGATATGCGTATTTCTGGACCGTCTGAACCATGACTGATCTGTCTCCCCGTGAAATCGTCTCCGAGCTGGACCGCTTCATCGTCGGCCAGGACGACGCCAAGCGCGCCGTGGCTGTGGCCTTGCGCAACCGCTGGCGCCGCAAGCGCGTGCCGGACGACCTGCGCGACGAGGTCACGCCCAAGAACATCCTGATGATCGGCCCGACGGGGGTCGGCAAGACCGAGATCGCCCGGCGTTTGGCGCGTCTGGCCGGCTCGCCCTTCCTCAAGGTCGAGGCGACCAAATTCACCGAGGTCGGCTACGTCGGCCGCGACGTCGATCAGATCATGCGCGATCTGGTCGAGAGCGCCCTGGTCATGGTCCGCGACAAGCGCCGTTCGGGCGTCAAGGCCCGCGCCGAAGGTCAGGCCGAGGAACGCATCCTGGACGCCCTGGTCGGACCGGGTTCCCAGCCCGCGACGCGCGAGGCCTTCCGCAAGAAGCTGCGCGCTGGGGAACTGGACGACAAGGAGATCGAGATCGCCCTGGCCGATACGGCCTCGCCGCTGCAGGGGCTGGACATGCCGGGCGGCGGCGGCAACGTCGGCCTGCTGAACCTGTCGGAGATGCTGGGCAAGATGGGCGGCGGCCGCACCAAGACGGTCAAGCTGACCGTGCGCGACGCCCTGGCGCCCCTCGTCACCGAAGAGAGCGACAAGCTGCTGGATCAGGAAAGCCTGACCAAGGAAGCCCTGCTGCTGGCCGAAAACGAGGGCATCGTCTTCCTGGACGAGATCGACAAGGTGGCCGCGCGTCAGGATCGCGGCGGCGGCGCCGACGTGTCGCGCGAAGGGGTGCAGCGCGACCTGCTGCCTCTGATCGAGGGCACGACCGTTTCGACCAAGTATGGCCCGGTGAAGACCGACCATGTGCTGTTCATCGCCTCGGGCGCCTTCCATGTCGCCAAGCCGTCGGACCTGCTGCCGGAACTTCAGGGCCGCCTGCCGATCCGGGTCGAGCTGAAGGCCCTGACCCGCGACGACTTCAAGCGCATCCTGACCGAGCCGGAGGCCAATCTGATCCGTCAGAACCAGGCCCTGCTGGCGACCGAAGGGGTCGAACTGGTCTTCACCGACGACGCGGTCGAGGCCATGGCCGACGTCGCCGTGGCCGCCAACTCCACTGTCGAGAACATCGGCGCGCGCCGTCTTCAGACGGTGATGGAGCGCGTGCTGGAGGAAACCAGCTTCAAGGCCTCGGACCTGTCGGGCCAGACTCTGACCTTTGACGGCGACAAGGTGCGTGAGAAGGTCGGCGACCTGGCCAAGAACGTCGACCTGAGCCGGTTCATCCTGTGATGGGTTGATCCGCTGTCGCGGCGGTGCGGGGTCAGCCCCGCATCGCCTCCACCGCTTCCACCAACCGCTCCAGTTCCGCAGGGCTCGACAGCCGATGGTCGCCGCCTTCGATCAGGTCGAGGCGCAGGTCGCCGCCGCTCAGGCGTTCGGCCAGCTCGACCTGATGGCGCCACGGCACCACGTCGTCGGCGCGGCCTTGCAGCACATGGATCGGCGCGGTGATGTCGATCCTGCCGTCCAGCAGCAGCCAGTCGCGGGCCTCCTCGAACATGCGCCGGGTCAGGACGTAGGAGCCAAGTCCTTCCTCGGTGATGACCGTTTCGCCTTCGCGCAGGATGGCCTGACGCTCATGATCGGCCAGACCCGGCCACATCAGCTTTTCGGTGAAGTCCTGCGCCGGATTGACCAGCACCACCCCCTTGACCCGCTCCGGTCGGGCCAGCGTCGCCAGCAGCGCCACCCAGCCGCCCATGGACGAGCCGACCGGGATCACCGGGCCGTCCAGACTGTCGATCAGGGCGATGGCGTCCTCACGCCAGCGGCCGATGGTGGCCTGCTTCCAGTCTCCTGAAG
The DNA here is from genome assembly GCA_002430835.1 of Brevundimonas sp. UBA5936. Classification (GTDB taxonomy): domain Bacteria; phylum Pseudomonadota; class Alphaproteobacteria; order Caulobacterales; family Caulobacteraceae; genus Brevundimonas. The sequence goes on from DJDA01000044.1 coordinate 11,345, forward strand.
ACACGCCGTGGGCGAAGTGGTCGTAGCGCACATAGCTCCAGCCGCGCTCGCGGGCGGCGGCGTCCAGCGCCAGCGCCTTGGTTCCCTCCATGTCCGAGCGGAAGCCGCCGATCCAGATGACCGTCGGGCCGGCGCCCTCGACCGCCTTGAAGGCCAGGGTCTCACCGTCGGGGCGTTGCAGCGTCTGGACGTCGGACATGAAAACTCCTCGGACTGTCATTCCTCGCGGAATGGCTTTAGCAGAGACCGGGTCTCTTCACAGGCCGCGAGAGCCCCCGCTTGTCCGCACCCAAAGCCCTCTTCGTCAGCTCCAACCGGATCGGCGACTGCGTCATCTCCTCGGGCGTGATCCGCGAGATCGCGCGCCAGCTGCCGGGGGTTCAGATCACCGTCGCCTGCGGCCGCCCGCCCGCCCCCTTCTTCCGCTCGGCGCCGAACGTCGAGCGCGTCATCATCCTCGACAAGAAGAAGGCCGCCGGACACTGGGTCGATCTGTGGAAGCAGGTGCGCGGGACCAAGTGGGACATGGTCGTCGACATCCGCGGCTCGGCCCTGGCCTATCTGATCCCGGCCAGGCGGCGCATCGTCTACAACCGTCGCTGGGAGACGGGCCTGCGCAAGGTCGAGATGGTGTCGCGCCTGATGGGTTCGCCGACGCCGCTGGACCCGGAAATCTACCTCGACGATCAGGCCCGCGCTGAGGCGGCCGCCGTCATCGACCCGCAACTGGCAGGCGGCGCCGGTCCCGGCCCGATCATCGCTTTGGCGCCCATCGCGCACCAGCCGGGCAAGTCCTGGCCCGCCGACCGTTGGGGCGCTCTGGTCGAGAAGCTGAAGGCCGAGCCGCGCTTCGACGGCTGGCGTTTCATGCCCGTCGGCGGCCCTGGCGACCGGCCGCCCGCGACCCCGGCGCTGGAGGCGGCGGGACCGCGCGCCATCGACTGCGTGGGCAAGGGCGACATCCTGTGCTCGGCCGCCGCCATCGACCGGGCGACCCTGTTTGTCGGCAACGACAGCGGCCTGATGCACGTCTCGGCGGCGCTGGGGCGGCCGACGCTGGGGCTGTTCGGCCCGACCGAGTGGTGGCTCTATGGGCCGTGGGGGCCGAAGACGCGCACCGCGGCGTCCAATGAGACGCGCGGCCAATTCGCCCCGATCGAGGATCTGAGCGTCGATCATGTCTTCGATGCGGTGCTGGACCTGCACGACGCCTATGTCGCTGAAGGGGCCGCAAAGGCCTGAAGGCCCGAAATCCCTTGAAATAGCGGCCTTGCGTCGCCATATTCCGGCCGCTTGGAACGCAGCGGCAGCCTTGCGCGCTGAATCCTCGCAACCAGTTTCGCCTATCTTCTGATCACATAAGGAAACGACGCCCATTCGCCGTCCCATGCAAGCGCCGCCCGTAAAGGACGGGCCGCCCATCAACCAGGATATCCGCGCCGCCCGCGTTCTGCTCATCGACCAGAACGGGGAAAAACAGGGCGTCATGCCGCTGTCGGCTGCGCTGGAGGCCGCCGAGGAGGCGGGCCTGGACCTGGTTCAGATCGTCGCCAACGCCGAAACGCCGGTGTGCAAGATTCTGGACTACGGCAAGCATCGTTTCCAGGAACAGAAGAAGAAGGCCGAGGCGCGCAAGCGTCAGAAGGTCGTCGAGCTGAAGGAAATCAAGCTTCGGCCGAACATCGACACGCACGACTACGACGTGAAGGCCAAGGCCATGCACCGCTTCTTCGACGACGGTGACAAGGTCAAGGTGACCATCCGCTTCCGGGGCCGCGAAATGGCCCACCCCGAACTGGGCATGAAGCTGATGAACAAGGTCCAGGCCGATTTCGAGGAAGAGGCCAAGGTCGAGTTCGCGCCCAAGATGGAAGGCCGCCAGATGATCATGATCCTGGCGCCCCGCTGATCGCGGACTTGAACTGAAGACGTTGAAGACGCCCCGGCCGCATGGCTGGGGCGTCTTACTATCCGGCGAGACGAGAACGAATGACGGCGCAGATGACAAAGGCTTCCGGCGCGGGGACGCCGACCCTGGCGGTGCTGTTCGCCGTGGTCTTCATCAATCTGGTCGGGTTCGGCCTGGTGGTGCCGCTACTGCCCTTCTTCGCCCAGAGCCTTCAGGCTGAGCCGTGGCAGATCACCCTGATGTTCTCGGCCTATTCTCTGGGCCAGTTCTTCGCCGAGCCCTTCTGGGGGCGGCTGTCGGATCGGATCGGGCGTAAGCCGGTGCTGCTGATCACCCTGGGCGCCAACGCCGTGGGCTATCTGTTGCTGGCCTTCGCGCCCAACATCTGGGCGGCGATCCTGGTGCGGATGTTCACCGGGCTGGGCGCGGGTAATATCTCGACGGTCCAGGGCTATATCGCCGACGTCACACCGCCCGAGCGCCGGGCCGGGCGCATGGGGCTGATCGGCGCCGCCTTCGGCCTGGGCTTCATCGTCGGGCCGGGCATGGGCGGCCTGCTGGCTCAGCCGCAGATGGGTCATGTCGGCTATCAGCTGCCGATCTTCGCGGCCTCGGGCGCGGCGGTGCTGGCGGCGCTGGGGGTGATGTTCTTCCTGCGCGAGAGCCGGGCCAAGGCCGATCCGGCGGCGCCGCGTCCGGCCTTCCTGTCGGGGATTCAGTTCGCCCGCACGGACGAGGTGGTGTCGCGCGTCCTGGTGGTCAGCCTGATCTATCTGGCGGGTTTCTCGGCGATGGAGGCCGCCTTCGGCCTGTGGGCCGAGCATCGCTACGCCTGGACGGCGCGCGAGGTGGGGCTCAGCTTCATGATCGTGGGTCTGGTCTCGGCCGTGAACCAGGGGCTGCTGGCTGGTCGGCTGGCGCGGCGCTTCGGCGAGGCGCGGGTGCTGGCGGCGGGCATGCTGCTGTTCGGGACGTCGCTTATCTTGCAGGTGGTCGCGCCGCCGGCCTGGTTCCCCGCGACGCAGATCGACCTGGGGCTGTTCGTCATTCCGGTGTCGGCCGGGTGGATCATTCCCATCGTCATGGGGATCGGCGCTTGTGGCATGTCGCTGGCCATGCCCAACATCTCGGCCCTGATCAGCCGTTCGTCCCCGCCGGATCGGCAGGGGGCCATGCTGGGGCTGAACATGGCGGCGGGGTCGATGGCGCGCATCGTCGGCCCCATGGTCGCGGGCATCCTCTATTCCGCCGTGGGGCCGGACTGGCCCTTCCTGGTCGGAGCGGTGCTGACGGTTCCGGCGGCGATGATGGCGATCAACGCCGGGCGCGCCGCGCGCCGTCGGGCGGCCCAGGTCTGAGCCCGTTCATGCGGACTCTTCTTGCCTCCGGCGCCCGTTTGGCGTAGAAGCCGCGCCTTCGCGTACCGGACCGCCGGGCGAACAGGCATGCCTGGGCGGTCTTAAATCGGTCATCTGACCTTGGGGCTCAAGTAGCCCGAAGGGCGGTAGACCCCTCAATAAAGAGAGTGAAAATGCCGAAGCTGAAGACGAAGTCGGGCGCCAAGAAGCGCTTCAAATTCACCGCGACGGGCAAGGTCAAGGCTGGCGTGGCCGGCAAGCGCCACCGCCTGATCAGCCACAACTCGAAGTACATCCGCCAGAACCGCGGCACTTCGGTCATGGCCGACGCCGACGCCAAGAAGATCAAGTCCTACATGCCGTACGCCTGATCGGCGCACGCAGACACGATCTCTCAACCGCATAGAATTTGAACTAAGTCCCTCAAGCAGCGAGGCCCAGCGGGCCGAGCGGTAGGGACTTCCCGAAGGGAAAACCAAAATGGCTCGCGTCACTCGGGGCGTTACGTCCCACGCCAAGCACAAGAAAGTCCTGAAGCAGGCCAAGGGCTTCTACGGCCGCCGCAAGAACACCATCCGCACCGCCAAGGCTGCGGTGGATCGCGCCGGTCAGTACGCCTACCGCGACCGTCGCAACAAGAAGCGCTCGTTCCGCGCCCTGTGGATCCAGCGCATCAACGCCGCGGCTCGCCTGGAAGGCTTCACCTATTCGCAGTTCATGCACGGTCTGGCCAAGGCCGGCATCGAGCTGGACCGCAAGGTTCTGTCGACGATCGCCGCCGACGAAGCCAGCTTTAAGGGCATCGCCGACAAGGTTCGCGCGGCCCTGGCCTAAGCCTTTCTCCCTCACGGGATGAAGCAAAAGCCCTCCGGTTCGCGCCGGGGGGCTTTTTGCTTTCGATCCTAGCGGCTAGACGACCTGCATGACCGATCTCGCTCAACTGGAACTGGACCTTATCAACGCCATCGGCTCGGCCGAGAGCGTGGCGGGTCTGGAGGACATCCGCGTCGCCGCCCTCGGCAAGTCCGGCTCGATCTCGGGCCTGCTGAAAGGCATGGGGGCGCTGAGCCCTGATGAGCGCCGCGAGCGCGGCCCTGTCATCAACGGCCTGCGCGACCGGGTGTCGTCGGCCCTGACCGCCAAGAAGGCCGAGCTGGAAGCCGCCGAACTGGACGCCCGCTTGCTGGCCGAGCGCGTCGATCTGACCCTGCCCAGCCGCCCGCGCCGCAAGGGCGGGGTGCACCCGACCATGCAGGTCATGGACGAGATGATCGCTGTCTTCGCCGACATGGGCTTCTCGGTCGCCGAGGGGCCGGACATCGAGGACGACTTCCACAACTTCACGGCCCTGAACTTCCCGCCCAAGCATCCGGCGCGGGAAATGCACGACACCTTCTTCCTGAAGCCCGACCCGCAAACGGGCGAGCGCAAGGTGCTGCGCACCCACACCAGCCCGGTGCAGGTGCGCACCATGATGTCGCAGAAGCCGCCGATCCGCATCATCGCGCCGGGCCGCACCTTCCGTAAGGATTCCGACGCGACCCACACGCCGATGTTCCACCAGATCGAAGGCCTGGTGATCGACCGCGACATCCACATGGGCCATCTGAAGACGACGCTGGAGACCTTCATCGCCCGCTTCTTCGAGCTGGATGATGTTCACGCCCGTTTCCGCCCGCACCACTTCCCCTTCACCGAGCCCTCGGCCGAGATGGACATCCGCTGCGACCGTTCCGGCGGCAAGCTGACCCTGAACGAGGGCGAGGACTGGCTGGAGATCCTGGGGTGCGGGATGGTGCATCCCAACGTGCTGCGCAATGCGGGCATCGACCCGGACGAGTACCAGGGCTTCGCCTTCGGCATGGGCGTCGACCGCCTGGCCATGCTGAAATACGGCGTGCCTGACCTGCGCCCCATGTTCGAGGCCGATACGCGTTGGTTGGCGCACTACGGCTTCTCCGCCTTCGCCGCGCCGAACCCGGCGTCGGGCCTCAGCTGAATCGAGAGAGACATCCCATGACCGACGCGACCAACACCGCCGCCGCTGAACCGATCGTCCTGGAGCTGCTGGGCCCTGGCCCCGACTATGCGAACAAGACGGTCTGGCTGCCCCAGCTGTTCATGGAGACGGCGCGCGCCGGGTCCATGGTCATCGAGAACCGCCGGTTCGAGAACTGCCTGATCGAGGGACCGGCCGTGCTGCTGCCGCTGGAAGGCTGCAATTTCGACGGCTGCAACATGGGCGACGCCCATGGCGATCCGCGCAACCTGATGCTGAGCCCGCAGGGCCCGCAGCGCGTGACCGGCCCGATCCCGTTCAAGAACTGCCAGTTCATCAACTGCAACTTCCTGGGCGTCGGCTTCACCGGCTCGTCCGCCTTCCTCGACAACATGGCCAAGGCCCTGGCGCAGCCCCAGGACAGTGCGACCCAATGAAGTTCACGCTTTCCTGGCTGAAGGCCCACCTCGACACCGAGGCCGAGGTCGATCAGGTCGCCGAGGCCATGACTATGGCCGGGCTGGAGGTCGAGGAGGTCCACGACCCTATCGCCGCCCTGGCGCCCTTCACCGTGGCCAAGATCATCTCGGCCGAGCGTCATCCGAACGCCGACCGCCTGCAGGTCTGCCAGGTCGAGACCGTGGACGGCCTGAAGGAGATCGTCTGCGGCGCCCCGAACGCGCGGGCGGGCCTGACCACCATCTATGCGCCGATCGGCGCCTATGTGCCGGGTCTGGGCGTGACCCTGGTCGAGAAGCCGGTGCGCGGCGTGGTGTCCAACGGCATGCTGTGCTCGGGCGCGGAGCTTGAACTGCCCGACGAGAGCGACGGCATTCTGGAGCTGTCCGACGACCTGCAGGTCGGCCAGCCCGCCGCCGGCGTGTTCGGCGCCGAGCCGGTCATCGACTTCGAGGTGACGCCGAACCGTCCCGACTGGCTGGGCGTGGCGGGCATCGCCCGCGACCTGGCCGCCGCCGGGCTGGGCAAGCTGACGACGCCGGAGATCGTGCCGGTCGCCGGCGCGTTCGACAGCCCCGTCTCGGTGACGCTGGAGGCGCCCGAGCTGTGCCCGGTCTTCGCCGGCCGCGTGATCCGGGGCGTGCAGAACGGCCCGTCGCCGGAGTGGCTGCAACAGCGGCTGACGGCCATCGGCCTGCGTCCGATCAACCGCCTCGTCGACGTCACCAATCTGATTTCCTACGACCGCGCGCGGCCGTTGCACGTCTATGATCTGGCGAGCCTGTCGGGCGACGGGATCGTGGTGCGCGCTGGTCGCGGCGACGCCGACCAGATGGAAGCCCTGGACGGCAAGTCCTATGCGCCGGGCGCCGCCGACTGCGTCATCGCCGACTCCGGGGGCCAGCGCGCCATCGGCCTGGGCGGCGTCATGGGCGGCGTCTCCACCGGCTGTTCGGACGAGACGGTCGACGTCTTCGTCGAGAGCGCCTGGTTCGACCCCATCGTCACGGCCCAGACGGGCCGCTCGCTGGGCGTCAGCTCCGACGCCCAGTACCGCTTCGCGCGCGGCGTCGACACGGCCTCGGTCGTCCCCGGTCTGGAGCTGGCGACGCAACTGATCCTGGACCTGTGCGGCGGCGAGCCGTCGACGGTCACGGTGGCGGGTGAGGCTCCCGCCGCGCCGGCCGCCTTCGCCTTCGATCCGGCCTATGTGAAGCGGCTGGCGGGCATGGACCTGGGCGAGGACCGGATCTTCGAGATCCTGTTCGCCCTGGGCTTCACCGTCATGCGCGGCTCGCCCTGGTCGGTGACGCCGCCGTCCTGGCGTCGCGACGTCGAGGGCCCGGCCGATCTGGTCGAGGAGGTCGCCCGCATCGAGGGCTACGCCGCCCTGCCCGATGCGCCCCTGCCGCCGGTCGCCCCGGCCCCCGGCGGAGTGCTGAGCCCGCGTCAGGCGCGCGTGCGCACGGCCCGTCGCGCTTTGGCGGCCCTGGGCTATGCCGAGGCCGTCACCTGGTCCTTCACCAAACAGTCGATCGCCGCCCTGTTCGGCGGCGGGGACGAGCGTCTGGTGCTGGAGAACCCCATTGCGGCCGATCTGGACTGCATGCGGCCCTCGGCCCTGCCGAATCTGATCCAGGCGGCGGCGCGCAACGCCGCGCGCGGCCACGCCGACGTCGCCCTGTTCGAGATCGGCCCCATCTATCTGGACGATCAGCCGAACGGCCAGCGCACCGTCATCGCGGGCCTGGTGGCGCCGCACGCCGACCGTCATTGGGGCGGGGCGGGGGAAGATCCCTTGTTCGCGCTGAAGGGCGACCTGATGGCCGTGCTGGAAGACATCGGCGCGCCGGTCGCCTCCCTGCAACTGGCGCAAGGGTCGAACCGCGACTGGTGGCACCCCGGCCGCTCGGCCCGGCTGCAGCTGGGGCCCAAGAACGTCATCGTCGAGTTCGGCGCCCTGCATCCGCGCGTGCTGAAGGCCCTGGACGCCGACGGTCCCATGCTGGCCTTCGAGATCGTGCTCGATTCCGTACCTGAACCGCGGGGCAAGGCGGGCAAGGCGCGCGGTGCGGCGGACCTGCCGAACCTGATGCCGCTGACCCGCGACTTCGCCTTCCTGATGGACGAGGCCAAGGCCGTGGGCGACCTGACCCGCGCCGTGGCGGGCGCCGACAAGGCCCTGATCGCCGATGTGCGCGTCTTCGACGTCTATCGCGGCCAGGGCGTGCCCGAGGGCCAGAAGTCGGTCGCCATCGAGGTCGAGGTCCAGCCCCGCGCCGCCACCCTGGGCGAGGCCGAGATCGAAGCCCTGACAGCTAAGATCAAGGCCGCCGCCGCCAAGGCGGGCGGAACCCTGCGCGCCTGAAGACAGAAAAATCCGGCGGCCTGAGACACGGGCCGCCGGAACTTCTGCGGTCAAGCAATCTTCGGTTAACCTTAAAGCCCCAAGGCTGCCGTAAAAGGCACGGACGGTAGGCCAAGCCCGCGACGACGGGCGGACCGTCCTTAGCCGGGAGCCTCGACCATGCACCGCCGCCAACTGATCCGCACCAGCCTCGGCCTCGCCGCCGCCGGCGCCCTGCCCGCCGGTCTCGGCGCCTGCGCCAGCCGCCCGCCCGCCGATCCCAACTATCCGATCGCGTCCGATCAGCGGGCCCAGGCCTACACCTTTGACGAACTGGTCACCGCCGGCTCACGGGAACTGGGCATCGCCGCCGAGACCGTGGGCGGCGCCATCGAGCGCATCTTCGCCGAACAGGGCGACCGCCCGACCGCCTATATCGCGGGCGAGGAAGGCGCGGGCGCCGTCGTCGCCGGCCTGCGCTACGGCCGCGGCGCCCTGCACATGAAGGATCTGTCGGCCTCGCAGGAGGTGTTCTGGCAGGGCGCCTCCATCGGTTGGGACTGGGGCGGCAACGCCAGCCGGGTCTTCACCCTGGTCTACGGCCTGTTCCATCCCGACATGCTCTATCGCCGCTATCCCGGCGTCGAGGGCTCGGCCTATCTAGTCGCCGGCCTGGGCGTGAACTATCAGCGCGCGGACGGCATCGTCCTGGCCCCGATCCGCACCGGCGTCGGCGTGCGTCTGGGCGCCAATGTCGGCACCATGAGCTACAGCCGCCAGCGCAACATCCTGCCTTTCTGACCCTCAGAAACAGACGAAACCACTCTTGGTGACGGTCGCCACCTGGCCTGGGCCGCAGGTGGCGATTGCTTTACGCGCCTGAGCCCGCACGCCTGTGGTTTGCTGAGCGGCCGCCGCGAAGGCGCCGAGGCCCACAGCACTGCAAGCCAGTATAACCGCCATATATAGCGGCAAAGTCCGTGACATCTTCATTGCTCGGCGCACCAATTTAAACTCCTAACCTAACGCAGGTCTTCGAGTTCGTCGCCCCTGATGATGGCCTCCAAGCCCTCGCGGTAGGACGGGTAGCGGGGACGCCAGCCCAGTTCGGCCTTGGCGCGGGCGTTGGAGACGCGTTTGGAGTCCAGATAGAAGCGACGCATGGCCTCGCTGACCTCGGGGTCGGTCCAATCGACTTCGGGCGGGTGCGGCAGGCCCAGGCGCTCGGCGGCCCAGGCGGTGACGATGTCGGCGGCGGTCG
>DJDA01000049.1:0-39950 GCA_002430835.1 Brevundimonas sp. UBA5936
TCCAGGCCCGTCAGGTCGAGGACGAAGCCGCCGTCGCCGCCCGCATCGCCACGGCCGAAGCCGGCATCGCCGCCACGCGCGATGCTGCGCTGGCCCACGCCGGCGCCATCGCCGCCGACACCACTCGCGCTATCGTCGAGCGTCTGACGGGCCAGGCCCCCAGCGCCGATGAAGCCGCCGCCGCCGTCAAGGGAGCCGCCTGACCATGCCCGCCTTCCTGCACGGCAGTTTCTACGACCTGTCCAACGCCGAACTCTGGGTCGGCGTCGGCCTGCTGATCTTCTTCGGCATCCTGGTCATGGCCAAGGTTCCGCGCATGGTCGCGGGCGCCCTGGACGGCAAGGCCGCCAAGATCCAATCCGAACTGGACGAAGCTGCCCGCCTGCGCGCCGAAGCCGAAGCCATGTTGGCCCAGATCCGTCAGGAGAAGGCCGAGGCTGAAGCCCAGGCCGCCGACCTGCTGGCCACGGCCGAAGCGGACGCCAAGCGTCTGGAAGCCGACGCGAAGGCGCGCATCGAGGAGTCGACCGCCCGCCGTCAGGCCCTGGCCGAGCGTCGCATCGCCCAGGCCGAGGCCGAGGCCACGCAAGAGGTCAAGGCCGCGGCCGCCGACCTGGCCGCCAAGGCCGCGCACCAGATCCTGGCCGCCCGTATCGCCGGCGCCAAGACGGACGCCCTGATCGACCAGGCCATCGCCCAGATCGGCGACAAGCTGAACTGATCGCTTCTGCGTTCAGCTAGTGCTGAAAAACATCAGGCCCCGCCGGCGACGGCGGGGCCTTTTGCTTGTCCGATATCCTGTTGTCGGGATGGAGGACGGTCAGTGGGCGGGGGCGGCTCCGATCGGGGCTGCGCCGCGCTTCTCACGCTCGACCAGGCGGGCGTAGACATTGCCCAGGACGGCGCCGAAGACCATGTGAAGCGCCAGCAGCCAGCCGATGGTGCCGAAGCCGGACGAGCCGGTGAAGGTCCGGTAGTCGCCCACCATGGTGAGGAACAGCATCATCGCCACCCACGCGCCGACGGCGAAGACGATGCCCTTGGTGATCGGCGTGGCGGTCGGCAGTCGCGGATAGGCGATGCCGAAGAGCGACCCCAGGACGAAGGTACCCATGATCAGGTGAAGCGCCCATCCGGCCGCCATATTGCCCGGCATGCCGAACATCTGGGCGACAATCCCCGGAAAGGGATCGAACATATGGTTGAGGAACAGATTGACGAGCTCAAGCACGGAAACCGCGACGGTAGCAACGAAGCCGGCGATGATTCCCTTTTTTACGCGTGACATCATGTGAACAGCGCCTCCCAACGCTATCAACTTCGAGACTACGCAAGGGGGAGCATACGCCGTTCCAGGCGGAAACGGCGTGAACGTCGTTCACATTCCTGTGTTTGCCTTAGCTTGGCCTTTATCGCCGGAAGGCGCGCCACGCCCGGCGCAGACGGCGGCGGAAGCGCGCCAGGGGGCGACGACGACGGCGCAGCACCATCTTTTCGGCGCGCAGGGTCTGCTGCCAGAAGACCGGGGCGATCTCGGGCTTTTTGCGCATCAGACGGCGGAAGGGATAGATCCATTTCGGCCGGGCGCGCTGGGCGCGGATGAACTGCCGCTTGGCCCACCAGGAGTTGCGCAGGACGATGACGAGGCCGAGCGCGATGACCGGCACGCCGCCGGGGCCGGGCAGGGGCGCGATCAGCACGCCCAGCAGGATGATGACGAAACCCACGGCCATCAACGCCAGGCGACGCAGACGCCGCGCCAGCCCCGGACGGGGCGGCGGAGGCGGGCGCAGCGAGGGCAGGACCAGGGTCACGGGGCGGCGTCTCGAACAAGGGTTCGGCCAGGGAGGGCCGACAATCAGTAAACGCACGAGACAAGGCCGAAAGGCGGCGTCGCCATGACGCTTTCGTAAGTCAGTCCAGAAATGCAGAACGCCGTGTCCCGAAAGACACGGCGTTCCTTGTGTTCAGGCCTGTTCCGCCCGGATCACCCGGCGCGGTTGGAGCCTTCCGGCGCGGCCCAGCGCAGACGCGGCGAGCGCGCGGCGCGGGTCTCGTCCAGACGCCGCAGGGGCGCATGGAAGGGCGCGCCCTTGAAGCGTTCTACGTCTCCCGCCTTGGCGGTGCCCGCCAGCAGGCGCATGGCCTCGATGAAGCGGTCCAGTTCGGCCTTGGACTCCGTCTCGGTCGGCTCGATCAGCATGGCGCCGTGGACGACCAGCGGGAAGTACATGGTCATCGGGTGGAAGCCCTCGTCGATCATCGCCTTGGCGAAGTCGAGCGTGGTGACGTCCGTGCCCTTCAGCCATTCGTCGTCGAACAGGGCTTCGTGCATGCATGGGCCGTCGGGGAAGGCCGGGCTCATCAGGTCTTCCAGGCGGGCCTTGATGTAGTTGGCGTTCAGCACGGCGTCCTCGGCGACCTGACGCAGGCCGTCAGAGCCGTGGGACATCATGTAGCTGAGGGCGCGCACATACATGCCCATCTGGCCCTGGAAGGCGCACAGGCGGCCGAAAGCCTGTTCGGCCTCGTCTTCCTCACGCTCGACCAGCTTGTAGCCGTCACCGGTGTTCACGACCCACGGGGCGGGGGCGAACGGGGCCAGGGCCTCCGACAGCACGACCGGACCCGCGCCCGGCCCGCCGCCGCCGTGCGGCGTCGAGAAGGTCTTGTGCAGGTTGATGTGCATGGCGTCGACGCCCAGATCGCCCGGGCGCACCCGGCCGACGATGGCGTTGAAGTTGGCGCCGTCGCAATAGAAGTAGGCGCCCGCCTCGTGCGTCAGGCGGCTGATCTCCAGGATGTCGCGCTCGAACAGGCCGCAGGTGTTCGGGTTGGTGACCATGATGGCCGCCACGTCCGGGCCCAGCTTGGACGCCAGATCGGCCACGTCGACGCGGCCGTCGTCGGTCTGGGCCACTTCGACCACCGAATAGCCGACAAAGGCGGCCGTGGCCGGGTTGGTGCCGTGGGCCGAGGTCGGGACCAGCACCTTGCGGCGCTGCTCATGCTCGCCCTTGGCCTCGTGGGCGGCGCGGATGGCCATCAGACCGCACAGTTCGCCGTGCGCGCCGGCCTTGGGCGACAGGGCGACGGCGGGCATCCCCGTCAGCGTCGTCAGCCAGTGGGCCAGCTGGTCCATCAGCTCCAGCGCGCCCTGCACCGTCGACTGCGGCTGCAGCGGGTGGATGTCCGAGAAGCCCGGCAGGCGGGCCATCTTCTCGTTCAGGCGCGGGTTGTGCTTCATCGTGCACGAGCCCAGCGGATACAGCGCCAGATCAATGGCGTGGTTCTTCTGGCTCAGGCGCACATAGTGGCGCATGGCCTCGGGCTCGCTGAGGCCGGGCAGGCCGATCGGATCCTTGCGGACCAGATCGCCGAGGTCAGAACCGTTCGTGGCGGGTTTCGGCAGGTCGACGCCGGTCTTGCCCCAGCCTTCGCCTTCGAAGATCAGCGGCTCGTCCTGCAGCAGGCCGCGCCCGCCGGTCAGGGTGGCGGGCTTGTAGGACGCGTCCGAGGCGGCGTTCGGGGCGGTCGGGCGGCCGACAGTGTTCATGGTGCTCATGGTTCCAATCTCCCCTTAGGCGGCCAGAACCTTGGCGAGCGCACCCGCCAGGATCTTGATGTCGGCGTCCAGCGTCGTCTCGGTGGCGGCGACCAGCAGGACGTCGTCGAGGCCCGCATCGGGCGCCAGACGGCTGTAGGGCACGCCGCACAGGATGCCGTTGTCGGCCATGGTCTGCACCACCTCAGCGGCGTTCTTCGGCAGCTTGACTGCGAACTCGTTGAAGAAGCGCGGGGTCAGGATTTCGACGCCTGGAATGGCGGCGAGCGCGTCGCGCGTAGCCAGGGCCTTTTCGTGGTTCAGCAGGGCCAGCTGGCGCAGGCCCGTCTCGCCCAGCAGGCTCATGTGGATGCTGAACGCCAGGCAGCACAGGCCCGAGTTGGTGCAGATGTTCGAGGTCGCCTTGTCGCGGCGGATGTGCTGCTCGCGCGTCGACAGGGTCAGGACGAATCCGCGCCTGCCCTCGGCGTCCACCGTCTCGCCGCAGTAGCGGCCGGGCGTCTGGCGCAGCAGCTTCTCGCGGGTGGCGAACAGGCCGATGTAAGGACCGCCGAAGTTCAGGGCGTTGCCGATCGACTGGCCTTCGGCCGCGACGATGTCGGCGCCCATTTCGCCGGGCGATTTCAGCAGGCCCATCGACACGGCTTCCGTCACCACGACGATCAGCAGGGCGCCGGCGGCGTGGGCGGCCTCGGCGATCTTCGTCACGTCGGTGGCGGTGCCGAAGACGTTGGGGGTCTGGACGACGACGCAGGCCGTGTCCTTGTCGATGGCGGCGATGACGGCGTCTTCGGCGTCGACGGCGGCGGTCAGGGCTTCGGTTTCGACGCCGACGGCGTGGACCACGGTCTCGGTGGCCTTGACGTAGTGGGGATGCACGCCGCCCGAGATGACGGCCTTGTTGCGGCGGGTCACGCGGGTCGCCATCAGCACGCCCTCGGCCATGGCGGTCGAGCCGTCATAGAGGGAGGCGTTGGCGACTTCCATGCCGGTCAGGTTCGCGACCTGGGTCTGGAACTCGTACAGGTACTGCAGCGTGCCTTGGGCGATTTCCGGCTGATAGGGGGTGTAGCTGGTCAGGAATTCCGACCGCTGGATCACATGGTCCACGGTGGCCGGGATGTGGTGCTTATAGGCCCCGGCGCCGCAGAAGAAGGGCGCGGTTCCTGCCGTGGCGTTCTTGCTCGCCATGGCCGAGAGGGCGCGTTCGACCTCCAGTTCGCCCGCCACGCGGGGCAGGTCGACGAAGCCGTCGCGGCGCGCGGCCTGCGGCACGTCGATGAACAGGTCGTCGATGGATTTGGCGCCGATGGCGGCCAGCATGGCCTCACGGTCGTCGGGCGTCAGGGGGAGGTAGCGCATCTTTGACTCCTAGCCCTTCCCCTCGAGGGGGAAGGGTTGGGATGGGGTGTGGGCAGGCGCTTGCCGAAAATAGCTCGGATGGCGCCGATCGGAGTTCAGATGGGAAGGGGGGATGCCTCCACCCCTCCCAACCCTCCCCCTCGAGGGGAGGGCTTCTTTTAGAGGGTGGTCAGATAGGCGTCGTAGGCGGCCTGATCCATCAGGCCGTCCAGCACCGAGGCGTCGGACACCTTGATCTTGGCGAACCAGCCGTCGCCTTCGGGATCGGCGTTGACGGTTTCCGGGGCGTCGGCCAGGGCGGCGTTGCCTTCGATCACTTCGCCCGCGATGGGGGCGTAGACGTCCGAGGCGGCCTTGACCGATTCCACGACGGCGAAGCTGTCGCCGACCGAGACGGTCTTGCCGGCTTCCGGCGTCTCGACGAACACCACGTCGCCCAGGGCGTCAGCGGCGTGCTTGGAGATGCCGACCGTGGCGACGTCGCCGTCCAGGCGAACCCACTCGTGATCCTTGGTGAACTTCATCTTGTTTTTCCTCCTGAGAAGCCGCCGAAGCGGGCCTCGTGTTTCAATGCGTCATCCTCGGCCTTGTGCCGAGGATCCAGACCCGCCAGCGTGGGAAGGTCGTGATCCGACGGCGGGCGTCGGTGTTTCTGGATCCTCGGCACAAGGCCGAGGATGACGGAAGGGGGAGGGCCTTAGGCCTTCGGCTTCCGATAATAGCGGGTCGCCACGAAAGGCGTGGCGATGACTTCGGCGGCGGCGGGACGGCCGCGCACCAGAACCTTCAGGGTCGTGCCCAGCTCGGCGAAGGCCGGCGGCACATAGCCCATGGCGATGTTGTGCCCCAGCGTCGGCGAGGGGCCGCCCGAGGTGATCTTGCCGATCACGGCGCCGTCGGCATCGGCGATCTCGGCGCCTTCGCGGGCGGGGGCGCCTTCCTTGACGTGCAGGCCGACGCGGACACGAGCCGGGCTGTCGGCCAGTTGTTTCAGGATGGTCTCGGCCCCGGCGAAGTCGGCGCGTTCCTTGCGCGACTTGGACAGGGCGAAGGTCAGGGCGGCCTCGACCGGGGTGGTCTCAGCGTCGATGTCGTGGCCGTGCAGCGGCAGGCCGGCTTCCAGGCGCAAGCTGTCGCGTGCGCCCAGGCCGACCGGCTTCACGCGGGCGTCGGTCAGCAGCAGGTTCCACACGCGCTCTGCGGCGGCGGCCGGAACCGAAATCTCATAGCCGTCCTCGCCGGTGTAGCCCGAGCGCGAGACGATGCAGTCCTCGTCGAACAGACGGATGGTGCGGCAGTCCATGAAACCCATGTCGCCCAGCGCCGGTTCGTGCTTGGCCATGACTTCGGCGGCTTCCGGCCCTTGGATGGCCAGCAGGGCGCGGTCCAGCACCTCCAGCATGGCGTCGCCCGACAGATTGGCGTTCAGGAAGGCGAAGTCGGCGTCCTTGTTGCCCGCGTTGACGACGACGTAGAGGCCGTCCTCGAACGGCTTGCCCGCCATCAGGTCGTCCATGATCCCGCCCTGGCCGTTCAGCAGCAGGGAGTATTTCTGCTTGCCGGGCTTCACGATCGCATAGTCGCCGGGCACGAAGCGCTCGAACTGGGCGATGGCGTCGGCGCCGGTGATGCGCGCCTGGCCCATGTGGGAGACGTCGAACAGGCCGGCGTGCTCGCGGGTCCAGCGGTGCTCGGCCAGCACGCCTTCATACTGGACCGGCATGTCATAACCGCCGAAGCCGACCATGCGGGCGCCCAGCGCGCGATGCGCGGCGTTGAGGGGGGTAGTCTTAAGGGCCTGATCGCTCATGGCGTCGCCTCCGGGTCGCGGGTTGCGGCGATAGCTCCGCCGTCGTCGCGCCCCCGCTGTCCTGAAGCCTGAGAGATTCCGACCGTTCCCTCCCAAGGGGCGGCCTTGCTCCGTCGGCGCGCCCTCGGATTCTTGACGATCCTTCGGCGACTTTCCAGCGTCCGTGCGCTTTCGCGGTCCTTTTGCCTGAGCGTTTCCGGGGCGGTTGCGCCTTCGGCTCCGGGCGCCGCGAACGGACCCGATCTCTCCCGCGAGAGCGTTCGACCTAAGGCCCCGACTCCGGCGCGAAGTCAAGCGGCGCCGCACTTGCCGCCGACGATCTGAACGGCCATGAGGGGGCGGAACCGCGCTTCGCCCACAGGATTTGAAGAACGTCATGACCGCCCGCACCGATCTCGCCGCCCACCTCGCCTCCCTCGACCTGCCGCAGGGACTGGTCGCGACGCTGACGACGGCGGCCGCCGCCTGCGTCGAGATCCGCCAGGTGGTGGCGGGCGGCGCCCTGGTCGGGGCGCTGGGCGCGTCGGGCGCCGTCAATGTGCAGGACGAAGAGCAGAAGAAGCTCGACGTCATCGCCAACGACATCCTGACCGAGGCCCTGCTGGGTAATCCGGCTGTGGCGGGCGTGGCGTCCGAGGAAATGGACACGGTGCAGCCCTCGACCAATGCGGCGGGCGAGTATCTGGTGCTGTTCGATCCGCTGGACGGCTCGTCCAACATCGACATCAATGCGCCGGTCGGCACCATCGTCTCGGTGCTGAAGGCGCCGTCGGCCCAGCCGACCGAGGCCGACTTCCTGCAATCGGGCCGTCAGCAGGTAGCGGCGCTTTACGCCGTCTACGCCGGTCAGGCCATGCTGGTGCTGACGACGGGCAAGGGCGTCGCGGGCTTCACCCTGGCGCCCGACGGCCGCTGGCTGATGACGCATGAGGACGTGCGCATCCCGGCCGATACGAAAGAATTCGCCATCAACATGTCGAACCAGCGCCATTGGGCCGAGAGCGTCCAGCGCTATGTCGACGGCTGCCTGAAGGGCGCCGACGGCCCGCGCGGGAAGAATTTCAACATGCGCTGGGTCGCCGCCATGGTGGCCGATGTCCACCGCATCCTGATGCGCGGCGGCGTCTTCCTCTATCCGTGGGATGCGCGCGAGCCGAACAAGCCGGGCAAGCTGCGCCTGATGTATGAAGGCAACCCCATGTCCTTCTTGGTCGAGCAGGCGGGCGGCAAGTCCACCACGGACGGCAAGCAGGCCATCATGGACGTGACCCCGACCGAGCTGCACCAGCGGGTGCCGGTCGTGCTCGGCTCGGCCAACGAAGTCGACCAGATCGCGGCGGCCTGAGGCCATGCAGATCGCCGCTTCTGACGCCCTTCTGGTCATCGACGCGCAGAACGATTTCTGCGAGGGCGGCGCCCTGGCGGTGCAGGGCGGGGCGGCGATCATGCCCCTCATCAACCGGCTGGCCGAGCGGTTCAGCACCGTCATCGCCACCCAGGACTGGCACACGCCGGACCAGATCAGCTTCGCCTCCAACCACGCAGGCGCGGCGCCCTTCACGCAGATCGAGGTCGCCTATGGTCCCCAGATGCTGTGGCCGGATCACTGCGTGCAGGGCACGCCGGGCGCCGACTTTCATCCGGACGCGGCGCCTGCGGTGAACAAGGCGCTGGCCGTGATCCGCAAGGGCTATAATCCGGCGGTCGATAGCTACTCCGGCTTCTATGAGAACGACCACAGGACGGCGACCGGTCTGGCGGGTCTGCTGCGCGATCTGGGCGTGAAGCGGCTGTTCCTGTGCGGTCTGGCCTATGACTACTGCGTCCGCTTCACCGCCGAGGACGCGGTGCGCGAGGGCTTCGAGGCCGTGGTCATCGAAGACGCCTGCCGCGCCATCGCCCCGGACACGGCGGCCGCCGCCAAGGCCAGCTTCAGCGTGCTGAAGATCGCCGAGATCGCGGCTGCAGACCTGATCCCTCACTCATAGAAGTCCGCCTCGTCGGGGATGCGGGTGAAGGCGATCTTGGCGCCGATATAGTCGGGCAGGCCCGCCTTGGGACCGATGCTGACCGTGTCCTTGCCATAGCGTTTGTTCAGCTCATCCAGCGCCTGCGACAGGCGTAAGGACGGCGCGTCGCCGCCCTGATCCGGGCCGATGTCGAACAGGTCGGCCTCAAAGGCGTCGCGGGCCTTCAGACCGTGGACGCCGACGCCGACATAGCTCAACCGCCCGGCCTCCAGCTCTGGCTCGACCCGGCGCCACAGCGCGTCCAGCGCGGCCAGCAGGGCGAAGGTGTCCTGCGTCGGGGCGACGGCGCGGGTCAGGCCTGTCGTGTCCCAGCCGCGTTTGGCGCCCTTCGGCCCCATGTCGAGATGCAGGCTGATCCCGGCGCCGGTCAGCCCCATCCGCCGCAGCCGCGCCCCGCATTTGACCATCAGGCGTCGCGCCACCGCCCGCGCCTTGTCCGGGTTGCGCATGGCCTGCGCCAGCACATGGCTGTGGCTGATGGAGGCGGGCGGCTTTTCCGGCGTCGGCTCGCTGTCGAGACCGTGCAGGCCGCGCCAGATGCGCTCGCCCTCGATGCTGTTCCAGACCGCGCGCGCCTCCTTGGCGGTCATATTCCACAGACCTGCCGTGTCCGTGACGCCCGCCGCCGCCAGCCGCTCGCGCATCCGCGAGCCGACGCCCGGATACTGCGACAGCGGCAGGTGCAGGATGGCGCCGGGCAGTTCATGGGCGCGCAGTATGGTCAGTCCGGCGGGCTTCTTCATGCCGCAGGCCGTCTTGGCCAGAAACCGCGAGGGCGCCAGACCGATGGATGACCGCAGGCACTCGCCGACGTTCTTCAGGATGCCCGCCTGGATGCGCCGGGCCAGGGCGACGGCGTTGGCTTCCTGCCGCTCCGGCCCGATCAACTGGCACGAGCATTCGTCGATGGAGCCGACCTTCCACACCGGCACGTGCTGGTCGATCTCAGCCATGATTTGCTTGTGGACTTGAACGTAGAGGTCCGGCCGCGCCTCGGCGACGATCAGGTCGGGGCACAGGCGGCGGGCCTCGGCCACCTGCATTCCGGTGCGGACGCCGAAGGCCTTGCTCTCATAGCTGGCGGCGATGGCGCCGGAGTATTCGCTCTCGACGGGGCGGACGATGACCGGCTTGCCGCGCCAGTCAGGGTTCCGCTGCTGCTCGACGCTGGCGAAGAAGGCGTTCAGGTCGATGAACAGCCAGCGTAGGCCTGCGGCGTCTTCATCAGGCTGTCGGCCGGGGTGTTCCATGATGTGAACATATCAGGAACATTTATCTCCTGAAAGCTGCAGGTTTAGAGCGTGAGAAAGTTTGGAATGATGAGCAGGGCGGCAAGGATGAAGGCTGGACGCGCGATGTAAATGCAGCCCGTTATGAAGCGATTGCCATAGAGGCGGTGGGTCGCCGAATAGATTTCTTGAAAAGATGGAACGACGCCGAAAATCACAGGGTTTTTGGAGAAAACGAAGAAGACGGGGGTGGTCGGGGGGACGAGGCCGCTTCTCCTGCTGTGGTCTGCTGCAAAATGTGCAAACGTCGTGCTGACCAGAGCGGTAATCATGCTCAGGGCAAAGGCGATGAGAAGCGCAGGTTGAAGGAACGTCATTGCGCCGCCGCGTAGGCCTCCACCTCGGCGATCCGCGCGGCCTTGTCGGTGTCGCTGAGGAAGCTGCCCTCGAAGCTGTTCTTCGCCAGTTGCGTCACCTGTTCGCGCGTCAGGCCGACCGCCTCGGCCAACTGGATATAGTTGGCGTTCACATAGCCGCCGAAATAGGAGGGGTCGTCCGAGTTCAGGGTGACGTGCAGGCCCCGGCGCAGCATTTCGGGGACCGGGTGGTCCTTCAGATCCTTGACCACGCACAGCTTCAGGTTCGACAGGGGGCAAACCGTCAACGTCATCTGCTCGGTCTCCAGACGCGCGATCAGGGCCTCGTCCTCCATCGAGCGGTTGCCGTGGTCCATGCGGTCGATGTGCAGCAGGTCCAGCGCCTCGCGCACATATTCGGGCGGGCCTTCCTCGCCCGCGTGGGCGCACAGCTTCAGGCCCAGTTCGCGCGCGGCGGCGAAGACGCGCTGGAACTTCGACGGCGGGTGGCCGACCTCGGAGGAATCCAGGCCGACGCCGATGAAGTGATGCAGATAGGGCTTGGCGGCCTCCAGCGTGGCGAAGGCTTCGTCTTCGCTGAGGTGGCGCAGGAAGCTGAGGATCAGGCCGCTGGTGACGCCGAGTTCCGCCTTGGCGCGATCCATCCCCGCGATCAGGCCCTCGACCACGACGGCGAAGGGCACGCCCCGGTCGGTGTGGGTCTGGGGATCGAAGAAGATCTCGGCGTGGCGGACGTTGTCGGCGGCGGCGCGCTGGAAATAGGCGAAGGCCAGATCCTCGAAGTCCTGACGGGTCAGCAGCACGGCCGCGCCCGCATAATAGATGTCGAGGAAGTCCTGCAGGTTCGAGAAGTCATAGGCCGCGCGCACGGCCTCGACGCTGTCATAGGGGATGGCGACGCCGTTGCGCTGCGCCAGTTCGAACATCAGTTCGGGCTCAAGCGAGCCTTCGATGTGCAGGTGCAGTTCCGCCTTGGGCAGGCCGGCGATGAAGGCGTCGAGGGACATGGGGAGGCTCCGGTAGCGTGGCGTGCAGCCTAGCGGTCCCGGCCTTTGCCGTCATCCATGCCCGGTTTTTAAGTCGCCGTCATCCTCGGGCTTGTCCCGAGGATCCATAAACACAACGTCTGAAGTCGAAGCTCAGCATGCACAGCGGCAAGGTCTGAGCGTCTGGATCCTCGGGACAAGCCCGAGGATGACGGAGACGTGGGCAAGGGCGCAGGACGGCGTACGCCGACTTCAGCCGGGAACCCTCATCCGGCCCTTCGGGCCACCTTCTCCCATCGGGAGAAGGAAGCTGTTCCTACATCCGCTCGGGCGTCTCGATGCCCAGCAGGCGAAGCGCGGTCTCCAACTGGTGAAGGGTCGCGGCGGCCAGTGCCAGGCGCGAGCCCTTGGTCGCCTCGTCCGGCGCGACCAGGATCGGGCAGGCGGCGTAGAATTTCGAGAAGCTCTGCGCCAGCCGATAGGCGTGCTCGGCGATCAGATTGGGCGAACGCTTGTCATAGGCGTCCGCCGTGGCCGCGTCGAAGGCGTCCAGCGTCAGGGCCAGGTCGCGCTCGGCGGCTTCCTCGATGACGATGGGGGCCAGGGCCACGCCCTGTTCCGCTGCCTTGCGCAGCAGGGATTTCACCCGCACGGCCTGATACAGCAGATAGGGGCCGGTCTTGCCCTCGAAGCTCATGAAGCGGTCGAGGTCGAAGACGTAGCTGGTCGTGCGGTTGTTCGACAGGTCCGAGAATTTCAGCGCGGCGACCGCCACCTTGTGGGCGATGTCCTCGAACTCGGCCTCGGGCAGGTCGTCGCCCAGCTTGGCCTCATGCAGACGCTCGCGCGCCTTTTCCGTCGCCTGATCGATCAGGTCGCGCAGCTTCAGGACGCCGCCCGCGCGGGTCTTGAACGGCTTGCCGTCCGCGCCGTTCATGGTGCCGAAGCCGAGGTGCTCCAGCGACTTCTCGGGGGCGTATCCGGCCAGATAGGCGGCGCGGAAGACCTGTTCGAAATGCTCGGCCTGACGCTCGTCGACGACGTAGAGGATCAGGTCCGGGCCGATCGATTTCTTGCGGTCGAGGATCGTGGCCAGGTCGGTCGTGCCGTACATGGCCGAGCCTTCCGAGCTGATGACCAGCAGGGGCGGGGGCGAGGGCACCTCGATCACCGAGCCGTCGGCCAGCTTCTTCTTGCGCGTCTCGCCGTCGCGGGCGACGTGGACCACCTGGGCGCCGTCATCCTCGACCAGCAGGCCCTTGGCCTTCAGGTCGGCGATCATCTCGTCCATCAGCGGGTCGGCGTCGCTCTCGCCGTTCCACAGGTCGAAGTCGACCGACAGGTCGTCATATTCGCGCTTCAACGCCTCGCGGCTGACGGCGACGAAATGCGACCACAGGGCGCGATAACCGGGGCGGCCGCCCTGCAGTTCGGCCGTCGCCTTGCGGGCGCGGTCGCGGAAGGCGGGGTCTTCCTTGGCCTTGCCCGCCGCCAGCGGATAGAGGCGGTCGAGATCAGCCAGCGTCACCGGCGTCTCGGCCGGGAAGGGACCGTCGCCCTCGGCCATGAAGGCGTCAGCCAGACCCTCGTCGCCGCAGGCGGTGATGAGCAGGCCCATCTGGAAGCCCCAGTCGCCGAAGTGGGCGTCGCCGGTGACTTCGTCGCCGCGCAGGCGGAACAGCCGCTTCAGGCTCTCGCCGATGATGGCGCTGCGCAAATGGCCGACGTGCATCGGCTTGGCCACGTTCGGGCCGCCGTAGTCGATGACCACCTTGCGCGGCTCGACGCGCGAGGCGCCGGCCAGTTCCTCGTCCGCCGCGACCTCGGCCGCGCGCTGGGCCAGGGCCGCGTTCGACAGCTTCATGTTGATGAAGCCGGGACCGGCCACCTCGACCGAGGACAGGCGCGGATCGGCGGCCAGTCGCTCGGCCACCTTGGCGGCCAGTTCGCGCGGATTGGCCTTCAGCGCCTTGGCGGCGGCCAGGGCGCCGTTCGACTGGAAGTCGGCCAGATCGGGACGGTCGGACGCGGTGACGCGGGCCAGGGCCTTGTCCACGCCTTCGGCGGCGAAGGCGGACCCGACCGCTTCGCTGAGAGAAGTCTTGAGGTCGGTCATGTCTTAGTTGGTCTGTTGGCCCGCAGTCGGACGGAATCGGCTGCCGGATCGGTTGAACTCGGCCATCTGAGGCGTGACGTCGAAGCCGATCAGGACTTCGAAATTGCCGCCGCTGGTGGTGGCGTCGGCGCGCGGGATGACGATGGTCTGGCTGGCCTCGGCCTGGGTGCGGTCGGCGCCGCCGAAGGTCACGGGCAGGTCGAAATATTCCTTGGCCAGGACGGCGGAGTTCCGCTCGGTTACGGCGATCCAGTAGCGATAGGTGCGGGCGTCGCCCTCGGCCAGCGGGCCCTTGCCCAGGCTGAACAGCAGGTTGACGTCCAGACGGATCGGATCGGACTCGCGATAGACGCAGTCGGAGGTGACGCCTTCGATCTCGCCCGTGAAGCCGACGCCGGTGGTCGTGGGCTGTTCATAGTTGGACAGTTCGACGAAGCGAGCCGCGTCGTAGAGAATCTTCACATAGGGGCACGGACCGGCGTTGGCGCGGCGGCTCAGCGGCGCGATGCGCATGGGGCGCGCGGGCGCCTGCTCGGCCTTCTGGCCGCCCTGTTGGCCGCCCTGGGGGCGTCCGCTCTGGGCCGCGGCGGCGTGAGGGATCAGCGCGGCCGTGAGGGAGAGGGCGGCGAGGGCGGTCAGGACGCGACGCATCAGGAGCTTTCCGGCAGTCGATGAAGGCGGGGCCGATCAGACGCCCGAACGGGCCACGCTGGGTGGTGATAGCGGCTAAAGCGAGGCGCGGCAAACGGCGCGCGTATCACCCGGCGATGAAGGTGGCGAGAGCGCGCGCGAAGGACTAGGTTCCGGCCCATGAACGCGCCTGTCTCGCCCTCACAGTTTCAACGTCGCCCCCTGTCCGTCCGCATGGCGACGCCGCGCGGCTTCTGCGCGGGGGTTGATCGCGCCATCCAGATCGTTGAGCGCGCGATCGAGAAATACGGCGCCCCCGTCTATGTGCGCCATGAGATCGTTCACAACCGCCACGTCGTCGACCGGCTGAAGGGTTTGGGCGCCGTCTTCGTCAAGGATCTGGACGAGTGCCCGGACGACCGGCCGGTGGTCTTCTCGGCCCACGGCGTGCCCAAGTCGGTGCCCGCCACGGCGCGTTCGCGCGAGATGCTGTTTCTGGACGCCACCTGCCCGCTGGTGTCCAAGGTCCACGTCGAGGCCGAGCGCAACTTCGCGGCGGGCCGCCACGTCATTCTGATCGGTCATGCAGGCCACCCCGAGGTCGTCGGCACCATGGGCCAGCTGCCCGCTGGGGCCATCAGCCTGGTCGAGACGGTCGAGGACGCGGAAGCCTTCCAGCGTCCCGGCGACCAGCCGCTGGCCTACGCCACCCAGACGACGTTGTCGGTGGACGACACAGCCGAGATTCTGGCGGCGCTGAAGCGGCGCTTCCCCGAACTGCCTGACCCGCACAAGGAAGACATCTGCTACGCCACCACCAATCGTCAGGAGGCGGTCAAGCGGCTGGGCGAGGGCTGCGGCCTGGTGCTGGTGGTGGGGTCCAAGAACTCGTCCAACTCGGCGCGGCTGGTCGATGTGGCGCTGAAGGCGGGGGCCGGGGACGCGCGCCTGGTCGATGACGCGGGCGATCTGGACTGGAACTGGTTCGACGGGGTCGAGACGGTCGGCCTGACCGCCGGGGCCTCGGCGCCCGAACCGTTGGTGCAGGGCGTGATCGACGCCCTGCGCGCCCGCTTCGACGTGACCGTGACCGAGGACGACGGCGCCCGCGAGACGGTGACCTTCAAACTGCCCCGCGCCCTGACGGCCTGAGGCGGCGCCTGGAACGGCCGGGGAGGGCCGCGACATGAGCGGACTGGACGCCATCGACCGTCGCCTGCTGGCCATACTGCAGGACGACGCCACCGTTCCCATCGCCGAACTGGCCGAGAGGGTGGGCCTGACGCAGACGCCGTGCTGGAAGCGGGTGAAGCGGCTCCAGGACACGGGGATCATCGCCGCGCGCGTGGCCTTGCTGGATCGCGAGGCGCTGGACCTGCCGCTGGTGGTCTTCGTCTCGGTGAAGACGCGGCGGCACGACGCCGAATGGCTGGAGACCTTCAAGCAGGCCGCCGCCCTGCCCGAGGTGGTCGAATTCTACCGGATGAGCGGCGAGGTCGACTATCTGCTCAAGGTGCTGGTCAAGGACATCGCCGCCTATGACCGCTTCTATCGCCGGTTGATCGCCATCGCCCCGCTGGACGACGTCTCCTCCAGCTTCGCCATGGAACAGATCAAGTTCACGACGGCCTTGCCGCTCTGATCGGCCTAAGGGGAGAATAATATTCTCCCTTTTCATTGATTTTGGAGTGCGGGCAGAAATGATCCTCCCTGAGGATCGGAATATCTTCCGTCGCCTGTAGCGGAGGGTTCATGCTCAAGCGTCTGTTCGTCGATCACCCGGCCTCGGTCGGAGAGAGCTATACGGAGCACATGGGCGTCGCGGCCTCGTTCGGCGCGGCCATGTTCGTCGGTTCGCTGGCCTGTTTCGTCCACGCCGTGTTTCCGGGCCTGTGCGTCAAGACCGGCAGCGGGGTCATCAACGACCTGCATCGCCGCATGGTGACGCATCGCGTCGACCCCGCCCGGCTGCCGACGCCCGAGCGGGATTGAGCGAAGCCTGGGCCGCCTCGTGGACGGCCCAGATTCGACGTAAGTTCTCAGGCGGCGAGGATTTCGTCCGCCGGGCCGAAGAACTCATAGTGGATGCGGTCGGCCGGAACGCCGGCGTCGCGCAGGTCCGACACCAGGGCGCGCAGGAAGGGCCGCGGACCGCACAGATAGTAGTCGGCCTCCTGGATCGGCGTCTGCTGGCTCAGCCAGGCGCCGGAGATGCGCCCCGCATGGTCATGGCCGTCGCCGTCATTGGCGGGCGCTTCATAGAAGACGGTGCTGCGCGCGCGCGGATGGGCCGCCGTCAGGGCGCGGATGTGCGGCCCCATGGCGTGCGCCCCGGCGTCATAGGCGCCGTGGACATAGTGGACTTCGGTGTCCGTCTTCTCCGCCACCAGCGTCTCTAGCATCGACACCATCGGCGTCAGGCCGACCCCGCCGGACAGCAGGACGACCGGGCGCGGCGGCGTCTCGGGCAGGAAGAAGTCGCCCGCAGGCGCCCCGACCTTCAGCACCATGCCGACGCGGGCGTTGTCGTGCAGCCAGCCCGAGGCCAGACCCTTGTCCTCGCGCTTGACCGAGATGCGATAGGTCTCGTCGTTGGGCGCGCAGGAGATGGAGTAGTTGCGCTTGATCGGCGCATGGCCGGGGACATCGAACCAGAAGGTCAGATACTGGCCCGGTCGGTGGCGCAGCACCGGGCCGCCGTCCTTGGGCTTGAGTACGAAGGAGGTGATGACCGAGCTTTCGGGCCGCACCTCGACCACCTCGAAGGCGCGCCAGCCGTTCCAGCCGCCGTGGGCCGCCGCCAGGTCTTCATAGATGGCCGCCTCGCGGGTGATCAGGATGTTGGCCAGGAACCAGTAGGCCTCGCCCCAGGCGGTCATGATCTCTTCGGTCGCGGCCTCGCCCAGCACATGGGCGATGGCGCCCAGCAGGGCGTTTCCGACGTGGGGATAGTGTTCGGGCAGGATCTGCAGGCCGACGTGCTTCTGGGCGATGCGCTCGACCGCGGCCGCCAGGGCGCCCAGGTTATCGATGTTGGCGGCGTAGGCCAGGATGGCCCCGGTCAGGGCGCGCGGCTGCGATCCGGCGTCGCCGTGGTGCGACTGGTTGAACAGGTCGCGGATCTCGGGGTTCTGGAACATCCGCGAATACATCTCGCGGACGATGTCGAGGCCGTGGGCCTCGAGCGCGGGGACAGTGGCTTTGACAAGCGCGATCGTGCGCTCGCTGAGGGCTTGAGCCATCAGGAAACTCCTAGGCGTTGCGATGTGGAAGGGAAGGAAAGGGGGAAGGCCGCGCCCTAGCCGTCGGGCGGCCGGTCGTAGAAGTCGACGCGCATCTTCATCGGCCCCAGAGGCTCGACGAAATGAACCTGCTGCGGTCCGATGCGGCCCGGCGTTCCAGGCTTCAGGACGGTGGTCATGTGCGGGTCGCTATAGGTCAGGCGAACCTCGCCCTCCAGCACCTGGATCAGGCCCCAGGTTCCGGCCTTGAGGCTGTGATCGGCTCGCAGGGCGGGGGGCAGGGTGGCGGCGTCGAACACCGGGGTGGAGCGATAGGGCGCGGGCGGCGAGGCGCCGCCCGTCGGCTGTGGTTGCTGGCTATGCGAGCGGCCGTTCATCGCCATCGCTCCATTGATGCATTGATAATGCATCTATAGCCCGCGTTTGAAACATGCAACGAGGATGCATATAATTTTCTGCGGCGCGATGACGCGCTGATCGCCGAGGCTTCTGAGAGGCTGAATGCGCCTGACGCGCTACACCGACTACGCCATGCGGGTGCTGCTCTATCTGGGCGCGCGCCAGGATCGGCTGTGCTCGATCGCCGAGATCGCCCAGGCCTACGGCATCTCGCAGAACCATCTGATGAAGGTGGTCAGCGACCTGGTGAACGCGGGCTATCTGGTCAGCGTGCGCGGCCGGTTCGGCGGGGTGCGGCTGGCGCGTCCGCCAGCCGAGATCAACGTCGGCGCCGTGGTACGCCATACCGAGGACGGCTTCGATCTGGTCGACTGCGGCAGTTGCATCATCGCCCCGGCCTGCGGCCTGACGGGCGCCCTGCATCAGGCCCTGGCCGCCTTCATGAAGGTGCTGGACGGCTACACCTTGGAAGGTCTGCTCAGCCGCCGCGTCGACATGGCCGGTCTGTTCGAGCGCGCCGAGACCTAGAGCAAAGGTCGCATTGACGCTCGGCGCTCTTGGGGGTCTGATCGGTCGACCTTGACCCTGGGAGGCTGCGGCCATGGGCGATAGAGTGCGACATGAACACGCCAGCCTGATCCGTCAGGCGCTGGATGACGAGGGGGCCGGAGCGCGCTCGGCCCTGGCGGCGTCGTGGCGTCGGTCCGTGACCCTGTACGGCCTGGACCCCAGCGAACATGGGGCGGTCGAGACCATCACCGAACAGCAGTTGCATGAAGCGCGTCAGGCGATGGAGCCGATGACGCGCGCGGCCGAAGGCGTGCTGGACCGGCTGTTCCTGGCCGTCGGCGGGGTGGGGTGCTGCGTCCTGCTGACCAACGCCGAAGGCGTGCCGATGGAACGGCGCGGGGCTGTTGCCGACGACGACACCTTCCACCGCTGGGGCCTGTGGCCCGGCGCCGTCTGGTCCGAGGCGGTCGAGGGCACCAACGGCATCGGCACGGCCCTGGCCGAGCATCGCGCCGTGACCATCCATCGCGAACAGCATTTCCACGCCCGCAATACGGGGCTGAGCTGCATCACCCACCCCATCCATGACCATATGGGGCGGCTAGCCGGGGCGCTGGACGTCTCGTCGTGCCGGGCTGACGCGACCGAGGCCATCCTGGGGCTGATCTCGGCGGCCGTGGCCGATGCGGCGCGGGCGATTGAGGCCCAGACCTTCCGCCAGGCCTTCGCCGATGCGCGCATCGTGCTGGCGGGCGGGGCCAGCGAGCGCAATGCGGCGGCCCTGCTGGCGGTGGATCGGGACGATTTGGTGATCGGCGCTACGCGGGCGGCGCGCCTGTCCCTGTCGATCACCGACGAGCGGATCGCGGCCCAGTTGCCCGCGTCCGACCTGCTGACGCCGGGCGGCGCCGAGATCGACCTGCTGGAGGCTGAGCGGGGGGCGGTGCGCCGCGCCCTGGCCCGGACCGGGGGCAATGTCTCGGCGGCGGCGCGGGCGCTGGGCGTCAGCCGCGCCACCCTGCACCGAAAGCTGCACCGTCTGGGCCTGATCGACCTGAACTGACCGATCTCGACGGAAACTGTCGCAAGTCTGCGACAGGTGTGCGCCGCACCATCCGGGCGGCGTCTGGAACAGGCCGCCGGGCCGACCGACCTTGCTTCAAACGACGCCGACAATCGGCGCCCAAGGAAACCGCAAGGAGGCCGTTCCCATGACCAAACCCGAATTCGTCCGCGCCGTGACGCCGAAATACAAGGCGCGCTACGACAACTTCATCGGCGGCCAGTGGGTCTCGCCGGTGAACGGCCGCTATTTCGAGAACACCTCCCCGGTGAACGGCCGCGTCCTGTGCGAGGTGGCTCGCTCGGACGCGGCCGATGTCGAACTGGCGCTGGACGCCGCCCACGCGGCCAGGGACGGCTGGGGCAAGACCAGCGTCGCCCAGCGCGCGCTGATCCTGAACCGCGTCGCCGACCGCATGGAGCAGAACCTGCAGGCCATCGCCGAGGCCGAGACCTGGGACAACGGCAAGCCGGTGCGCGAGACGCTGGCCGCCGACATCCCGCTGGCCATCGACCACTTCCGCTATTTCGCGGGCTGCATCCGGGCGCAGGAAGGCGGCATTTCGGAGCTGGATAACGACACGGTCGCCTATCACTTCCACGAGCCGCTGGGCGTGGTCGGCCAGATCATTCCGTGGAACTTCCCCATCCTGATGGCGGCGTGGAAGATCGCCCCGGCGCTGGCGGCGGGCAACTGCATCGTGCTGAAGCCGGCCGAGCAGACCCCGGCCTCCATCCTGCTGCTTATGGAGCTGATTCAGGACATCCTGCCGCCGGGCGTGCTGAACATTGTCTCGGGCACGGGGATTGAGGTCGGCGAGCCGCTGGCCACCAATCCGCGCATCGCCAAGATCGCCTTCACCGGCTCGACCGCCGTCGGCCAGAAGATCATGGAATACGCCACCCAGAACATCATCCCGGTGACGCTGGAGCTGGGCGGCAAGTCGCCGAACATCTTCTTCAAGGACGTGATGGACGCCGACGACGCCTTCCTCGACAAGGCGCTGGAAGGTTTCGCCATGTTCGCGCTCAACCAGGGCGAGGTCTGCACCTGCCCCAGCCGCGCCCTGATCCACGAAGACATCTATGAGGCCTTCATCGAGAAGGCGATCGCCCGCGTCGAGGCCATTAAACAGGGCGACCCGCTGGACCCGACCACCCAGGTCGGCGCCCAGGCCTCGGAACAGCAGCTGAAGAAAATCTTGTCCTATCTGAAGATCGGCAAGGACGAGGGCGCAGAGGTGCTGACCGGCGGCGATCAGGCGGTGCTGAAGGACGATCTGGCGGGCGGCTATTACGTCAAGCCGACGGTGTTCAAGGGTACGAACGACATGCGCATCTTCCAGGAGGAGATCTTCGGCCCCGTCCTGGCCGTGACCACTTTCAAGACGCTGGAAGAAGCCATCGCCATCGCCAACGACACCGAATACGGCCTGGGCGCAGGCGTCTGGTCGCGCGACATGAACACCGCCTATCGCGCGGGCCGCGCCGTTCAGGCGGGCCGGGTCTGGACCAACTGCTACCACCAGTATCCGGCGCACGCGGCCTTCGGCGGCTACAAGAAGTCGGGCATCGGGCGCGAAAACCATCGCATGATGCTGGACCACTATCAGCAGACGAAGAACCTGCTGGTTAGCTACAGCCCCGACAAGCTGGGCTTCTTCTGATCTCGATCAAGGCGCGGGCTTCGGTCCGCGCCTTTTCTGTTCGCGAACCCAACGAGGAGTAGTGACCATGGCGAAAACCATGAAGGCCGCCGTCGTGCGTGAATTCGGCAAGCCGCTGGTGATTGAGGACGCGCCGATCCCGACGCCCGGCCCCGGCATGATTCAGGTGAAGATCGAAGCCACCGGCGTCTGCCACACCGACCTGCACGCGGCCGAGGGCGACTGGCCGGTCAAGCCGAATCCGCCCTTCATTCCGGGGCACGAAGGCGTCGGCTACGTCTCGGGCGTCGGCGCCGGGGTCAAGCACGTCAAGGAAGGCGACCGCGTCGGCGTGCCATGGCTCTACACCGCCTGCGGCCACTGCAAACACTGCCTCGGCGGCTGGGAGACCCTGTGCCACGAGCAGCAGAACACCGGCTATTCCGTCAACGGCAGCTTCGCCGAATATGTGGTGGCCGATCCGAACTTCGTCGGCCATCTGCCTGACAACATCGGCTTCGAGGAGATCGCGCCGGTCCTGTGCGCCGGGGTCACGGTCTATAAGGGGCTGAAGATGACGGATACCAAGCCGGGCGACTGGATGGTGATCTCGGGCGTCGGCGGTCTGGGCCATCTGGCCGTGCAGTACGCCAAGGCGATGGGGCTGAACGTGGCGGCGGTCGATATCGACGACGCCAAGCTGGACCTGGCCCGGCGGCTGGGCGCGACAGTGACAGTCAACGCCAAGACCTCCAACGACCCGGCCGCCGACATCAAGCGTCAGACCGACGGCGGCGCCCAGGGCGTGCTGGTCACGGCCGTCTCGCCCAAGGCGTTCGAACAGGCGCTGGGCATGACGGCGCGCGGGGCGACCGTGGCCCTGAACGGCCTGCCGGCGGGGGATTTCCCGCTGTCGATCTTCGACATGGTGCTGAACGGGACGACGGTGCGCGGCTCCATCGTCGGCACGCGGCTGGACCTTCAGGAGGCGCTGGACTTCGCCGCCGACGGCAAGGTCAAGTCGATCAATACGGTCGAGCCGCTGGACAACATCAACGACATCTTCGCTCGGATGCACAAGGGTCAGATCGAAGGCCGCGTAGTCATGTCCATCGGCGGATGAGAAGGTCGGGAGGCCGCCGTTCGCGCGGCGTTCTCTTCGCCTATCCGATCAGGTTCAGAGCTACGGCGCTCTGATACAGCATGTAGATCGCCACCACGAAGATCAGGCCCGCGAAGACGGTGTTCAGCAGGCCCTTGCGGCTGGACATCAGCTTGGCCAGCCGTGCGCCTGCCAACCCGCCCAGAACGCCGCCGCTGATGAAGACCGCGGCCAGCGGCCAGTCGACCCATCCCGCCAGCGCATAGTTGAAGGCGGTGGTCAGGCCGAAGGCGGTGACGCCGACCAGCGACGAGCCGACGGCGTAATAGATGGGCATGCCGGTCGACCCCATCAGGCTGGGCACGATCAGGAAGCCGCCGCCGATGCCGAAGAAGCCCGACAGCATCCCCGTCGCCGCGCCCGTGCCCACCAGCTTGGGCGCATTGCCCGCGTGGAGGGTCACGTGCGGGTCGCCCGCCGCCGAGCGGCCGCGCAGCATCAGGGCGCCGACGACCAGCATCAGCACCGCGAACAGGGCCAGCAGCTTCTGCCCGTCCACCGCCTTGCCGAGACTGGAGCCCAGCGCCGCCCCGACCACGCCCGCCGCCGCGAACAGCAGGGCGATCCTCCACTTCACCGCCCCGTGCCGGGCGTGGTTCAGCAGGTTGGCGAAGGCGTTGGCCGCTACGGCGAAGGCGCTGGTGCCGATGGCCAGGTGCGGGTCTTTCACCCCCACCAGATAGACGATCAGCGGCACGGCCAGGATCGAGCCGCCCCCGCCCACCAGACCCAGGGTGAAGCCGACCAGCGACCCCGCCCCGGCGCCCAGTCCGTATTGCAGCAGGCTGAGCGGCTCGCCCATCAGGCGGCGCTCTTCGCGCGGGGGGCGACGCCCGGCTCGACGCAGTCGGGCGCGCACAGCCATTCGCGGCCCTTCAGCATCCCGACCCAGTAGATTTCCGGCAGGGCCTGCGCCTTCAGGTGCCAGGCGCGGCGGGTCGGCTGACGCCCGTCCAGCATCCACGCCGGGAAGCTGGGCAGCAGCTTGCCGCCATAACCGAACTCGGCCAGCACGATCTTGCCGCGCTCGACCGTCAGGGGGCAGGAGCCGTAGCCGTCATAGACCGCCTTCAGCGCCTTGCCGTCCAGCATGGAGATGACGTTCTCGGCCACGACCGGCGCCTGTTTGCGGGCGGCGGCGGCGGTCTTGGCATTGGGCGCTGAGCAGGCGTCGCCCAGGCCGAAGACGTTGTCGAGACGGTTGTGGTGCAGCGTTGCCTGATCGACGTCGATCCAGCCGCTGTCGGCGGCCAGCGGGCTGTTGCGGATGAAATCGGGCGCGGTCTGCGGCGGGCAGACGTGGATCATGTCGAAGTCGCGAACGACCTCGCTGACGGCCCCATCGGCGTCGGTGACGGCGAAGGTCGCCTTGCGCGCCTCGCCGTCGATGGCGGTCAGGCGCGAGTTGAAGCGCAGGTCGACGCCGTAACGCTCGATGTATTTCATCAGGGCGGGGACGTAGTCCTTGACCCCGAACAGCACGGCCCCGGCGTTGTGGAACTCGATGTCCACGTTCTTGAGGGCGCCGGTGCGCTGCCAGTGGTCGGCCGACAGATAGAGGGCCTTCTGCGGGGCGCCTGCGCATTTGATCGGCATGGGCGGCTGGGTGAACAGGGCGCGGCCGCCCTTCAGTTCCTGCACCAGCTTCCACGTGTAGGGCGCCAGATCGAAGCGGTAGTTGGAGGTCACGCCGTTGCGGCCCAGCGTCTCATTCAGGCCGGGGATGGCGTCCCAGTCCAGCTTGATGCCCGGCGCGGCGACCAGGGCGCGATAGCCGATGCGGCGGCCGTCCGACAGGCGCACCTGATCGGCCTCGGGGGCGAAGTCGACGACGCGGTCCTTGATCCAGCGGGCGCCCGTGGGGATCAGGCGGCAGGTCTCGCGCATGGTGCGCTCGGGCGTGAAGACGCCCGCGCCGACCAGCGTCCAGCCGGGCTGGTAATAGTGGCGCTCGGACGGCTCGACGATCACCACGTCAAGGCCGGGGCGGCGGCGCAGCAGGCTGGCCGCCGTGGCGATCCCGGCGGCGCCCCCGCCGATGATCAGGACGTCACAGGTCTCGGAAGCTTGCGCATGGGCCATGCCTCAGCCCTCCAGACGCGGGCCGAGCGGCGAGACATCGTAACCGGCGGCGGCGGCCAGGGCGACGATCTCTTCGGCCGGGCGCTCGCCCGCCTGCGACAGGGCCCACAGATAGGTGGTGCGGGTGCCCGAGCGGCAGTAGCCGAGGATGGGCTGAGGCAGGTCAGCCAGCGCCGCCTTGAAGCGCGCCACGTCGTCGGGCGTCATGGCACCGCCGCGAATGGGGATGTGGACGAAGGTCAGGCCCGCGGCCTCGGCGGCGGCGCGGATATCTTCGGTCATCGGCTGGCCCGGCTCTTCGGCGTCGGGGCGGTTGGAGATGATGGCGCGATAGCCTTGGGCGGCCGCCGTCTGGACCTCCTCAGGCAGGATCTGCGGCGAGACGTGCAGGCGGTCTTCCAGGGGGCGGATGTCCATGAGGCGGTTCTCTGGCTTGAGGAAAAGGGGTGCGCGTCAGAGCGCGTTGATGGGGACTTTCAGGTAGCGGACGCCGTTGTCTTCCGGCTCGGGCATGCGGCCGCCGTTCATGTTGACCTGAACCGAAGGCAGGATCAGGCGCGGCATGGACAAGGTGGCGTCGCGGGCGGTGCGCATCTGGACGAACTCATCCTCGGTCACGCCGTCGCGGACGTGGATGTTGCCCTCGCGCTGGGCGCCGATGGTGGTCTCCCACGCGAACTCGGTGCGGGCGGGCGGCGCCTTGTAGTCGTGGCACAGGAAGACGCGCGCCGCCGGGGGCAGGGACAAAAGCCGCTGGATCGAGCGATACAACGTCCGCGCATCGCCGCCGGGAAAGTCGCATCGCGCCGTGCCGTAATCGGGCATGAACAGGGTGTCGCCGGGAAAGACGGCGTCGCCGATCACATAGGCCAGACAGGCCGGGGTGTGGCCGGGCACATGCAGGGCCGTGGCCTGAAGCCCGCCGATGGCGAAGCGGTCGCCGTCGTCGAACAGCTGGTCGAACTGGCTGCCGTCGCGGCGGAACGCGGTCCCCTCGTTGAAGACTTTGCCGAAGACGTCCTGCACCTTGATGATGTCGCGGCCGATGGCCAGACGGCCGCCGAGGTGCTCCTGCAGATAGGGCGCGGCCGACAGATGGTCGGCGTGGGCGTGCGTCTCCAGCAGCCACTGGACCTCAAGGTCTTCGGCCTCGACATGGGCGATCAGGGCGTCGGCCGAGGCGGTCGAGGTGCGGCCCGCCGCCTGATCGTAATCCAGCACGCTGTCGATGATGGCGCAGGCGTTCGAGCCGGGATCGCGCACCACATGGCTGACGGTGAAGGTGACGGGGTCGAAGAAGGATTTGACCACGGGGCGCTGGGCCGCGTTCGTCAGGGCGGCCTCGATCAATTCCCTGGCGTGATCACGGGCATGATCGCGGGCGGGGTCGATGGGGGCGTCGGTCACGGCGTCTCTCCGCATTGATCTGCATCAAGCAATTAGATATTTACATATTATATGCAAGTAATTGTTTTCGAGGTGCGCTGCGCCTCGGCTGCGCGTAGCCCTATGGCATGGAAACCGACTCGATGACGGACACGCCTTTGCTGCGGCCTCTGCGGATCAATGAGGCGGCGCCGGATTTCGCCGCCCGCACGACGCGCGGCCAGCGTCGGCTGAGCGACTATCGCGGGCGCTGGCTGGCCTTCTTCTCGCACCCGGCGGACTTCACCCCGGTCTGCACCAGCGAGTTCATCGCCATGGCCCGGCGTCAGACGGACTTCACCGCCATCGGCTGCGAGCTGCTGGGCCTGTCGGTCGACAGCCTTTATTCCCATCTGGCCTGGCTGAAGGACATCCGCGACCGTTTCGGCGTGACGGTGGAGTTCCCGATCATCGAAGACCCCTCCATGGCCATCGCCCAGGCCTATGGGATGATTGACCCGGCGGCGCCGGACAGCGCCTCGGTGCGCGCCACCTTCGTCATCGACCCGAACGGCGTGGTGCGGGCGATCAGCTGGTATCCGATGAATGTCGGCCGTTCGGTCGAGGAGCTGCTGCGCCTGATCACGGCCCTGCAGGCGGCGGATCGGGAAGGGGCCTCGGCGCCCGAGGGCTGGACGCCGGGCGCGCCCATGCTTTCGGCGGCGCCGACCGACTTCGCCGATGTGCTGGCGGGCGACGACGCCTGGTATTATCAGCCGGGGCCGCGATGAAGCCCGCCGATGCCGATCTGGAGCAGTTGAAGGCCGTCGCCCCCGAGGCGGCCGAACTTCTGCGGCAACTGGCCAACGCCAACCGCCTGCTGATCCTGTGCCATATCGCCGGACAGGAGCGCTCGGTCGGTCAGCTGGAACAGGATCTGGGCCTGCGCCAGCCGGGCCTGTCGCAACAGCTGGCCGAGCTGCGCCAGTCGGGGCTGGTGAAGACCCGGCGCGAGTCGCGCTCAATCTATTATTCGCTGGCCGACGAGCGGGCCGAGGCCGTCATGGCCATGCTGCACCGCATCTTCTGCGACGACCCCAGGGCCCTGACTGAGGCCGTGCGTCAGGAACGGACGGCGGACCAGGCGCGTCCCGGCGGGGACGCCGCCCGCTTCGCCCGGATCATCCCGCCGCGCTGAGCGGCGGCACTGCTTCATGCGACAAATCAGCGATTGAAGCTGACAGTGATTATCATTAAGCGTCGAGGCGAAGCGCCGCTGGCGTCGCTGGCGAATGGGCGGAGATCGGGTCGATGGTCGAGGTGAGGTTGGGACGTCGGGCCCTGC
The DNA here is from genome assembly GCA_002430835.1 of Brevundimonas sp. UBA5936. Classification (GTDB taxonomy): domain Bacteria; phylum Pseudomonadota; class Alphaproteobacteria; order Caulobacterales; family Caulobacteraceae; genus Brevundimonas. The sequence goes on from DJDA01000049.1 coordinate 26,919, forward strand.
TGCTGGGCGCCGCCGCCCTGATGGCGACCGGGGCCGCCGCCTGCACGCGCCGCGACGCGGCCGCGCCGACCTCCTTGCTGACCGACCTGCGCGACCGGCCGCTGGCGATCACCCCGCCGGTGACGAAGCTGTCGATCGACGACAGCCGCTTCCTGATCGCCCTGTCGCTGATCCATCCCGATCCGGTCAGCCTGCTGGCCGCCTGGGCGGGCGACGTGAACCGCCTCAGCCCGGACATCTACGCCGCCTATCTTGAGAAAACCCCGGCGCTGGCGAGCTTGCCTAAGACGCCGAGTTCGGCCGCCGCCTTCAACGTCGAGGCGGTGCTGGGCGCCCAGCCGCAGGTGGCCCTGGTGTCGCTGGATTCCGGCCCGACCGACGCCCAGACCGCCCAGTTGGAGCAGGCGGGCGTGCGCGTGGCCTATATCGACTTCTTCCAGCACCCGTTTGAGAACCAGCCGCGCAGCCTGAGCCTGCTGGGGTCTATGATCGGCCGCGAAGAACAGGCCGAGGCCTACAACGCCTTCCGCGCCGCCCGGTTGAAGGTCATCTCCGACCGCGTGGCCGGCCTGAAGGACGAGCAGAAGCCGACCGTCTTCCTGGAGGCCCACGCGGGCAACGGGCCGGATTGCTGCAACTCGGTCGGGGCCGGGAACATCGGCGACTATCTGACCTTCGTCGGCGCCCGCAACATCGGCGCCGAGGTGCTGAAACAGCCGTCGGGCAAGCTGAACCTGGAGTTCGTGGTCGAGCGCGATCCCGACATCTACATCGCCACCGGCGGTCCGCATCTGGAGAAGACCGGCGGCTTCGTCGTCGGCCCGAAATACGACGCCGAGACCTCGCGCGCTTCGCTGCGCCGCGTGGCCGGGCGGCGCGGCCTGTCGACCCTGAAGGCGGTGCGCGAGGGCAAGGTGCACGGCCTGTCGCACCAGCTGATCAACTCGCCCATCGACATCGTCGCCACCGAGGTGCTGGCCAAGTGGATCCAGCCCGAACTGTTCGCCGATCTGGACCCGCGCGCGACGCTGGACACGATCAACAAGGACTTCCTGGCCGTCCCCTATCGCGGAGACTACTGGACCGACCTGGTCCCGGCCGCCTGATTTCATCCCTTTAAGCGCATTTCCGGAGAACCGTCATGATCACCCTTCGCAACGGCATTCTGACCGCCGCCGCCTTCGCCGCCCTGGCGATGGCGTCGACCGCCTCGGCCCAGACGATCGAGAAGACCGTCAAGGTCGCCCCCGGCGGCCTGTACGAGATCGTCTTCAACCCGGCCGACAACGACCTCTATGTCGCCGCCGTCGGCCCGCGCGGCGCCAACCAGGCCCAGATCGTCCGCCTGCAGGGCCAGACGCTGGCGCCGGAATCCTCGGTCGACGTCTCGGCCAACCCGCTCTACGGCCTGAACCTGAACACCCGCACCCAGGTGCTGTACGGCACCGACACCCGCGCGGGCGCGGTCACGGCCATCAACGCCCGCACCGGAGAAGTGATCGCCACCATCCGCAACGGCGACGAAGAAGGCGCCCACGTCCGCCAGGTCGTCGTCGATGAGGCGAACAACAAGGTCTATGTCAGCGTCGTCGGCGGCGAGGCGGGCGACGCCTCCAAGCCAAACCTGATCTGGGTCATCGACGGCGCGACCAACACGGTCGAACGCACCATCACCGCCACGGTCGGCGGCCTGACCGGCGCGGCGCTCGATCCCGCGACCAACCGCCTCTACGTCACGGGCATGAGCAGCAATGAAGTCGCCGCCATCGACCTGACCACCGGCGAGACTGTCGGCAAATGGCCGTCGCACGGCGACTCGACCATCAACGTCGCCGTCGATTCCGAAGGCCGCCGCCTGTTCGTCGCCAATCAGAAGTCGGGCGAGCTGACGGTGCTGAACGCCGACACCGGCGCCCTGATCCACAAGGTCGCCACCGGCGCGGGCGCCCTGAGCGTCGCCTACAACGGCGCGGTCAAGCAGATCTACGTCGCCAACCGCCAGGCGGGCACGGTGACGGTGCTGGATTCGGACACCTATGCGGTGAAGGCGAACCTGGAGACGGGCACCTTCCCCCAGACCATCGCCATCGACCGCGCGACCAACGCCGTCTACGTCTCGAACAAGGCCCGCGGCCTGCCGCGCGGCGCCCCGGCCGGCACGCCGGTCCCGGTTGACCCGACCGGCGACGTGGTGACGCTGATCCGTCCGTAAGACTATTGGCAGCCCTCTCCCGGTGGGAGAGGGCTTGAACCTCCAAGAGCGAAGCGATTGGCGAAGGCGACCCGTAGGGCGACGCGTAGCAGCCAAAGGGTGAGGGTTCTCGGGTGAAGTCGGCCGAAAGGCCGTGTTGCTGAAGCTGGTGCTGCGGCTTGCGCCGAAGGCAAGGACGGAACCCTCACCCTTTCGCGCCAGAGCGACGGCTGCGCCGCCGCGCGCTCAAGCCCTCTCCCATCGGGAGAGGGAAGCTCTAGCTCAGCACGTCGTCGATCATGACCTGCAGCGCGCCGCGGTCGCAGCGCTGAACGCGGGCCGAGACGCGATAGACCTCTGCCAGGATATCGGGCGTGATCGCCTCGTCGGGCGTCCCGAAGGCGACCAACCGCCCCTTGGCCATGACGGCGATCCGGTCCGAGACGCGCGCCGCCGCCTGCAGGTCGTGCAGGACGATCATCACCGTCATGCCCCGCTCGGCCGCCGCCTCGCGCGCCAGGTCGAGCACGCGCAGCTGATAGTGCAGGTCCAGCGCGCTGGTCGGCTCGTCCAGCAGCAGCAGGCGCGGCTCGCGCGCCAGAGCCTGCGCCAGACCCGCCAGCTGTTTCTGACCACCCGACAGCCGGTCCAGTCGCTGTCCGGCCAGAGCCTCGGCGTTGATGCGTTGCAGCACCTCATAGGCGCGCTCGGCCGCCTGGGCGTCGGTGTAGACGGCGCCGCGCAGGGGCGTGGCGCGGATCGAGGCGACCACCGTCTCCAGCACCGTCAGGGCCACGCCCTGCGGCAGGGTCTGCGGCATGTAAGTGACGCGCTTGGCCCGGTCGGCCAGCGACAGCCGGGTCAGTTCGGCTTCGTCCAGCCGGATCGAGCCGTGCGCCGGGATCAGGCCCGCCAGACTGCGCAGCAGGGTGCTCTTGCCCGCGCCGTTGGGGCCGACGACGGAGACGACTTCGCCCGCGGTCAGGGGCGGCAGGCTGAAGCCGCTGATGATGGGCTGGCCGCCGTAACCGGCGTCGAGGCCGCTGATCGACAGGTCGCTCATGCCCGGCCTCCGTTGCGGAAGATCAGCAGCAGGAAGACCGGCACCCCGATGACGGCGGTGACGATGCCGACGGGCATCAGCACGCCCGGCACGATGATCTTGGACGCCGCCGAGGCCAGCGACATGATGACCGCCCCGGCCAGCACGCTGGCGGGCAGGAAGTAGCGGTGATCCTCGCCCACCAGCAGGCGGGCGATGTGCGGTCCGACCAGTCCGATGAAGCCGATGGCGCCGACGAAGGCCACGGCGGTCGCCGACAGCAGGCTGACCCGCAGCAGAGACAGGAAGCGCAGACGCTTCACATCGACGCCGAAACTCATGGCCCGGTCCTCGCCCAGCCGCAGCGCCGTCAGTGCGCGCGACGACAGAAGCGAGAAGGGCGTGACCGCGACCAGCACGACCGCCAGGGCCGCGACATTGCTCCAGGTCGCGCGCGACAGCGACCCCATGGTCCAGAACACCAGCTGCTGCAGCGCCTCGGCCGAGGACAGGAACTGCACCAGCGCCGTCAGGGCGTTGAAGGCGAAAACGAGCGCGATGCCGAATAGGACGATGCTCTCGATCCCCGACCCCTTCATCCGCGCCAGAGCCTGCAGCGCCAGCACCGAACCGAAGGCGAAGACGAAGGCGTTCAGCGGCACTAGCCAGTCGGCCCCGATGAAGGACGATCCCAGACCCAGCACGATGGCCAGCGAAGCCCCGAACGAGGCCGCCGAGGAGACGCCCAGCGTAAAGGGGCTGGCCAGCGGATTGTTCAGCACCGTCTGCATCTCGGCGCCCGCCAGGGCCAGGGCCGCGCCGACCATCATCGCCATCAGGGCATAAGGCAGGCGCACCTGCCAGACGATGGCCTGCTGGGCCGTGCTCAGGCTGGACGGATCAAACACCCCTTGCAGCACCGTCAGGGGCGAGATCGACGACGGACCGGTGGCGATGTCCAGCAGCAGGGCCGCCGCCGCCAGCGCGGCCAGAACGGCGATGGCGAACAGCTTGGTCCGCGCGCTTCTGGAATAGGCGACGACCGCCTCGGGCACGGCGTTTTCAGCGTTCGCCAATTCACGAACTCCACTCAGAGAATGCGTCGCAATACATATCAATGGCCAGATAGGCTAGGGTGGCCGTATGACGCTGACCTCGCCCGCCCCTGCCGACCCGTCCCAGAAGGACGCGGCTCCCGACACGACCCAGCCCTACGCCATCCGCCTGCCCGCTGTCGATGGCGCGCCCGCCGTGGACGTGCGGGTGGCGACGCCGCAGGGCGAACGGCCGCCCGGCGGCTGGCCGGTTCTGGTGCTGCTGGAGGGGGAGGCCTTCTTCGATACGGCCGCCCAGGTGTCCGGACGGCTGCTGCGGCGCTCGGCCAAGACGCGGGTGGATGCGATGATGACGGCGGGCGTCAGCCTGTCGGGCGTTGCCGATCGCGTCGCCGCCTACGCCTTCACGCCGGGGCCGCAGGGCCAGACGCCCGAGCCCCGCGGCGCGGCCCTGCTGGCGCGGCTGACGACGGAAGTGCTGCCGCAGCTGACGGCCCTGGGCGCTGATCCCGAGCAGGCGGTGCTGATGGGCCATTCCATGTCGGGCCTTTTCGTCCTGGAGGCGCGCGCCGCCGGAGCGCCCTTCGCCCGCTACGCCGCGATCAGCCCGTCGATCTGGTGGAACCCGGCGGTGGTCGCCGCCCAGCCCGAGAGCGCGAACCTGCTGGTCGCAGTCGGCGCCCGTGAGGAGATGGAGGGGCTGCCGCCCGCGCACCTGGGCCGGCGCATGGTCTCCAACGCCCGCGATCTGGAGGCCCGTGGGGCGAGCCTGCGGGTGCTGGAGGACGAGGATCACGGCTCGACGCCCTATGCGGCCTTGCCGACCGTGCTGCGCTTCGCCGCGCCTTATCGAGGCTAGTCGGCGCGGCAAGAAAAAAGCCCCCGCGCCGGGCGCGGGGGCTGTTCGGATCAACGCGCCGGGCGGATGCGCAGCACGGAGTCGTTTCCGTCCGTGGTCCAGCCGGACTTGACCGCGACATAGACGTTGCCGCGACCATCGGTCGAGACGTGGTTCGCCACCGGCGGGGCCGGCAGGTTGGCGACGATGCGGCCGTCGACGTCCGTCACCGTCACCGTGCCCGCGCCGAAGGTGCTGACGAAGGCGCGACGCGACTTCGGCTCGAACACCACGTTCAGGGCGCCCGCGCCGACCGGGGTGTCGGCCACGACCGAGCCGTCCGAACCGTTCAGCACCACCAGGTTATCGGTGCCTTGGGCTGCGACGAAGATGCGGTCGGTCTGCGGATCGTGCGAGACGCCGATTACGCTGCGCGCGCCAGGCACGCGGAAGACGTTCAGCACGGTGTCGGCGGCGGCGTCGATGACGGCGACCTCATTGGTCGAGTTGGAGGCGACGTACAGGCGGCGCGCTTCGCGGTCGTAGGAGACGCTGGCGGCCGAGAAGGTCTCGCCGCGCACGGTCGAGTCGATCTTGATCCGCTTGGCGACCGTCAGGGCGGCGGTGTCGAACACCACGACCTCGGGCTCGAAGGTGGCGCTGGCGTAGGCCTTGCCGTGCTCTTCGTCGATCACGACGTCGCGGGCGTGGTTGACCGTGCCCGGCTCGAACTGGCGCACCAGCGACAGGTCCGACTGGCGGTAGACGGCGACCGTGTTCTGACGGCTGTTCGAGACCCAGACGGTGTCGTTGGCGTCGTCGACGCCGACGCCGTAGACGGCGAAGACGCCGCCGTCCTGGGGCTGGCCGTCGCGGCCGGTGCGGCCCGGCGCGGCGGCCGGGGTGACGCGGGCCTCGACCGCCAGGGTGTCGGCGTTCAGGCGCAGCAGCTCCGACTGGCGCACCGGCGGGCGGCCGACCGCCGAGGTGGCGAAGACGGCGTTGCGCTTGGCGCTATAGGCGGTCTGGTACAGGCCGCGCGTCGGCTGGATGCTGGTGATCCGATAGGCCGCTTCATTCGACAGCGGCACGTTCGGCGAGATCTTCAGATCGGCCAGGACGGCGTTGTAGGGCGATTGCGACACCGCCACGATCGGGTGGTTGCCGGGCTGGGCGTTCGCCGGCAGCGTCAGGCGCGCTTCGAAGCCGCCCTCGGCGTTGGCCGTGATCGGGCCGGTCGACAGCGGCGTCTGGCCGTACATCAGGACGATGCTCTGGCCCGGATGGAAGCCGCGGCCATTGGCCACGACCGGGCCGCCCGGCAGGACGGGCTTGCCGCGCTCGCCGGACGAGAAGCCGACCTGGCCGCCGTCCAGGCGTTCGGGCGCCGAGAACAGGGCCTGGGCCGAAGCCAGGGTCGGAACGGCGACGGCCGAAGCCGCCAGGAGCGCGCCGAGGGCGGCGCCGCGAAGGGATTTGCGTAGGGTAGTCATGATCGCAGTTTCTCCGGATCAGAAGCGGGTGGTCAGGCCAACGAAGAAGCGGCGGCCGGGCGAGTAGTAGCCATCGCCGGCGGTGCCGCTGACCTTCTCGTTGAAGAGGTTGGAGACGCCGGCGCGCAGCGTCACCGTGTCGGACGCCTCATAGGCGGTGGTCAGGTCGAACTCGGTGCGGGCGTTGGTCAGGGTCGAGCCGCCGCTCAGCTGTTCGCCGGTGTACTGGGCCGACAGCATGAGCCCCAGACGATCGGTCGCCCGCCAGTCCAGCGAGGCGTAACCCGACCATTCCGGCGTGGTGATCAGATTGGCGCCCGTGTCCAGATTCTTGGCTTCGATCATCCAGGTGGCGTTGCCGCGCAGGGTCAGATCGTAGGGCAGGCTGGCCTGACCGGTCAGTTCTAGGCCCTTGGTGCGGGCGCGCTGGACGTTCTCGTTCTTGGTCCACCAGCGGCCTTCGAAATAGCCCAGCGGCGCGTACTGGATCTTGTTCTCGAAGTCGGTGTGGAAATAGGTGGCGGCGAAGCTGTAGGCGTCGCCGTCATAGGCGAAGCCGAACTCGTAGCTGGTGCTTTCCTCGGGCTTAAGGTTCGGGTTGCCCGCCATCCAGCAGCCGCCGGAGGTGTAGACCAGCGGATTGCCGTTACCGTCCAGGATCGGATTGCCGTTCTTGTCCTTGGCGGCCATGCCGATCAGGCCCCGGCAGCCGTTGCCGCCCGACTGGGTCGCGGCGCCGGCGCTGTTCTCCTTCAGGGACGGGGCGCGGAAGCCCTTGGAGACGCCGCCGCGCAGGGTCCAGGCCTCGGCCGGATGCCAGACCAGATAGGCGCGCGGACTGAAGTGCTCGCCGTACTTGTCGTGGCTGTCCAGGCGACCGCCCAGCGTCAGCAGCAGGTTTTCGCGCATGGTGATCTGGTCCTCGGCGAAGATGGCCGCCGTGTCGCCCTTCAGCGTGGCCCCGGTGATGACGTTGCCGTCATAGTCGATCGGCACCGTGCCGATGGTGTCGGTGTTGGTCAGCTCTTCCTGGCGATACTGGGCGCCGAGGGCGAACTTGTGCTGCCAGACGAAGGTCTTCTCGAAGTTCCACAGGCCGTCGACGATCAGCTCCTCGAACTCAGCCGAGCCGCCGTACTCGCCCATCGCCTTGTTCTCGAAGGCGTTGCGATAAACGTCCAGGCGCGTCTTGCCGAAGGACCATTCGCCCTCGTGGCTGGCGCGGAAATTGGTGCGTTCGGTTTCGGAGCCGAAGGCGCCCTGCGGCGTCAGCACGCCGTTGCGGTTCGGCACCAGCAGCTTGGGCGCCAGGGGCTCCTCCACCCCGTAGTTGGCCTCGAACGAGAAGTTGTGGTTCTCGACCGGCGCCCAGTTCAGCACGCCGTTCAGGCTCTTGTTGACGACGCCGCCCGTGCCGTTGGCGCCGGAGATGTTCACTTCATCCGGATTGGTGCGTGCGTAGGTCGCGCCCAGGCGCAGGCCCAGGTTTTCCGTGAGCGGACCGGCCACGTTGACGCCCAGCTGATAGGCGTCGCCGCGCTCGGAATCCTCGGACCAAGTGTAGCTGGTGTTGGCCGAGCCGCGCCACGTCGGGGCGATCTTGCGGGTGATGATGTTGATGACGCCGCCCATGGCGTCGGAGCCGTAGAGCGACGACATCGGCCCGCGCACCACTTCGATGCGCTCGATCATGTCGGGCGAGATCCAGTTCAGATCCTGTCGGCCCAGGTCGGGGCGATAGCTGATGTCGCGCGAGTTGCCGACGCGGCGCCCGTCGACCAGAACCAGGGTGTAGTTGTCCGGCAGGCCGCGGATGGTGATCTTGGACATGGCGCCGGTCGGGCTGACGCCGCCGGTCACGCCGGGCAGGCGGCCCAGCAGTTCGCCCAGGCTCTGGACCGGCTGACGCTCGATCTCGTCGCGGGTGATGACGCTGATCGAGGCAGGGGCGTCGCGCACGTCGACGGCCGAGCCCGAGGCGGTCACGACCACGTCGCTGACGGAGGTCGCCTGCGGGTCGACGCTCGAGAGGTCGGACGGAAACGTCTCGGCCAGGACCGGCGATGTGGCGAGCAGGGTGGTGGTCATCAGGCCCAGCCCGATGTGGCGTTTCGATAGGTGCATCTGCGCCCCCAAAGGCGTGCGTTGGCGGGCGACAGGCGCCCAGGGAGGGGAGGAAAGCTCGACCGTGCGAGCGGCTCGCTCCTAATAATCATTCGCAATATTGTCTCAATGTCGGATTCGGCATGGGCGCCATTCGCTAGGGCGCATGAGGGCGCGGGCGACGAGGCGTCGTGCGGGTATGCCGAAACGGCTCTGCGAACGTGTTGCAATTAAGAGGCGTTCTTAATACAGCCGAGGGCGGCGCGTCCGGCGTCACGCAGCGAGGCCTTATGTCGGGGCGACTTCCCCACCGCGTCGATTTCACCCTGCTTCAGCACCTTCAGGTGCTGATCGAGCAGCGCAGCGTCTCGCGCGCGGCCGAACGCTTGGGCATCGGCCAGCCGGCGATGAGCCGAATCCTGGCCCGGTTGCGCGATCAGTTCGACGACCCCCTGCTGGTGCGCGGGCCGCGCGGCATGATGCCGACGCCGCGCGCCGAGGCCCTGTCCGGCCCCTTGCGCGCTTGGCTGGACGCGGGCGAGAGTCTGCTGCGCGACCCCGGCCTGGACGTCGGTCGGATGAAGCGGGTGTTCCGTCTGGCCTCCACCGACTTCGGCCTGCTCAGCGTTCTGACGCCCGCGCTGGCCCGTATCGAGCATGAGGCGGCGGGGGTGGAACTGGCGGTCGAGCCTCTGTCGGACGCCAGCCTGAGACGGCTGGAGGACGGACGGCTGGATCTGGTGTTGACCGGCTGGAGCCCCGAGGGCGCGGGGCTGAAGTCGCGCTGGCTGTTCCGCGAGACTCATCTGGGCCTGGCGCGGCCGGATCATCCTGTGCATCAGGCGACGCCGACGCACGCTGAACTTTTGCGCTGGCCCCATGTCGCGCCGTCGGCCGGGGACGGCTTCGGCGACTGGGTGGCGGACGACCTGCCGGACATGGCCGAGCGCCGCGTCCTGGTGCGGGCCGAGAGCTTCGCCCTGGTCCCCTATCTGTTGCAGGCGGGGGAGGCGGTGGCCCTGTTGCCGCGCCGCGCGGCCGAACACTTCGCGGCGGCGCACGGCCTTCGCGCCTTCCCGGCGCCGCAGGAGATGCGGCCGTTCGACTATCACCTGGTCTGGCACGAACGCTCGGACGGCGACGCTGGAACCCAGTGGCTGGTCGACGCCCTGTCAGCGGGGTTTGAGGTCGAAAAGGCGCGCGCCTAGAGCGAAATCGGTTCACATGCGATCGCATGTGAACCCAGATATTCGCTCAAAACATTGATAATGGACTAGCCGGCCTTGAGGCGCGTGGCGGGCCACAGCGCTGCGATCAGGATCATCACCGCCGACACGGCGTAGGGCGCCCCGTGCGCCGCCTGATAGGCCACGGTTCCAGCCAGCGGCCCCAGCACGGCGCCCAGGCCTTGCGCGGCGCCCACAGCCCCGGCGGCGGCGCCTTGTTCGTGGGCCTCGACCGCATTGGCGGCGAGGGCTGATTGCGAGGGATAGACCCAGCCCATGCCCGCCGCGATGACGCCATAGGCGGCCCACAGTTGCAGCGGCGTCGCGGCGAAGGCGGCGGCGACGAAGCCGACGGCGGCGATGCTCCCGCCGATGCGGATGAAGCGCGACGGCGTCCAGTTCAATCGACGCAGCACCATCTGGGCCGAGAACAGCACCACGCCGACCACGGCCAGGGCGACGCCCGCCGTCCGCGCCGCCTCATTGGGCGACAGGCCGAAGCGGTCCAGGGCCAGGAAGCCGACGACCACCTGGCAGACGACGACGCCGCACATGGCGGCGAAGGCGGTGACCACGGCGCGGCGGATGCGCAGGTCGGACAGCTTCAGCGCCGCCTTCTTGCGCGTCTCGTGCGGCGCATCGGCGGGCAGAAAGCGCCACACGGCGATGAAGGCCAGGACGGGCAGGGCGGAGATGATGATCAGGGAGGCGCTCAGGCTCCAACCGGCCAGCAGGCCCGCCGCCCCAGGTCCGAAGACGATGCCCAGAGAACTGGCCGCGCCGACGGCGCCCATGGCGCGGGCGCGCTCGTGCGGCGCCGTGTGGTCGGCGACCACGGCGGCGCAGATCGGCGGCACGGCGGCGTAGAAGGCCCCGGCGGCGGTGCGCGCCGCTGTCATGCCCAGGAAGCTGACGATGGCCGCCGGAACCAGGGCCAGGGCCGCGCTCATGAACAGGCCCAGCGCCGCATAGCTGACGGCGAACCCGGCCAGGGCGATCAGCAGCACCTTGCGCCGCCCCACCTCGTCGCTGCGCGCGCCCCAGAAGCGGGCCATCAGCATCCAGGCCAGGCCCGCCGCCGTCACCGCCGCTCCGACATGCCAGGGCTGAAGGCCCAGCAGCCGCGCCATCGGCCCGACCACGGCGACGAAGGCCATCATCGACATGCTGCCGACGCCCGCCGTGAACAGCAGGGGCTTCAGGCTGAAGGCGCCGCCGGGCGCCGCGACGGTCGAGGTGGCGGATGTCATGAGGCGCTCCTGAACGGCATGGAGCGGCTTGATCGACTAATTGAGAATGAATTGCAACTAGGGCTTGGCTGTCGTGATGGGCAGCGCCAGCTCCACAACCAGGCCCGGCTGATTGTCGTCCAGCCGAAGTTCGCCGTCATGCGCCCGCGCCACGGCGGCCACCATGGCCAGCCCGAGACCGGCGCCGCTCGTATGGCCGCTCGCGCCCTGATCCAGACGATAGAAGCGCCGCAGCACCTTTTCACGCTCGGCTTCCGGCACGCCGCGACCGTGGTCGGCGACGCGGATGACGGCTCGACCGTTCTCGCGGGAGGTCGAGACCTCGACCTGGCCGCCGCCGTGGAAGACGGCATTCTCGATCAGATTGGCCAGGGCCTGCTGGATCAGGGCGGGATCGGCCTCGACCGTTGCCGTGGGGGCGAGGGCGACGGTCAGACGCCCGCCCGCCTCTTCGACGAAGGGGCTGTAGATGTCGGCCACCGTGGCGGCCAGGGCGGCGAGATCCAGCCGCTCGGTCTGCAGGGCGGCGTCGCCGCTTTCGATCCGCGCCAGGGTCAGCAGGGCCTCGAACAGGGCGCTGACCTGATCCGTCTCCTCCAGCGCGCGCTCGACGGCGGCCTCGCGCGCCTGGGCGTCGTCCAGATTGGCGGCCAGATCCTCCAGCCGATTGCGGACCCGGTTCAGCGGCGCGCGCAGTTCGTGGGCCACGCCCTCGGACAGGGTCTTCAGCGTCGTCAGCGCCGCCTCCTGCCGGTCCAGCATCCGGTTCAGATTGGCCGACAGCTCATTGAACTCCCGCCCCAGGCCGACGGCGGGCAGGCGGGTCGAATCCTGACCGGCGATGATGCGGCCGACCGCTTGGTTGACCCCCTCCAGCCGCCGCAGGAACAGCCGCCCGGCCGCCCAGCCGCCGGCCAGGGCTAGCAGGATCAGGGCGATCCCGCTCATCAGGGCGTAGCGGCGGATGCCGCCGCGCAGTTCATCCAGATGCTGGATGTCGCGCCCGACCGCCAGCAGGCCGCCGTCGGACGCCTGGGCGCTCAAGGTCAGCATGTTGGGCGTCTGATCGGGCCAGCGGGCGGCGCGCGCCTTGTTGGGCAGGTTGCGGCGGAAGCCGCTCTGATTGACCGCCAGCCGCGTCAGGCCGTTGGAGAAGGTGCTGCCGTCCGGCGCCTCAACCAGCAACAGATAGCGGCGGGCGTCGCGGTTGCGGGCTTCGGCGTTCAGCTCCTGCACCAGCTGGGCCGTGCCGTGCCGGTTGGCGTCGGCGCGCATGACGTCCATCTGGTGGTTTAGCCCGTCGCGGACTTCAGCCTCGGCGAAGCGCATCAGCCCATAGTCCACGCCCGCGATCATCACCGCCGCGCCTAGTCCGAACAGGGCCGAGAAGGCGGCGGCGTAGCGCAGGCTGGCCGTGGTCCAGACGGACGGGCGTTTCGGTTCAGTCCGGGGCCTTGAGGACATAGCCCACCCCCCGGATGGTGTGGATCAGCTCCTGATCGAAGCCGCGATCCACCTTGGCCCGCAGGCGGCTGATGTGGGCGTCGATCAGATTGGCGCGCGGGTCGAAGTGAAAGCCCCACAGGCTTTCCAGCAGCATGGTGCGCGTCACGGCGTGACCGGCGTTGCGGGCCAGCCGCTCCAGCAGTTTGAACTCGTGCGGCGTCAGGTCCAGCGTCTGGCCCGCGCGGGTCGCCCGGTGTGCGGTCACGTCGACCTCCAGATCGGCCACGCGATGCCGCGTCGTCGCCTCGGCCAGCGGCGGGCGCCGCACCAGCGCCTGCAGCCGCGCGCTCAGTTCGCTGAAGGCGAAGGGCTTGACCAGATAGTCGTC
>DJDA01000049.1:40190-40541 GCA_002430835.1 Brevundimonas sp. UBA5936
CATCATCGTCAATGACAAGCATTCGCATGAGCGCCCTTCTAAACCTCTGCGGCGAAACGACCAGACCGGCTTGGAATTAATCTCGCCGCAAGACAATGCGAAGGTTGCTCGGCTATAGGCCGGTTGTTGCGAATGATATGCAACAGCTTGAGTGCGGCAGGGATCAGCATGGAGTCGAGAGTAGCGGAGTTCTGGGGCGCGCCCGATCTGTCGGTTCAGATCGGCGGCGGCGCATCCGAACGCCATGACGCGGTGGCGCCCAAGGACGACATGGACTGGGCTTTTGGACTGACGACGCCGGAGCTGCGGCTCTTCACCACGGGCCTGAAGCAGCGCCTGACGCCGGGACCG
>DJDA01000049.1:40592-40855 GCA_002430835.1 Brevundimonas sp. UBA5936
AGCGCCTGACGCCGGGACCGGCAGCGACCCTGGGCGCGCGCGTGCGCCGCTTCTTCGCCGATCTGCCGGTCGCCCCGGAAACCGATGAGCCGTCGCCGCGTCTGCTGGTCGGCGCCCTGCCGTTCGACCGCAGCGCCGACGACTGCCTGTTCCTGCCCGAGCGCGCGGCCAACCGCATCTGGGACATGCCTTCGGGCGCGCACCGGCCCGCGATCCGCGCCCTGACGCCCGAGCCTTCGCGCGCGGCCTATGAGGCGGCGGTG
>DJDA01000100.1 GCA_002430835.1 Brevundimonas sp. UBA5936
GCGCCGTGGTCGGCGGCGTCAACGATCCCCTGCGGCGCCGCACCGAGGTGCTGATCGAGGTCGTCGCCCCGCGCTGACGCCCCCAGGCGGCTGAACTGCGGCCCGCCGTCGCGGGCCGTGGATAGGCGCGGCTTGAGGGTCTAAGGTCGCGCCTTTCCCTGATCCTGTTCCTGGCGTCGCCCTTGCGCATCCTGCTTCTTCTGCTGACCTGGCTCGCCTTCGCCCTTCCGGCGGCGGCGTCCCCATCTGCACCCGCATCCGAGGCCGCCTTGCGCGACGCCCTGGCCGCCGGGGCCGCGCCCGCCGCCAAGACCGCCGTCGCGCCGGGGCCCCAACGCACCGAGCGGATCGAGGCTGAACTGGTCGCCATGGGCGCCTGGGCCACGCCCGGCTCGACCGCCGTCGTCGCCATCCGCCAGAAGATCAAGCCCGGCTGGCACACCTATTGGCGCAATCAGGGCGATTCCGGCGGGCCGACGACCCTGACCTGGGCCTTGCCCAGCGACCTGACGCCCGGCGACATCCTGTGGCCCCTGCCCGAGCGTCAGCGGCTGCAGAGCCTGATGAATTACGGCTATTCGGATACGGTCTTCCTGCCCGTGCCGATCGAGATTCCGGCCCACACGCCGCCGGGTCGCAGCCTGCCCCTGCGCGTCACCGCCCACTTCTATGTCTGCAGCGACGAGATGTGCGTGCCGGAAGACCTCGACCTGGCGCTGGACCTGCCGGTGCGCGAGGACGCCGCGCCGCTGGACGCCCGCTTCGGCCAGGCGGTTCAGGACGTCGTCGCCAGCGCTCCCCGTCCCGCCGGGATCGACGCCCGCGCCGCCCTTGTCGACGGCAAGCTGACCCTGACGGCGATCGGCGGCCCGCTGGCAGGGACTGCGCCGAAATGGGCCTATTTCTATCCGTTCGAGGGCGGGGTGATCGACCACGCCGCCGCCCAGTCGGGCGAGCGCGGCCCGCAAGGGCTGACCATAACGATCACCGCCGGACGCGGCCTGACGACCAATGGGCTGAAAGGGCCGATCAACGGCGTCCTGTCCACCGATCTGGGCGCCTGGGAGATCACCGCCGAACCGGGCGCGGCCCTGGCGGGCGTCACGGGCGACGGCGCAATCGGCGACGGCGAGGGAGCGCAGGCAGGCGCCTCGACCACCGGCCTGTCCGACTTCGCCAAGGCGGCGTTGTTCGCCCTGCTGGGCGGTCTGATCCTGAATCTGATGCCCTGCGTCTTCCCCATCCTGGCGATGAAGGCCGCTTCGCTCAGCCGCGCCGCCCATGAACCGGCCGAGGCGCGCCGCGACGGCCTGGCCTTCCTGGCCGGGGTGCTGGCGACCTTCCTGCTGCTGGCGGGGGCGCTGCTGGCCCTTCGCGCGGGCGGTCAGGTTTTGGGCTGGGGCTTCCAGCTGCAGTCGCCGGGCGTGGTGGCGGCCCTGGCCCTGCTGATGCTGGCGGTGGCGCTGAACCTGTCGGGCGTCTTCCACGTCGGCGCCGGGCTACAGGGCGCCGGACACGGTCCCATGTCGCGCCTGCCCGGCGCGGCGGGCGCCTTCTTCACCGGGGTGCTGGCGGTGATCGTCGCGGCGCCCTGCACCGCCCCCTTCATGGCCTTTGCGCTCGGCGCCGCCCTGTTCATGCCCTGGCCGATGGCCCTGGCGGTCTTCCTGATGCTGGGGCTGGGCCTGGCCTTGCCCTATGTGCTGATCAGCCTCAATCCGCGTCTGCTGGCCCGTCTGCCGAAACCCGGCCCGTGGATGGAGACGCTGCGCAATCTGCTGGCCTTCCCCATGTACGGCGCCGCCCTGTGGCTGGCCTGGGTCTATGGCCGCCAGACCTCTGACGCCCTGGCCCTGCTGTTCGGGGCCGGGCTGATGCTGGCCCTGGCGCTATGGCTCTACGGCCGAGCGCAGGTCGCCGCACCCGGCAAGAGTCGGATTGCGGGGATCGCCGCCCTGCTGGCCCTGATCGCGGCGCTGGCTTGCGGCGTCCTGGCGGGGCGCGCCGCGCCCGCCGCTCCGGACAGCGCAGGCGCTTCGACGCATCTGCCGTCCCAGCCCTGGTCCGAACAGGCGGTGAAGGCCGCCCTGGCCGAAGGGCGTCCGGTCCTGGTCAACTTCACCGCCGACTGGTGCGTGACGTGCAAGGTGAACGAAAGCACGGCCCTGTCCTCGGCCCGTACGGCTGAGACGCTGGAGCAGGCGAACGCCGTCTATCTGGTCGGCGACTGGACCAGGCGCGACGACGCCATCACCGCCGAGCTGCAACGCCACGGCCGCTCGGGCGTGCCCCTCTATCTCGTCTATGCGCCCGACCGGCCTGAGCCGCGCATCCTGCCTCAACTCTTGACCGAAGGCGTCGTCATCGACGCCCTGGAAGACGCCGCCGCCCGCTGACCTATCACCCCGAGGAGACCGCCATGTTCCGCCTGCTGACCGCCGCCTCCGCCTCTCTGCTGCTGCTCGCCGCCTGCCAGCAGCAGCCCGCCGCATCGCCTGAACGGTCCGAAACCGCCGCCGTCGCGCCCGAAGCGACCGAGGCGCCCGCCCCTGGCGAAACCGCCCCGGCCTTCACCCTGGTCGACGCCGAAGGCCAGCAGCGCTCCCTGGCCGATTTCCGCGGCAAGACGGTGGTGCTGGAGTGGACCAACGAAGGCTGTCCCTTCGTGAAGAAGCACTACACCGGCGCCATGCAGGCCCTGCAGCGCGAGGCGACCGCCGACGGCGTGGTCTGGCTGACCATCATCTCCTCGGCGCCGGGAACCCAGGGCTTCGTCGAGGGCGAAGAGGCGCAAGCCTGGAAGGCCAAGCACCAGGCCGCCTTCACCCACCTGCTGCTCGACCCGACCGGCGAGGTCGGCAAACGCTATGACGCTAAGACCACGCCGGACATGCGCATCATCGATCCCGAGGGACGGCTGATCTTCGTCGGCGGCATCGACGACCGGCCGACTAACAAGGTGGAAGACCTGGACGGAGCCAACAACTTCGTTCGCGCCGCCCTGGCCGACGCCAAGGCCGGGCGCGCGGTGCAAACCGCCTATGCCGCGCCCTACGGCTGCGCTATCAAATACCCCGAGACCGTCGAGGGCTGAGGACGGCCTTTGCGGCCATCCTCCCGTCGGGCCTCAAGTCGCGCGAAGCGCGCCAGCCCCAGCAACCAAACCTCAAGCCGAGGCTAGGCTTCGGGTTGAGGCGGCGAGGTGATGACCTCGACGTTGTCGTTCAGCAGATAGGACAGCTCGTCGAGGGCCAACTTGCGCGCGGCTGCGTCAGAGGCGCTCTCCAGCGCCGCGACCTTGACCGGAATGTCTTCCGAGATGCCGCGCAGGATGCATTTCAGATCGTTGTCCGTGCCGCGCTCCTTGAGGATCAGATGACCCTGCATGTCGCGCTGGGCCAGGTCCGCCGCCTGGGTCTTGAACGCTCCATAGGCCGCGCCGGTGAAGAAGCCGGCCTTGTCCGCCTCGCCTGAGGCCGCCCAGGCATCGACGATCGTCTTCAGAGCGCCCGAACGGGCCACCAGGTCAGCGAACAGAGGCTCCTGGGCCACCGAGACCGGAGCGGCGGGCGCCGCCGGCGGCAGGGCGGCGGCTTCAGCGACCGCGGGGTCGGCCAGCATCAGGGCGACGGCGAGAGCTATTCCGCAGGACATGGCGTGCCTTTCACAAGGGACCGAGACGGCGGACTTCCACCAGGAAATCCTTGTTGACCCAGTCTTGGATTGAACTCTTCACGGCCTGGGCCGTAAACCAGAGCTTGCAAGCGCCGGGCCAAAAGCCGGGACCGCCATGGGGAGACCACGATGCCGCACGCCGCCTGGGCCGAACTCGAGGCCGCCGCCCGACAGGACGCGGATGCGCGAATCCAGGATCAATTCACCGCCGACCCCGACCGGCTGGCGCGGCTGACGCTGGACGTGGCCGGCTTGCACATCGATCTGTCCAAACAGAGCTGGACCCAAGCGGGCCTGAAAGCGGCGCTGGCGCTGGCCCGCGCCTGCGACGTCGAGGGTCGTCGCGCGGCCCTGTTCAACGGCGAGGCGGTCAATCTGACCGAAGGCCGCGCCGTGCTGCACCCGGCCCTGCGCGCGCCGGACGGCGCCGAATTCCACGCCCTAAGCGAGCCGGTCTCGGCCGAGGTCGAGGCCGTGCGCGCCGAAATGAAGGCCTATGCCGAAGCGTTGCGGTCCGGGAATGAAACAGGCGCAAGCGGGCGCCCCTTCAAGACGGTGCTCCATATCGGCATCGGCGGTTCCGATCTGGGACCGCGCCTGATCTGGGACGCCCTGCGGCCCCTGAACCCGGCCATCGACCTGCGCTTCGTCGCCAACATCGACCCGCGCGACATGGCCGAGGCCCTGATCGGGCTGGATCCTGAAACCACGCTGGTGATCGTCGTCTCCAAGAGCTTCACCACTCAGGAAACCCTGCTGAACGCCCAGGCCGCCAAGGCCTGGCTGGCCGCCGCCCTGCCCGCCGAGGGAATGGCGAAACACTTCATCGGCGTCACCGCCGCACCGGAAAAGGCGGCGGCGTTCGGCTGCGGCCGCACCTTTGCGTTCCGGGACTGGGTCGGCGGGCGCTATTCGCTGTGGTCGGCGGTCAGCCTGTCCTGCGTCATCGGCCTGGGCTGGGACGCGTTCCAGGGCTTCCTTGACGGCGCCGCCGCGCTGGACCGCCACTTCCTCGAGGCCCCGCTGGAGAGGAATGCGCCGGTGATGCTGGCCCTGGCCGAGATCTACAACGTCGACGGCCTGCACCGCCCGGCCCGCACCGTCGCCCCCTACGCCCACGACCTGCGTCGCCTGCCGGCCTTCCTGCAACAGCTCGAGATGGAATCGAACGGCAAGCAGGTGCGCCGCGACGGGTCCCCCGTCGGCCGCCAGACCTGCCCCGTCATCTTCGGCGAGCCGGGCGCCAACGGCCAGCACGCCTTCTTCCAGCAATTGCATCAAGGGCCGCAGGTCGTGCCGGTCGAGTTCATCATCGTGGGCCGCACCTGCGAGGAGACGCCCTCGACCTATCTGTGGGCCAACGCCCTGGCCCAGGCCCAGGCCCTGATGCAGGGCAAGAGCGAGGTTCAGGCCCGCGCCGAACTGATCACATCGGGCGCATCGGAGGACGAAGCCGACCGCCTGGCGCCGCACAAGACCTTCCCCGGCAATCGGCCGTCGACCGCCATCGTGATGGAGCGGCTGACGCCGCAGACCCTCGGCGCCCTGATCGCCCTCTATGAACACAAGACCTTCGCCGAGGGCGTGCTGTGGGACATCAACAGCTTTGACCAATGGGG
The DNA here is from genome assembly GCA_002430835.1 of Brevundimonas sp. UBA5936. Taxonomy (GTDB): domain Bacteria; phylum Pseudomonadota; class Alphaproteobacteria; order Caulobacterales; family Caulobacteraceae; genus Brevundimonas. The sequence continues at coordinate 5,295 of DJDA01000100.1, forward strand.
CGTGGAACTGGGCAAGGTTCTGGCCAAGGCCCTGCTGAAGGACGCCGCCACGGGCACGCCCTCGACGGATCTCGACCCTTCCACGGCGGACCTGCTGAGGCGGCTGACGGCGTGACCGTCGTCGCCCCCACCTGGCAGCGGCTGGAGGGGCTGGCCCTGCTCGTCCTCGCCGCCCTGGCCTATGGCCGCTTCGGCCAGGGCTGGGCGCTGTTCGCCGTTCTCTTCCTGGCCCCCGACCTGTCCTTCGCCGGCTACCTGGCGGGTCCGCGCGTGGGAGCCTGGGCCTATAACCTGGCGCACAGCCTGATCGGGCCGCTGCTTCTGGCGGGCGCGGGCCTGCTGGCCGCCGCGCCCTTGGCGACCGCGCTCAGCCTGATCTGGCTGGCGCACATCGGCTTCGACCGCGCCCTCGGCTACGGTCTGAAGTCGCCGGAGGCCTTCGGCCTCACCCATCTGGGTTTGATCGGCCCGGCCAAGCGCGCCGCTCGCCCGTCATGATCGGCGGGATCGAAAACAGCGGCGCCATGGACATGACCGTCGAACTGCTGACTGCGACCGTCATGGTGCTGATGACCGTGGGTCTGCACGCCGTCGGCCTGTTGACCCTGGGCCGGGTGCTGGCCGCCGGAGACGCCAGGGCGGGGCGCGGCCAGGCTGTGCGTCTCAACCCTTTGTCGCCGCGCGGCGCCGCCTATACCGTCACCGTGGTTTTGGGACTGTTCATCCTGCACGGGGTCGAGATCTGGCTCTACGCCGCCCTCTTCTACCTGCTGGGCGCCGTACCGGACCTGCGCGAAGCGGTCTATTTCTCGTCGATCAGCTACAGCTCCATCGGCTACGGCGACGCCTCCATCGATCCGGACTGGAAGCTGCTGGGCGCGATCGAGGGCATCAACGGCGCCATCCTGCTGGGCTGGACCGTGGCCTTCTTCGTCGCCGTCATGGGGCGGCTGCTGCCGACGAGCGAGCGAGGCAGCGGCTTCGAATAAGGCCAGCCCATGAAAAAAGGCCCGGCCGTGCAGCCGAGCCCTTCCTCATCTCACGCGCCGCCTACCAGCGACGGTCGTAGCGATAGTCGCGATCCCGATCGCGGTCGCGGCGGTTCTGGTAGCTGCGCCATTCGCCGTGGTTCCGCCAATAGCGGCCGTCGCGGTAATAGCGTCCGTCGTTCCGCTCATAGCGGCCGTTGTAATAGCCGTCGCGGCTGTTGATGCCGTGCTCGCGCTCCCAGTGGCCCTGGTTCCGATAGCAGCGGCCGCCGCGGTAATAGCCGCAGTCGTCGTTGTTCGAGGACGAGGCCGCGCCCAGGGCCGCGCCCGCCAGAGCGCCGCCCGCGACATAGCGTCCGTCGCCTTGACCGATCAGGGCGCCGGCGACGCCGCCGACCACGGCGCCCAGGACGGCGTCACGGCCGGTGTTGTCGCGATCGCGGTCACGATAATGCTGGGCCGCAGCCGGGGTCGAAGCCAGCATCGTCACAACCAGAGCAGGGGCGATAGCGCCGGCGCCGATCTTGAACAGGGTCTTCATGGCGGGCTCCTTTCGAAAGCCGGTTGATCCGTTGTCCCCCTTTTAGCGCCGCCTGTCTGAACGACCCCGGCGGCGTACGTTCATTTTCGCTTCATCTTGAGACCGGATTTCGGGCGCCGTCGCCCTTGACGCCCCCCGCCCCCCTGCCTAACTCCCCGGTCGTTAGCACTCGGGGAGGGCGACTGCCAAAGTCGCGGGCTCCGAGGGCTGGAACCAACATCCTAACGGGAGTTACTCAGATGGCGTTTCGTCCGCTCGGCGACCGCGTGCTGGTCAAGCGCGTTGAAGAAGAATCCAAGACCAAGGGCGGGATCATCATCCCCGACACGGCCAAGGAAAAGCCCCAGGAAGGCGAAGTCGTCGCCGTGGGCCCCGGCGTCCGTGACGAAGACGGCAAGTTCGTCGCCCTGGAACTGAAGGCCGGCGACCGCGTCCTGTTCGGCAAGTGGTCGGGCAGCGAAGTGAAGATCGACGGCGAAGACCTGATCATCATGAAGGAATCCGACGTCCTGGGCGTGCTGTCGTAAGACGCGCCTCGGTTTCCGGTTTCTGATTTAAAATCTTATAGATAGGAGCAGCCCGCATGGCCGCTAAAATCGTAAAGTTCAACACCGACGCCCGCGACAAGATGCTGAAGGGCGTCAACGTCCTGGCTGACGCCGTCAAGGTGACCCTGGGTCCGAAGGGCCGCAACGTCGTGATCCAGAAGTCGTTCGGCGCCCCGCGCTCGACCAAGGACGGCGTTTCGGTCGCCAAAGAGATCGAGCTGGAAGACGCCTTCGAGAACATGGGCGCCCAGATGATCCGCGAAGTCGCCTCCAAGGCGAACGACAACGCGGGCGACGGCACCACCACCGCCACCGTTCTGGCTCAGGCCATCGTGCAAGAGGGCCTCAAGGCCGTCGCCGCCGGCATGAACCCGATGGACCTGAAGCGCGGCATCGACCAGGCCGTCGCCGTGGCCCTGGACGAAGTGAAGACCATCTCCAAGCCGGTCTCCAACAACTCGGAAATCGCCCAGGTCGGCACCATCTCGGCCAACGGCGACGCTGAAATCGGCGAGCTGATCGCCCTGGCCATGGCCAAGGTCGGCAACGAAGGCGTCATCACGGTCGAAGAAGCCAAGACGGCCGAAACCACCGTCGACATCGTCGAAGGCATGCAGTTCGACCGCGGCTACCTGTCGCCCTACTTCATCACCAACCCGGACAAGATGGAGGTCTCCCTCGAAGAGCCGCTCATCCTGCTCCACGAGAAGAAGTTGACCTCGCTGCAGCCGATGCTGCCGGTGCTGGAAGCCGTGGTTCAGTCGGGCCGTCCCCTGCTGATCATCGCCGAGGACATCGAAGGCGAAGCCCTGGCCACCCTGGTGGTCAACAAGCTGCGCGGCGGCCTGCGCGTCGCCGCCGTCAAGGCTCCGGGCTTCGGCGATCGCCGCAAGGCCATGCTGGAAGACATCGCCATCCTGACGGGCGGCCAGGTCATCTCTGAAGACCTGGGCATCAAGCTGGAAACCGTCACCCTGGACATGCTGGGCAAGGCCAAGAAGGTCTCCATCACCAAGGACGACACCACCATCGTCGAAGGTTCGGGCGAGAAGGACGGCATCGAGGCCCGCGTCGGCCAGATCAAGCGTCAGATCGAGGACACCACCTCGGACTACGACAAGGAAAAGCTGCAAGAGCGCCTGGCCAAGCTGGCCGGCGGCGTCGCCGTCCTGCGCGTCGGCGGCTCGACCGAAGTCGAAGTGAAGGAAAAGAAGGACCGCGTCGACGACGCCCTGAACGCGACCCGCGCCGCTGCCGATGAAGGCATCGTCCCGGGCGGCGGCGTGGCCCTGCTGCAAGCCTCCAAGAAGCTGATCGATCTGAAGGGCGTCAACGCCGATCAGAACGCCGGCATCAACATCGTGCGCCGCGCCCTGCAGGCTCCGATCCGTCAGATCTCCGAGAACTCGGGCGTCGAAGGTTCGATCGTGGTCGGCAAGGTCATGGACTCGACCGACGCCTCGTTCGGCTTCAACGCCCAGACCGAAGAGTACGGCGACCTCGTCCAGATGGGCGTGATCGATCCGGCCAAGGTCGTCCGTTCGGCGCTGAAGTCGGCCGCCTCGGTCGCCGGCATCATGATCACCACGGAAGCCGCCATCGCTGACGCGCCGAAGAAGGCCTCGGCCGGCGGCGCCCCCGACATGGGCGGCATGGGCGGTATGGGCGGCATGGACTTCTAAGTCCAAGTCACCTCACGCTGAGACTGCGGAAGGGGCGGGATCGAAAGATCCCGCCCTTTTCTTTGCGCGTACGCCGCCTCTCCCTCCCCGGGACGGGGAGGGAGAAGTTGCGCGCTAGCCCGTTAGCTTCCCGCCTCCCCGACTTCCCGCCCCGCCAGCCGCGCCCCCTCGACCACCGCCGGGTCGGTCCGCGCCGTGTCCAGCACCCAGTCGCGGAAGCGAGCGATCTTGGGGGTCAGGCGGCGGCCGGGCGGGTAGCAGAGCCAATAACCCTCGGCCAGGGCGACCGTCTCCTCGAACGGCCGGACCAGAAGGCCGCGTTCGATCTCGCGGCCGTAGAGGATGGGCGAACCCAGGGCCACGCCCTGATCGCCTAGCGCCGCCGCCACCTCCATCGCCTGATTGTCGGCGGTCAGGCGCGGCGGCGGGGCGGCGTCGGCGGGCGCCACCCCGGCGGCGGCGAACCAGGCCGCCCATTCCTGCGGCTCTCCGACCAGATGGGCGCGCTTCAGATCGGCGGGCGTCTTCAGGTCCAGCCGGTCGCGCGTGGGGGGGGGGGAGACGGGCGTGAAGACGGCGGGCATCAGGAAGCGGCTCTCCAGTCCCGGCTAGCGGCGCGGACCGAACCGCAGCCCCATGTCCAGCCCGCCCGCCCCCAGGCGGGACACGACCGGACTGGTGTCTACCCGCACCGCCATCTCCGGGTTCGCGCGTTGTACAGGCCGCAGGCC
>DJDA01000099.1 GCA_002430835.1 Brevundimonas sp. UBA5936
CTCCCGGCGGGAGAGGGCTTGAGCGCACGAGAGCGTCAGCGATCGTTCTTGCGCGAAAGGGTGAGGGGCTTGTCCTGTCAGTCGGCGTAAGCCGTTGCATGGACCGTCAGCCACGGCCTTTGGCCGACTTCAATCGCGAACCCTCACCCTTTCGCCTGTTCCAATCGCTTCGCTCTTGGAGGCTCAAGCCCTCTCCCGCCGGGAGAGGGTGGACTAGACCGCCGTGCCGCCAACCGTCAGGCCGCCGATCTTGAGGCTGGGCTGGCCGATGCCGACGGGGACGCCTTGGCCGGCCTTGCCGCAGGTGCCGACGCCGGGGTCGAAGGCGAAGTCGTCGCCGATCATCTGGATCTGGGTCAGGGCCGTGGCCCCGTCGCCGATCAGGGTGGCGCCGCGCACCGGGGCGGTGATCTTGCCGTCCTCGATCAGATAGGCCTCGGTGCATTGGAAGACGAATTTGCCGTTGGTGATGTCCACCTGGCCGCCGCCGAAGTTGGCGGCGTAGAGCCCGCGCCTGGTGCTGGCGATCATCTCGGCCTGCGAATCCGTGCCGCCTTCCATGAAGGTGTTGGTCATGCGCGGCATGGGCGTGTGGGCGAAAGACTGGCGGCGACCGTTGCCGGTGGCCTTGGCGCCCAGCTGACGCGCCGACAGCCGGTCGTGCATCAGGCCGACCATGATGCCGTCCTCGATCAGCACGGTGCGCGAGGTCGGAGTGCCTTCGTCGTCGAACGACAGCGAGCCGCGACGCCCGGCGATGGAGCCGTCGTCCACGACCGTCACGCCCGGCGCGGCCACGCGCTTGCCCATCATGCCGGTGAAGACCGACGAGCCCTTGCGGTGGAAGTCGCCCTCGAAGCCGTGGCCGACCGCTTCGTGCAGCAGGACGCCGGGCCAGCCCGCGCCCAGAACCACGTCCATCTCGCCCGCCGGGCAGTCGACGGCCTCCAGATTGACCAGGGCCTGACGCAGGGCCTCGTCCACCTGGGCCTGCCAGCGTTCGGGGGCGACCCATTCCTCGAAGCCTGCGCGTCCGCCCGCGCCGGACGAGGCGCTTTCGCGGCGGCCGTCCTTCTCGACGGTGACGGAGACGTTCAGCCGGACCAGCGGGCGCAGGTCGCTGAGCAGGCGCCCGTCGCCGCGCAGGATGTCGATGGCGCGACGCTCGCCGACCAGGGAGGCCGAGACCTGCACCACGCGCGGATCGCGGGCGCGCGCCCAGGCGTCGATCTCGGCCAGCAGGGCGATCTTGTCCGAGAAGGCCGGGGCCAGCAGCGGATCGACCGGATCATAGAGACGCTGGTTGGTGGCGCGCGGCGCCTCGGCGGCGGTTCCGGCATAGCCACGCTTGGCGAGCGCGGCGCTGTCGGCGGCGCGGCGGATGGCGGCGGCGGAGATTTCATTGGCGTGGGCGTAACCGGCGGTCTCGCCCGCCACGACGCGCAGGCCGAAACCTTCAACAGCATCGTAGGAGGCGCCCTTCAGCCGCCCGTCGTCGAAGACCAGGGATTCGCTCTCGGTCTTTTCGAGGAACAGCTCCCCGTCGTCGGCGCCCGACAGGGCGGTCTGCAGGATCGACAGGGCCTCGTCCGGGGCTACGCCCGCGGCGTCGAGGATGGGGGAGTGGGAGGCGACGGTGCTCATGGACGCTAGATAGGGGCTGCGAGGCCCGGCGTCACGGGGGCAGCAAAAACCCTCTCCTGTTGGGAGAGGGCTTGAGCGCACGAGAGCGTTAGCGATCGTTCAGGCGCGACCCGAAGGGCGGCGCGTAGCAGCCAAAGGGTGAGGGTTCGCGGTTGATGCGTTCACGCGACGGCTGACGCCGACGGACAGGACAAGCCCCTCACCCTTTCGGCTGGCGGATCGCCTTCGGCTCCCCGAGCCTCAAGCCCTCTCCCGCCGGGAGAGGGAGGCTTTAATCCTCCGTCACCTCGCCCGAGCCGCTGACCGACTGGCGCAGTTCGGCGGGACGGCGGGTCAGGCGGACTTCGCCGCTGCCCGAGACGTCGACCTCGGCCTTGCCGCTGGGGCCGACGCGGACCTCGCCCGAGCCGCTGACGCGGACCTTGGCGTCGTCGACGATCAGTTCGTCCATGCGGGCGTCGCCGGCGCCGGAGACGTCGACTGTCACGGCGTCGGTGCGACCCTGGACCCGCACGTCGGACGAGCCGGTCAGCGTGAGGTCCAGCGACGGCTGGTCATAGCCGCGGATCTTCAGCTCGGTCGGGCCCGACAGGTCGAAGGTCTTCACCGAGGGGGCCTTGATGATGATCTTCAGGGCGTCGGTCTCGCTCCAGCCGCGAATGCCGGTGCGGGTCCAGCGGACATAGCTGCGGTCGCCGCGCGGGGCTTCGTCCAGCGTCAGGCGGCCGTTGGAGAAGCGGACACGCTCGACCACGTTCTGGGCGCCCGAGATGGTGATGCCCGGGGTCTCAGCCTGCTGGTCGTAGACGACGTCGGCGGGGATGTTGATCGCCAGGCGATCGCCGCCCGTCCATTCGATGGTGCGGGTCGTGTCGGGCGAGACCTGGCCGCGCTCGACGGTGAAGCCGCTGTCGCCGGACTCGTCGTCGGTGATGACCCAGGTCCAGTCGTGGCGGGCCAGGTCGCGGCCTCCCACGGCGAAGGCGCCGCCGATGCCGACGATGGCCAGGATCAGGCCCGCGCCGGAGATGATGAGCAGATTGCGGATCATGACTGTGTTCTCCTCTCTCTGGCTTTAGGCCTGGGGTTCCAGGGCGGGCTTGACGACGCGGTAGTGCAGGCGGGCGTACCAGACGGTGGCGTCGATCAGCCACTTGGTCAGCAGGGCCATGGTTCCGACCATGAAGATGCCCAGACCCATCAGGCCGACGCCCAGCAGCGCGGCGGCCAGCGCCCCGCCCGGCAGACCCATGAAGGCGCCTGCCACCATGACGAAGCCGCCGGCGATGAAGACGCCGACCCCGCCCAGCAGCAGGGACAGCACCGTGCCGAAGACGGGCAGGGCGATGGGCAGCAGGATCAGGATGTCGATCGCGCCCAGGCCCAGGATGCCGAACACGGCCCCGGCGGCGGAGGAGGCCGACGGCTCCTGACGCCAGCGCTGGGCGCCGGCCTCGGCCTTCAGTTCGCGGGACAGGCGGTCGGGATCGCCCAGGGCCTCGGCCACCTCGGCCTCGCTGCGTCCGGCGGCGGCGCCGTCGGCGAAGTGGGCTTCATAGTCGGCCACGATCTCATTGGCGGTGGCGGCGGGCAGGCCCACCAGGCCGCGTCGCAGTCGCGCCAGGAATTCCGCGCGGTTCATTGCTTCTCTCCCCTGTCAGCTTGGGCAGTCGATTCGGTTTGGGCGCTCTGATCGAGCAGGGCGGGCGTTTCGGCCGGGGCCTCGGCGACAATGACGCTGTCGTCGTCATCGCCCGCGATCAGGGCCTCGACGGCGCGGGCGAAGGCCCGCCACTCGCCGGTCTGGCCGTCCAGGGCGCGGCGGCCCGCGGCGGTCAGACGATAGTATTTGCGCGACGGGCCGCTGGATGATTCGACCAGATAGGTCTCGACCAGGCCGTCGGTCTGCATCCGCCGCATCAGCGGATAGATGGTGCCTTCCCCCATGCCGATGGCGTCGGACAGGCGGCTGGCGATCTCATAGGCGTAGCTGTCGCGTCGGGCGAGCAGCGCCAGGACACACAGTCCCAGCACGCCTTTCTTCAGTTGGATGTCGATGGTGTCGGGCATTGCGTCCCTCTTGGGCGTCCCTCTCTAGGGTGCTTAAGGGGTATCGCAAGGTATCTTGCCGTGCAAGGTAGCTGTCCAAACATGACAGCGATTTAATCGACCGCATTTTGCCCGGAGGTCGCCATAGGTGCGCTTGATCGCTTGGCAAGGGCGGTTCGAGCCGATAAGGACCGGCCATGACACGCCGAGGTCCGTCTGGGCCCGGCGACGCTTGCGAATTGCTCGCAAACGTCTGCTGCAGAACGGTTTATGAGGACTTCTCGAATGGGGATGGGCATGCGAGCCATGGCGCGGTTGGGGGGCGGTATCGCCGCGACCGCCCTTGCCGCCATTTTCGCTGCGCCGGCGATGGCGCAGGATGTTTTGGGTCAGCCGACGCCGGCTGGTCTCGGCTTCCAGACGGCGGCCGCGCCGCTGGCGCACGAGGCTCACTTCTTCCACAACGTCGTGCTGATGCCGGTCATCACCGTGATCTGCGTCCTGGTGCTGGCGCTGCTGGTGTGGATCGCGATCCGCTACAACAAGCGCGCCAACCCGACCCCGGCCAAGTGGAGCCACAACACGGTCATCGAGGTCATCTGGACCGTGGTGCCGGTGCTGATCCTGGTCGGCATCTCCCTGTTCTCGTTCCGCCTGCTGTTCGCCTATCACGACTATCCGGACTCGGACGTGACGGTGAAGATCACCGGCAACCAGTGGAACTGGGGCTATGAATATCCGGACCAGGGTGTGGCCGAGTACATCTCGAACATGCTGCCGGAAGACAAGGCGCCCAAGCATCTGTACCGCCTGGCCGCCGATGAGCCGATGGTGGTTCCGGTCGGTCAGAACGTCCGCCTGCTGATCACCGCTTCGGACGTGATCCACGCCGTCGCCGTGCCGGCCTTCGCCATCAAGGTGGACGCCGTTCCGGGCCGCATGAACGAGACCTGGTTCCGCGCCGAGAAGGAAGGCGACTACTACGGCCAGTGCTCCGAGCTGTGCGGCGTCGACCACGCCTTCATGCCGATCCACGTCAAGGTGGTGAGCCAGGAAGCCTTCGCCGCCTGGGTCGCCTCCAAGGGCGGCTCCATGACCAAGGCCGCCGATGACGCCGC
>DJDA01000115.1 GCA_002430835.1 Brevundimonas sp. UBA5936
GGCGGCGCGGGCCTCCTACCAGCTTGGGCAGGAAGCGGCCGGAAAATCCACCGTGGGCGCGGGCGCCGCCGGCGTCGCGCGCGCCGCGGGCGGAGCGATGCGGCAGAGCGCGCGATCGGCCGCCTCGCGTCTTTCGGGGCCGTTTCGCGAGAGCGCCCAGAAGGGGAGGGACGCCGCGTGGAACGCCGTGAACGGCGCGCCGCCACCCGCACCCGGCGCGCGTCCGGACGCGGCGGCCGCCCCGGCGTGGGCGCAGCGGATGCGCGGCGAACAGACCTCCCGCCACCGGATGCACATGGCCGCCCAGACCGTGAAGGACGGCGATCGTCCGGGCGCTCCGGCCAATCCCGACCTCAGTCAGAAGGACGACTAGCATGAAATTCAAGCGACCCATCCAACGCTATGGCCGGACGCCTCAGCCGGAAACGCCTTATCAGCGTGCAGGTCAGCTGTGGGACGACCGTCTCGGCTCCGCCCGCGTTCAGGCCCGCAATTGGCGGCTGATGGCCTTCGGCTGCCTCATGATCAGCGGCGGGCTCGCGGCCGGCAATGTCTGGCAGTCGACCCAGAGCCGCGTGGCGCCCTACGTGGTCGAGGTCGATCGGCTGGGAGAGGCGCGCTCGGTCGCGCCCGCCATCCAGAACTACCGCCCGACCGACGGCCAGACCATCTGGCACCTCGCGCGCTTCGTCGCCAATGTCCGTTCCGTCTCGACCGACCCCGTGCTGGTCAAGCAGAACTGGCTGGAGGCGTACGACTTCGCCACGGACCGCGGAGCGCGGTTTCTCAATGAGTACGCCCGCACCAACGACCCGTTCTCCATGATCGGCGAGCGCAGCGTGTCGGTTCAGGTCACGAGCGTCGTGCGCGCATCGGATTCGTCGTTCCAGGTGAAATGGGTCGAGCAGACCTATGAGCGGGGCAGCCTCGCCAGGACCGAGCGCTGGACGGGCATTCTGACGACGGTCCTTCGCACGCCGAAAACGGCGGACGCGCTTCGCAAGAACCCTCTTGGTCTGTTCGTCAATGCGATCGACTGGTCCCGCGAACTCGACACGACCGCGGCGACGCAGTCGCCGGTCGGAGCGGCGCCGTTTCCCAACCCGTCCATCGCCGCCCCTGAAGGAGATACGCTGTGATCCGTTTGCCGCTTGCCGGGGTCTCCGCCCTGGCGCTCGCCGCGTGCGCGGGGAAAACACCGCCGCCCGCCATCGCCTACGACCCCGTCGATTTTCAGCCCGCCGTCGTCGTGGCGGAACCGCCGATCCCGGTCGAAATCATAGAGACCCCGGTCCCGTTGCCGCTGCCGGGCCAACTCCAACCTCCGCCTGCCGTGCGGCGGGAGGCCGGCTCGCCCACGACCCGTGTCGAAGCCGCAAACCGCGCCGCGATGCAGGAGCCGTCGCGCGCGGGCTACGTCAACGCCGTGCAGGTCTACCCCTGGACCGAGGGCGCGCTCTACCGGCTCTATGCCGCGCCGGAACGGGTCAGCGACATTGCGCTTCAACCGGGCGAAGAACTGATCGCAGTCTCCGCCGGCGACACCGTGCGCTGGGTCATCGGCGATACGGTGAGCGGGGCCGGCGACCATCGGCGGGTGCATGTCCTGGTCAAGCCCTTCGCGGCAGGGCTGCACACCAATATGGTCATCACCACGACCCGTCGCGCCTATCATCTCGCGCTGGAAAGCACCGATGCGACCGCGATGGCGGCGATCTCCTGGACCTATCCGCAGGACCGGTTACTGGCGTTGCACCGGCGAAATGATGCGGCCGCGGCGGCGCAGACGATCGCGCCCGCTGTCGCTGTCGAGAACCTGCGCTTCCGCTATGCGATCACCGGCGATGCGCCGCCGTGGCGGCCGCTCCGCGCCTGGGACGACGGGGCGAAGGTCTATATCGAGTTTCCGGCCCGACTCGATCAGGGGGAGGCGCCGCCGCTGTTCGTCGTCGGCCCGCTCGGCGCCGCCCAACTCGTGAACTACCGGGTCAGCGGACATCACTACATCGTTGATCGGTTGTTCACCGCCGCGGAACTGCGCATGGGCGAAGCGCCGCAGCAGGTCGTGCGGATTACCCGAACCGATGGCGATCAGCGGCGCGGCCGGAGGGCGTCGCGATGATCGACGAGCCCGACACGCCCCGCGAGACCCCTTCGCGCGAAAGCACGCCCAAATCCTCTCCCGACGCCTTTACCCTGCGCGCTGCGCCGCGCCGCATCGTCCGGTTCAAGCGCGGCGTCGTGATCGGCGGTGCCGCGGCCGGGGCGGCGGCGATCGCGGGCGTCGCCTGGCTCGCGCTGGGGCCTGCGACGCTCCGGGTTGCAGAACCCGTCGACGAGCCGGTCATTACGGATCGCCGACCAACAGCGGACGCCGTCGCGGACCTTCCCGGCGACTACGGCTCCATACCTCAACTCGGGCCGCCGCTTCCCGGCGACCTCGGGCGCGCGATCCTGGATGAGGAGCGCGGCGGCGGCGCGTCTCTCGATGGTGGACAGCCTACGATCTCAGCGGCGGAGCAGGCGCTTGAGGCGGAGCGTCAGCGTCAGGCGGCACAGGCGGGACAGGCGCGGGAGTCCGGCGTGATGGTGCAACTCGCGCGTCAGGCTCCCGCCACGGCCGAAGCCGCTCCGATAGGGGCGGCCCCGACGGCCGCGCCCGACGGGGAAGGGGAGGGGCGCCTTGGCGTCGATCCCCAGCGCGATCCGAACGGCCAGCAGCGCAAGTTGGATTTCGTGGCGCAGGGGCCCTCCTCGACGATCAACCCGCACCGGATTCAGTCGCCGGCTTCGCCGTATCAGGTCATGGCCGGCAGCGTCATCGCGGCTAGTTTGATGACGGGTCTGCGCTCCGATCTTCCCGGCTTCGTCACAGCCCAGGTCACGGAGAATGTCTACGACACCGCGACGGGGCGCATCCTGCTTATCCCGCAAGGCGCGCGCCTGATCGGCAGCTATGACAGCGTCGTGGCCTTCGGTCAGAGCCGGGCGCTACTGGTCTGGCAGCGCATCATCCTGCCTGACGGCGCCTCGCTCCAACTCGACAACCTCCCTGCGACGGATGCTGCGGGCTACGCTGGGCTCGCCGACAAGGTGGATTTCCATACATGGCGGCTCCTTAAGGGCGTCGCGCTTTCCACCCTGCTCGGGGTCGGAACGGAGCTGAGCATCGACGGCGAGAGCGACCTCGTCCGGGCCGTCCGCGAGTCGACCCAGCAGTCCAGCAGTCAGGCCGGGCAACAGATCGTCACCCGGAATCTCGACGTCCAACCCACCATCACCATCCGCCCCGGATTTCCGCTGCGCGTGATCGTCCACAAGGATCTCGTGCTGCGTCCGTGGGGCCGCTGAGAGGAGAGAGCCCATGCTGAAGCTCGGCAAACTGCCTGATCGGACGCCGATCAAGCTCACCGTCACCGTCACGCCGGACCTCCATCGGTCGCTGACTGACTACGCCGGAGTCTATCGCGAGGCATACGGCGACAAGGCGGAAGTCTCGGACCTTGTCCCGGCGATGCTCGAAGCCTTCCTCGCCGGCGACAGGGAGTTCGCCAAGGCGCTGAAGGCGAAGGGAGGCTGAGATGGGCGTCATCGGAAAGTTCAAGCCGACCAAGCAGGGCGGCTGGGAAGGCCGCATCGAAACTCTCCTCATCGACCGGAAAATCCGGTTCGTTCCGAACGACGACCGTCGAAACGACAACTCGCCGGACTATGTCGTCATGCTCGGCTGGTCGCGCGTCGGCGAGGCCTGGAAAGCGACGTCGCGGGGAGAAAATCCGCGAGACTATCTCCGCGTTCGGTTGAACGACCCCTGGTCGGAGCCGAAGCGCGCGACCCTGTTTACAGCGCCGGACGGCGCCACCGCCGAGCTGGTCTGGAGCCGCCAGCATCGGACGCGGGATTGGGACGATGAACCCTGACCGCCGATCTGTGTCGTCCATTCCGCAGAAAGTCGTTCGTCCGTCGCGGCGCGGCGGCCACTTTTCCGCGGACCTCGCGCGTGACGCGCAAGCGCACTTCCAGAAGCAGTCGATAGGGGACGTTTCAGAAGTCGAGGCGCGGGCGATGCTCGCCGATCTGACGGACCTCTTTCGTATCCTCATCGAATGGGAGTCGAAGCGTAGAGCAACGCCTAGACGGTCTATTGCAAAGTCACGCAAGAAGGAGTGATAAGATGGATCATGCCTTCGCGTCGCGTTGCAATAGATTTTCATATGTAATTGAAATATATAGCAACATTCTTCGCTTTGCGAGTTATTTGCTTGATTGGTTCTGCTGGTTCGTTAGGATTCTGCGTCCGGCGTTGTCGATGCTCTTTTTTGGATTGAGCCGTTGCCGCGCCGTTATCGCCTTTGCTCGGCGATCTTAGCGGGAGACAGATATGGCCAGTCGGAGAATCGCGCGTTCTGCACCAGTCGTCGAGATAAGGCGGGCTGTTATGTATGCTCGTGTTTCATCGAAGGAGCAGGATCGGGAAGGGTTTTCCATCCCGGCTCAAACCAAGCTGATGAAAGACTACGCCGATGCCAACGATATTCAGGTGGCGCGGGAATTTGTCGACGTTGAAACCGCCAAGAAGAGCGGGCGCACCAGCTTCAACGAAATGCTGCAATACATTCGCCGGCACCCTACAGTTCGGATGCTTCTGGTCGAAAAGACCGACAGACTCTATCGCAATCTCAAGGATTGGGTGACGGTCGACGACCTCGACATCGAAATTCATTTCGTAAAAGAGGGTGTCGTCCTCTCGCAGGACTCGCGCTCTTCCGAAAAGTTCATGCACGGCATCAAGGTGCTGATGGCGAAAAACTATATCGACAATCTGTCGGAAGAAACCCGAAAGGGCATGTTGGAGAAGGCTGAACAGGGCCTGTGGCCGACCGTCGCACCGATCGGCTACCTGAACGTCGAAGGTCCGAACGGTAAGAAAATTATCACCATTGATCCGGCGCTCGGTCCGCTCGTTCAGCGCCTATATGAGTGGTATTCTACAGGCCAATACTCGCTAAAGGACGTTTCCAAGAAGGCTCGGCTGGCTGGCTTGACCTACCGGAAGAGTGGCGCGCCCATAGGCGTAAGCACGGTCCATACGATCCTGCGGAACCGAATTTATACCGGCGCCTTCGAATGGCTGGGCAAGGTCTATCAAGGCTCCCACGCGCCGTTGATCTCCGAGGACCTTTGGAGCGCGGTCCAGGATGTCCTGGACGGGCGCAAGGCAGCCAACATTCGCGCCAGCGCAAACGACTTTCCGTTCACCGGCATGATGACGTGCGGTCATTGTGGTTGCGCGATGGTCGGTGAGATCAAAAAACAGCGATACATTTATTACCACTGCACGGGCTTCAAAGGAAAATGCGGCGAGCCGTATGTCCGCGAGGAGGTGCTGGAGCAGCGATTCGCCGGACTGTTGCGGCAACTGCGATTCGATGATGCTGCTTTTGAACTGATCCAACGCGCCTTGCGCGAAAGTCTTCAGGATGAAACCCGTGAGCGTAGGGCGGCAATTGAGCGGCTCCGCGGCGAGGCCGATCGGCTACAGGCCCGCATCGAGCGAATGTACGAAGACAAACTCGACGGGGTGGTCACCGACGACTTCTATCGCCGGATGCAAATCGTGTGGCGCGAGGAGCGGGATCGTTGTCTGAAGGACATTGAGCGGCACCATAGCGCTGATGACGAGTATATCGGTAACGGGATTGCGCTGATCCGTCTCGGACGGGAAGCGCACGATCTCTTCGAGCAGGCCTCCGCTTCAGAGAAGCGAAGGGTGCTGAATCTCGTACTTTCGAACTGCTCCTGGGCCCATGGAGAGCTTACGGCAAAGTTCCGTCAACCATTTGATTTATTGTCGGAAACTATCGCCCAATCGACCCTCCCAAAGAAGGGTGAAGCAGGCGATTTGCCCGAAAATGAGAAATGGCTCCGCGGGTAGGATTCGAACCTACGACCAGCCGATTAACAGTCGGCTGCTCTACCACTGAGCTACCGCGGAACATCCCCTCGGGGGAGGCCGGCGTATAGCAGCGCCTTTTCGATTCATGCAACGGGTAAAAGGCAGAAATCGCCAAATTTTTCGCAAAGCCATACGCTACAAGGCTCCGCATGACGCCAATCCATGTGAACGACCCGGATGACCCGCGCATCGCCGCCTTTCGCGATGTGAAGGAGCGCGACCTGACTGGTCGGCAGGGCTTGTTCGTGGCCGAGGGCGAGGTCGTTCTGCGTGTTCTGGCGTCGGCGGCGTCGCGCTGCGCGCCTGTGGCGGTTCTGATCGCTGAAAAGCGGCTGGAGGGGCTGAGTGAGGTGCTGGAGCGGCTGCCAGGCGATGTGCCGGTCCATGTGGCGCCCCAAACGGTGCTGAACGCTGTGGCGGGGTTTGACCTGCACAGGGGCATATTGGCGCTCGGACGCAAGCCGCAACCGGTGATGCCGGGCGATCTGCTGGATAGCCTGCCTGAGCGGGCTGTGGTGGTCGTAGCATGCGGAATCGGCAATCACGACAACATGGGCGGCCTGTTCCGTAATGCGGCGGCCTTTGGCGCAGGCGCGGTGCTGTTGGATCAGACCTGCTGTGATCCTTTTTACCGCAAGGCGATCCGCGTTTCTGTGGGGGCGGTGCTGAGAACGCCGATGGCGACCGCGCTGGAGGCAGGGGCCATGATCGATCTGTTGCAGGGCAGGGGATTTGAGGTGCTGGCGCTGACGCCTTCGGCAGAGCAGGCGCTGGCGGCGTTCAGGCCGGGCAGGCGAACGGCGCTTCTGCTGGGCAGCGAAGGGCCGGGCCTGCCGCGCGAGATCATCGCGCGCTGTCGCCCCGTCGGAATCCGCATGGCGGGAGGATTCGATTCGCTGAACGTGGCGGCGACCAGCGCTGTGGCCCTGCACCATCTGGCGACGGCGGATCAAAGCTAGGGCCGGAAACAGGAAAGCCGCCCCGAAGGGCGGCTTTGCCGATGTTCGCCGCGATGGAGGCCTGACCGGGAATCGAACCCGGGTGCAAGGATTTGCAGTCCTCTGCGTCACCACTCCGCCATCAGGCCGTGACCCCGTATTTCATGGGCCCCGCCATCGCGAGGGCCGTCAGCTATCAGATCGGATTGTCCGCTGCAACGCACGGACCTATAAGCGCGTCACATTTCTTCGCCTGAGCCGACCTGAAGGACTTCGGATTATGGATTTCGCCGCCGCCCGCAAGGTGATGCTGGACTCGCAGGTCCGCGTGAACGACGTCACCGACCGCCAACTGCACGCCGCCATCGGCGCTGTGGAGCGCGAGCGATTCTGCGCCGCCGACCGCGCCTTCTCGGCCTATGCCGACGTCGAGCCTGAAATCGCGGGCGACCGTCGCCTGATGCTGCCGCGCGATGTGGCCAAGCTGCTGCAAGGGTTGGACGCCCGCGCCGGTGAAAAGGCCCTGGCGATCGCCGCGCCGTACGCCGCCGCCGTCCTGGCGCACATGGGCCTGTCGGTTACGGCTCAGGAATCCGACGCGGCCGTGTTCGACGTGGTCGGCGCCGCCCTGGCCGAGGCCGGGGTCGAGACCGTCGTGGCTCCACTAAGCCAGCCGCAGGGCGAGGGCTACGACCTGATCATCAGTGAAGGCGCGGTCATTGAGCGCCCCGAATCGTGGATTGCGGCCCTGCGTCCGGGCGGCCGTCTGGCTGTGGTGGAGCGCGACGGCGCCAGCGGCGCGGCGATCCTCTATGTGCGTGGTCGCGAAGGCGTTTCGCGGCGCGAATTGTTCGACGCTGCGCCTGAGTTGCTGGCGGAAATGGTCCCGGCGCCTGCGTTTGCGCTCTAAGGCCATTGGCGGCGACGGAAGGGGCGTCGCGCTGCGTGAAAAAAACTTAACTGGCGTCGGACGCGGCTAGCCCCCAACTACGCCGCTACAAGGCAGTACAGGCGCGCCGGATGGGGGCGTCAGGCAGGGACAGGTTCATGTTGAAACGCTCGCGCGCGCTCGCTTCGGTCGCACTGGTCGCATTGACGATGGGGGCGACGCCTGTCTTCGCCGAGTCGCTTCAGGAAGCCATCGGTCTGGCCTATCGCACCAATCCGACCCTGTTGGCGCAACGGGCGAATCAACGGGCCCTGGATGAGAGCATCGTCCAGGCGCGCGCGGGTCTGCGTCCGACCGTCAACGCCTCGGCGGGTGTCGATTACAGCCGCACCCGCACCGATCGGGTGACGACGACGATCCCCGGTCAGACCTTCCCGATCGACACCAACGGCGACGGCGTGCCTGACGCCACCGGCACGCTGCCGGGCAGCAGCAGCACCAGCGGCGGGACGATCGAAAGCGACGGCGCCAGCGCCAGCGTCAGTCTGACGCAGAACATCTGGACGGCTGGGCGCGTGTCGCACGGCATCTCTGCGGCCGAGGCCAATGTGCTGGCCGGTCGCGAGAACCTGCGTCAGGTCGAGCAGCAGGTCATGGTGACGGTTATTCAGGCTTACGCCGATGTCACCCGCGATCTGGAAATCCTGCGCATCCGCCAGGAGAACCTGAAGGTGCTGCGTCGCCAACTGGATGAATCGAACGCTCGATTCGAGGTCGGCGAGATCACCCGCACCGACGTCGCTCAGTCCGAAGCCCGTCTGGCGCAGTCCGAATCCGATCTGGCCAGCGCTCAGGCGCAACTGTCGGTGTCGCGCGCGGCCTACGCCGCCGTCGTGGGACAGGCGCCGTCCAACCTGCAGACGCTGCCGACGCTGCCGGGCCTGCCGACCGATTTCGACAGCGCCATGGACGTCGGCCTTGCCGAGAACCCCGGCGTGCTTTCCGCCGTTCACGCCCAGCGCGCGGCCGAGGCCAATGTGGCGGCGGCGCGAGCGGAGTATCTGCCTTCGGCGCGCCTGAACGCCTCCTATGGCGGGACGGCCAATGATCTGTCGGGCTTGGACCTGGGCGATCGCACCAGCTTTACGGCGGGCGCAACTGTCTCCGTGCCCTTGTTCACGGGCGGCCTGAATCGTTCGCGCGTCGCCCAGGCTCTGGAGCGCGCCAACGCTGCCCAGATCAACGTCGAGGGTGAGCGTCGTACGGTTCTGCAGTCGGTCAGCTCGGCCTATGCTCAAAGCGCTTCAGCGCGTTCCAGCGTTCAGGCCGGTGAACAGGCGGTGCGGGCCGCTTCGGTCGCCGCCGAGGGCGTGCGCCAGGAAGCTCAGGTCGGTCTGCGCACCACTCTGGACGTGCTGAACCAGGAGCTTGAACTGCGCAGCGCGGAAGTCGCCTTGACCAGCGCTCGCCGCAACGAATATGTGGCGCAGGCCCAGCTTCTGGCGGCCATGGGCCGTCTGGGCGGTCCCAATCTGGATCCGACGATCGAGGCCTATGACCCGTCCGACAACTATCGCGCGGTGCGCAATCGCGGCGCCCTGCCTTGGGATGGCGTGATCGAGGCCATCGACCGCGTCGCCGCCCCAGCCACGACGCCCGCCGTCGATGTCGAAGATGCGCCGGTTGATCGTCAGTTGAAGGGCGAAGTCGTTCGCACTGCTCCCCAGGGCTGAAGACTGAACGACAAAACGTCCGTTGATTCCGACGGGCGTTGATGCGACGACAGGATTCAAGGGGGAGGCGAGTCTGAAAGCTCGGTCCCCATCGTCGCCTGCCTAGTCCGCATCGGTTGGCGAGTGTCCCCGTTCGAGCGCCCAGGTTGAGGTTCCGACATGACCGAACAAGCCGCCCAGGAACCGACGATGGAAGAGATTCTGGCGTCGATCCGCCGGATTATCTCTGAAGACGACGCTCCGGTTGAAACCGCCGCCGCGACAGAGACGGCTCCTGAGCCCGCGCCGGAGCCAGAACCCGTCGTCGCCGAGCCGGAGCCCGCTCCCGTGGAGGACGAAGTGCTGGAACTGACCGAGCCTTATGAGGCGCCGGCCGCTGAAGCCATCGGCGATCTGGATGTGGCGGACGCTGCGCCGTTCCCGACTGAGCCCGCGCCGGCGGCGCCGCAATCCGTCGTCGCCGCGGCAGAGGTCGAAGCCCTGGTCGGCGAAACCGCTGCGGCCAGCGCGGCCTCGGCCTTCGCCGGTCTGGCTGCCAGCTTCCAGAAGCCGGAACCTGCGCCGGTCGCTTCGGCCGCCGACATGAACTTCATGAGCGGCAATACGGTCGAGGCCATGGTCCGCGAGATGCTGCGTCCGATGCTGAAGGATTGGCTGGACGCCAACCTGCCCGCCGTCGTCGAGACCCAGGTTCGCAAGGAAGTCGAACGCATCGCCCGCAACGCAGGCTGATCGCTTCAAAACCTAGCTGAGTTTTACGACGCCCCTCAGTCCGCTGAGGGGCGTTCGTTTTTCCAGTCGAACAGGGCCTCCAACAGACGCACGGCCTGACCGCGTTCGCTGGTCAGCTCGGGATCGCGGCCCAGCAGCAGGCGCGCATCGTCCGCCGCCGCCAGCAACAGCGAGCGGTGGCGGATCGGGTCGGCGAAACGATAGGCCGGGAAACCGCTCTGCTTCAGCCCCAGCGGGTCGCCGCCGCCGCGCAAGCGGAAGTCTTCCTCAGCGATGACGAAGCCGTCCTCGGTGCGACGCAGGGTCTCCAGCCGTTCCTTCGCCGTCTCACCCAGGGCGCCGTCTTCGCCGCCGTACAGCAGGATGCAGGAACTGGCCTTGGCGCCGCGCCCCACGCGCCCGCGAAGCTGGTGAAGCTGCGCCAGGCCGAAGCGGTCGGCATGTTCGATCACCATGATGGAGGCGTTGGGCACGTCGACGCCGACCTCGACCACGGTCGTCGCGACCAGAACGGGCAGGCGGCCCGCCGCGAACTCGGCCATCACCGCTTCGCGCTCCGCGCCCGGCATCTGGCCGTGGGCCAGGCCGACCTCGGTTCCCAGATATTTGCGCAGGTCATTGGCCCGATCCTCGGCGGCGGCCAGGTCGATAGCCTCGGATTCCGCCACCAGAGGACAGATCCAATAGGCTTGGGCGCCCGCCTCGACCGCCGCCTTCAGCCGTTTCGCCACCTCGCCGATGCGCGCCAACGGCAGGACAGCCGTGGTCACGGGCGTGCGGCCGGGCGGTTTCTCCATCAGGCGGCTGATCTCCAGTTCACCGTACTGGGTCAACTCCAGCGTGCGCGGGATCGGCGTCGCCGACATGGTCAGCAGATGGACGCCGCCGAGAGCCGGATCACCCTTGGCCTGCAAGCGCTGACGCTCGCGCACGCCGAAGCGGTGCTGCTCGTCGATGACGGCCAGGGCCAGCCGGTTGAACTGCACCGCGTCCTGGAACAGGGCGTGGGTGCCGATGGCGACCTGAGCCTCGCCGGACGAGAGGGCCGCCAGCTTGCCGCGCCGTTCGGCCGCGGTATCCCGTCCCGTCAGCAGCAGGCTGGACACGCCCGCCTGGTCCAGCAGGGGCGACAGCTTGTCGTAGTGCTGGCGCGCCAGGATTTCGGTCGGCGCCATCAGGGCGGCCTGGAACCCATTGGACGCCGTATCGGCGAGGGCTAGGGCCGCGACGGCGGTCTTGCCCGACCCGACATCGCCCTGAAGCAGCCGCCCCATCTGTTCGCCGGAACACAAGTCGGCGCGGATTTCCGCGACGGCCTGTTCCTGCGCGCCGGTCAGAGTGAAGGGTAGGGCGGCCAGCAACCGGGCGGACGCCTCACCCGGCGTGATGCGGGCGGCGGGCGTGATCTGACGCGCGCGACGGCGACGGGCCAGGGCCAACTGATGCGCGAACAGTTCGTCATAGGCCAGACGCTGGCGTACCGGCGCGTCCGGCGTCAGGTCGGCTTCGTTCGTCGGGGCGTGCAGGGCCTCCAGCGCCGGGCGCCAGCCGACCCAGCGCCGGGCCGCCAGCCAGTTCGGCTCCTGCCATTCGGGCAACTCAGGTGCGAGGGCCAGCGCGCCCTGCGCCAGCTTGCGGATCTGGCGCGAGGTCAGCCCCTGCGTCGCCGGATAGACGGGTTCGGACAGCGGAATCTCATCCGCCTTTTCGACCGGCAGGATGTAGTCGGGATGGGCGATCTGGACTTCACTGTTGAAGCGCTCGACCTTGCCCGTCACCAGACGGCGCGAACCGCGTGGAGCCAGGCTCTCGATATGACGCGGCGATCCGGCGAACCAGATCAGGTGGATGAAGCCAGTGTCGTCGATAGCGCGGACCTTGATCGGCGCGCCATGCTTGTGCGGCGGGATCAGGCGGTCGATCGTCACCTCGAAGACGCCGATCTCGCCGTCGATGGCCTCCATCGCCGTAGTGCGCCGCCGCTGGATCACGCCGCTGGGCGACAGAAACAGCACGTCGCGCACCAGCGGACCCGCCACCTTCTGCACCAGAGGCGCGCTGCGCGGCCCCACGCCTTTCAGCGTGGAAACGTCGGCGAACAGGGGAAAGAGAATCTCGGGCCTCATCATTGGACAGCATAGCTGGCGAAGCGGCGTCTGGAACGCTATCTGATCGGCCTCTTACCGAAGTGAACGGACAGGCAAGGAAACCGCGTGGCCGATATCGACGCACGTCCCGAGGACGCCCTGAATTCTGACGACCGCAAGACGCGACTGGGCCGCATCACCTTCCGCGCCTGGCGCCGGGGCTTCCGCGAGGCGGACATGGTGCTGGGTCCGTTCGCCGATCAGATTGCGCCGACGCTGGACGACGACGAACTGACCGAGTTCGAGCGCCTGCTGGATGAAGAAGACCAGTATCTCTACGCCTGGATCATCGAGCGCGAACCGACGCCGCCCGAGTTCGAAGGGCCCATGCTGGCCCGCATCCGCGCCTTCATGCGCGAACATGTTGCGGCCGAAGTGGCCAAGGGCATTGGTTGATGGACGCGGCGCTGGCGCGGACCGACGCAGAACTGGGCGGCGCGCCGGAGGGGCTGGACGCCCTGATCGTCGCTGAGCGGATCAAGGCTCAAGGCGGGACCGCCTTGTTCATCGCGCGCGATTATCAGCGCACAGGCAATTTCATCCAGGCGTTCCGCTTCTTCGCCAAGGATGTTGAAGTTCTTGAATATCCGTCGTGGGACTGTTTGCCCTATGACCGGCTGAGCCCTACGGCCTCGGTCGCGGCGCAGCGCATGGCGACGCTGACGCGGCTAGCGACGCGCGATCCGTCGGACCGGACGCGGCTACTGGTGGTCGCCACGGTCGCGGCCGCCGCCCAGCGCACGCCGCCGCGCAGCGCCGTCACTGGGGCCGGGTTTGCGGCCAAGGTCGGCGCCGATCTCGATACGGCGGCTCTGGAACGCTACGTCGCGGCCAACGGCTATGTGCGCGCCTCGACCGTGTCGGAGCGCGGCGAATACGCCATTCGGGGCGGGGTGATCGACGTCTTCCCGCCGGGCTTCGAGGAGCCGGTGCGCCTCGACATGTTCGGCTCCGAGCTGGAATCAATCCGCGCCTTCGATCCCGAGACCCAGCGCTCGACGCGCCAGTTGAAGGCTGTCTCTCTATCGCCCGTGTCCGAAGTGTTGATGGATGCAGATTCGATCTCGCGCTTCCGCAGCGGCTATCTGAACCTGTTCGGCGCGCCGGGCGACGAGCCCATGTACGCCGCGGTCAGCGAGGGCGCGCGCCGTCAGGGCGTCGAGCACTGGCTGCCGCTGTTCTACGACAGGCTGGATACGCTGTTCGACTATCTGCCGGACACGGCGCCGGTTTTCCTCGACAGCCAGACGGAGCAGGCGCGCGGCGAGCGCTGGAACTTGACCGTCGACGCCTATGAGGCGCGCAAGGAGGCGGCGCGCGGCAAGGGCGGAGCGGCCTATCGCGCCCTACCGCCTGCGCGGCTCTATCTGGACGACGGCGACTGGAACAGCGCGCTGGCCGGTCGCGCCGTGCGCCGTCTGTCGCCGCTGGCCGCCGGTTCGGGCGAGGACGCCGGCGGTCGACTGGGCCGCAGCTTCGCCGCCGAGCGGTCGCAGGACAGCGTCAACCTGTTCGCCGCCGTGGCCCAACACGCCGAGGCGCTGAAGGGGCAAGGCAAGCGCGTCCTGTTCGCCTCATGGTCCGAAGGCTCAGCCGAACGTCTGGCCGCCATGTTGGGCGATCATGGACTGACGCACGTCGTGGCGGTGCGCGACTGGGATGATGTGCAGGGCGCGCCGGACGGCATCTATCTGCGCGCGGTACTGCCGGTCGAGCATGGCTTCGTTACCGACGATCTGGCCGTCATCTCCGAGACCGATATTCTAGGCGACCGCTTGGCGCGGCCCAAGCGCAAGCGGCGGGCGTCCAACTTCCTGGCCGAAGCCTCGGCCCTGACGGCGGGTGATCTGGTCGTCCACCTGGATCACGGCATCGGCCGTTATGAGGGCCTGCGGACGCTGGAGATCCAGGAGGCGCCGCACGACTGCCTCGAACTCCTCTATGCCGGTGAGAGCAAGCTCTACCTGCCGGTTGAAAACATTGACCTTCTGACCCGTTACGGCACGGACGCCGAAGGGGTTCAGCTGGACCGTTTGGGCGGCGCGGGCTGGCAGGCGCGCAAGGCCAAGGCCAAGGAGCGCCTGCGCGCCATGGCCGAGGGGCTGATCGCTCTGGCCGCCAAGCGGGCGCTGCGGGTGTCCGACGCCATCACGCCGCCTGCGGGTCTGTTCGACGAGTTCTGTGCTCGCTTCCCCTATGAGGAGACGGACGATCAGCTGAACGCCATCGGCGACGTGCTGGAAGATCTGGGCAAGGGCACGCCGATGGATCGCCTGATCTGCGGCGACGTCGGCTTCGGCAAGACTGAGGTCGCCCTGCGCGCCGCCTTCGTGGTCGCCATGACGGGCCAACAGGTCGCCATCGTCTGCCCGACGACCCTGCTGGCGCGCCAGCATTTCAAGACCTTCAGCGAACGCTTCGCCGGCTGGCCGATCAAGGTGCGCCACCTGTCGCGCATGGTCACGGCCAAGGACGCCAACGAGACGCGCGCGGGCCTGAAGGACGGCAGTTTCGAGATCGTGGTCGGCACCCACGCCGTGCTGGCCGATCAGGTCGGCTTCAAGGATCTGGGCCTCGTCATCGTCGACGAGGAGCAGCACTTCGGCGTCAAGCACAAGGAGAAGCTGAAGTCTCTGCGGGCCGATGTTCACCTGCTGACCCTGACGGCCACGCCGATCCCGCGCACGCTGCAGATGGCGCTGTCGGGCATTCGCGAGATGTCGATCATCGCCACGCCGCCGGTCGACCGTCTGGCGGTGCGGACCTATGTCACGCCGTGGGATCCGGTGCTGGTGCGCGAAGCCCTGCTGCGCGAGAAATATCGCGGCGGTCAGGCCTATTACGTTGCGCCCCGCCTGAAGGATCTGCCGGACATCGAGCGGTTCCTGCGCGAACAGGTCCCCGAGGTGAAGTTCGTCGTCGGCCACGGCCAGATGAGCCCGACCCAGCTGGAAGCGGTCATGAGCGCCTTCTACGATGGCGAATATGACGTGCTTGTCTCGACCACCATCGTCGAGAGCGGCATCGACATTCCAACGGCCAACACGCTTGTCGTGCATCGCGCCGACATGTTCGGCCTGGCCCAGCTTCACCAGATCAGAGGCCGCATCGGCCGGTCCAAGGCGCGAGCCTTCGCCTATCTGACGACCGATCCGACCAAGCCGCTGAGCCTGTCGGCCGAGCGGCGTCTGCAGGTGCTGCAGTCGCTGGACAATCTGGGCGCAGGCTTCCAACTGGCCAGTCACGATCTGGACCAGCGCGGCGGCGGCAATCTGCTGGGCGACGAACAGTCGGGCCACATCCGCGAGGTCGGCGTCGAACTGTATCAGCAGATGCTGGAGGACGCCGTCGCCGAACTGCGCGAGCAGGGCGAGGCGGCGCCGGATCGCGGTTGGTCGCCTTCGATCAATGTCGGCGCGGCCGTATTGATTCCAGAGGATTATGTCCCGGACCTGAACGTCCGTCTGAGCCTGTATCGCCGCCTGTCCGACGCCGAGAAGATGGAGGACCGGGAGGCCATGGCCGCCGAGCTGATCGACCGGTTCGGCCCGTTGCCGGACGAGGCGCAGCAGCTTCTGCGGATCGTGGGAATCAAGGCCAACTGCCGCACGGCCATGATCGAGAAGATCGACATCGGGCCAAAGGGCGCGGTGCTGACCCTGCGCAACAACACCTTCCCCAACCCGATGGGGCTGGTGGGCCTGATCCAGAAGAACCACGCCTTCTGGAAGATCCGGCCGGATCAGAAGATCGTGGTGAAGGGCGATTGGCCCACGCCGGAGGATCGACTGAAGGTCGCCGAGCGCATTACCGCCGATCTGGCGAGGGTGGCGGGGGCGGCCTAGCCCCCGCGCCTCAGCCTACGCGGGCCTTCATGCTGCGTATCAGGGCGTCGAACAGGTTGACGTAGTCGTCGGTCCACGGCCGCACCTTGGTCGGCTCCAGCTTGCGCCAGCGACCGTCAGCCTTGAAATCAGCCAGCCCCTCGGCGGTCGGTGAGATGACCAGGGCCTCGGTCGAGGCTTCGGCCATCAGGGCGGCTTCTGGATTCTCGACGTAGACCTGATGCAGCTCGGCCGCGCCCAGTTCACGCGCGGCGGCGACGGCGGGCAGGGTGATCTCCAGATTGCGGTTGGACAGGTGCAGCACCACGACGCCTGTGGGCTTCAGCAGCTTCAGATAGCCTTCGATCGCTTCGCGGGTCAGCAGATGGGTCGGAACGGCGTCGGACGAGAAGGCGTCGATGACCAGCAGATCGTACGTGCCGCGCGGTTCCTTGTTCAGCGTCAGCCGCGCATCGCCCAGCACCGTGCGGATCGGTCCATCGGCGCAGTCCGAGATGAAGGTGAACCAGTTCGGATCGCGCGAAATGCGGTCGACCATGGGGTCGATCTCGAAGAAGGACATCTGATCCGAAGCGCGCTTATAGGCGGCCATGGCGCCGGAGCCCTGGCCAACCACGCCGATGACGGCGGCCGGGCTGCGGGCCTGGATCAGTTCGGCCGCCTGGCCCAGGGGCGTGGTGCGGGCGTAATACATGGTCGGGGCGCAGGCGAAGTTCGGATGGCGCGCCTGGGCGCCGTGCAGGGTGGTGCCGTGCATCAATACATGGATGTCGCCGCCCATCTTGGGTTCGGGTGTGACCGCCACGCGCATGACGCCGAAGAAGCTGCGCTCGGACAGGCTCCAGTCATAGCCGCGGCCGATGTAATGGGCGGACAGGGTCATGGCCGCGACGACGGCCGTGAACATGAGCACTCGATCGCGGACCAGGAATGCGAGAATGGCGGCGACGCCCAGAATGATCTGCGCCGTCGTGGTCAGTCCGAAATCGCTGAAGACCGTTCTCAGAGACGGGTTGTAGCGCAGCATCTCGAACAGCAGGGGCACGAAGCAGGCGATCATCAAACCGGCGGCCATCAGCCAGATTTCATGCTTGGCCGGACGATCGCCCAGCCAAGGACGGGCCAGGCAGACCAACGCCATGACCAGCGGATATTCCAGCACTGTCTCGAACACGACCGGCGCGATCAGGGCGGTGAAGGCGCCGCCCAACACGCCGCCCAGCGACAGCAACAGATAGAATTCGGTCAATCGGTCCGGCGCCGGACGCCGCGCCGCCATCTGCTGATGACACATCAGGGCGGTGAAGAAGAAGCCCAGAAGGTGCATGCCCAGCAGCGTCAGCCACTGGCCGGTCGTCATCCCGACCAGGGCGGCGATCAGCACCGTGAGGAAGGCCTGCAGCATGAGGGTGATGTGCAGAGGAATCCACGGCTTCGCCTGGAAGGCGATGACGAAGGTCAGCAGATAGAGGGCTAGCGGCGCGACCCAGAGGAAGGGGGCGGAGGCCACGTCCGTCGAAAGGTGAGCGGTGACGCCGAGCATCAGGCTGGAGGGCGCGGCCGCGAGCAGGACCAGTACGATCTTTCGACGCCAGGGAATGGGCGGGCTGCGGTCAGCGGCCTTCTGGGGCTGGGTGATGCGCGCGGCGCGCGGCATGAGGATCATGAGGCCCACCAGAATGATGGCGAAGACGCCATAGCCCACCGTCCAGCCCCACCTTTGTCCCGACAGGGAGGCCAGCGGCTCGATCAGGGCAGGATAGGCCAGCAGGGCCAGGAAACTTCCCAGGTTGGAAGCGGCGTAGAGGACATAGGGATTGGCGCCGTCGGGCCGCCCTGCACGAACGCGCGCATACCAGGCCTGCAGCAGGGGGGCCGTGGCCGATAGGATCGCGAACGGGGCGCCGACCGACAGCGCCAGCGCGCCGAGCAGCCAGCCGATCGGCGCGGCCGGGTCGGGATCGCCAAGGGCCTGGGTGATGCTGAGCGGCAGGAAGACGGCCGCAGCCGCCAACAGCACCAGATGGATGGTCGCCTGCGCCCGTATCGACGGGATGCGCTGCAGCAGGTGGGCGTAAAGATAGCCTGCCAGCAGGGCCGCCTGGAAGAAGACCATGGCGGTGTTCCACACCGACGGCGACCCGCCCAGCAGCGGCAGCACCAGCTTGGTCGTCATCGGTTGAACGACGAATACCAGGCTGGCCGAGGTGAAGACGGCGACGGCGAAGGCCGCAGGTGTTATCGCATCGACCTTGCGATGCGCCGGCGTCAGAGTTTGATCGGTCATGCGCTGCTTTCGACGTCGGGCGGCTGATTCCGTCCGACGAGGCTATGACGACTCGTGGACGGAGCGAATTCCTATGTTGCCGCAGGATATCGAGGCGATCGCCGAGGTTGTGATCCGTCGTGCCGAGGCGAAGGGCCTGATGATCGCCACGGCTGAAAGCTGCACGGGCGGGTTGGTGTCGGGCGCCCTGACGGCGATTGCAGGCTCGTCCGCCGTGCTGGACCGCGGGTTCGTCACCTACAGCAATGAGGCCAAGGTCGAGATGCTGGGCGTGGACAGCGATCTGTTGGCGAGCTTCGGCGCCGTGTCCGAACCGACGGCCCGCGCCATGGCTGAAGGCGCCGTGGCGCGCTCGCGGGCCTCAATCTCGGTGTCTGTGACGGGCATCGCCGGGCCCGGAGGCGGTTCGCCGCACAAGCCTGTGGGGCTGGTGCATTTCGCTGCGCACGGCCCGAACGGTCAGACCGTGCATCTGGAGAAGCGTTTCGGCGACATCGGCCGTGATGCGATCCGGTTGGAAAGCGTGCGGACGGCCCTGGGGCTGCTGACGGACGCCGTGTCGGAATGAGCGAGGCTGTGATGACGGTGGACGCGCGCGGTCACAGATGCCCGGTGCCCAGCCTGCGCTTGCGCAAGGCGCTGGAGGGACGGACGCCGGGCGTCCGGCTGACCTTGCTGGCCACGGACGCCATGGCGCGGATCGACGTGCCGTTCCTGATGCAGGAACTGGGCGGCCGCGTGGTTCAGATCGACGAGGCGGACGGCGTCCTGAGCATCACTGTCGAGACTGGCGGCGCTCGGACAGATTGACGACCGTGTCGGGCAGGGCGGCGGGTTCAGATGGAACCGCGCGAGTCTCCCACTCGATCTCCAACTCTGTGGCGAAAGCCCCGCCGTAGAAGACGGCGTTGACGTTCCACGACAGCCAGATCAGCAGCACCACCACGGCGCCGACCGAGCCATAGGTCGCGCCCAGGTGGACGATCTGCTCGACGTAGATGGTGCACAGCCAGGAGAAGAAGGTGGACATGACCGTGGCCACTAGGCCGCCGATGATCGCCGCCTTCCAGGCGACGCGCTTGGCGTGAGCCATGGCGTAGCGGTAGAGCATGGTCAGCCCCAGCCACAGGCCCAGCGCAGGCCACAGGCCATCCAGCGGCAGGGCCAGCCAGCCGACGGGCTGATCGGCATAGGCGTGCTCCATAAGGCGCGAAGTCACCACGGCGCCCGACACGATGGTGAACAGCACGAAGGCCGCCAGGGCGACCAGGAAGGCCAGCATGTTGAACTTGAAGAAGCCGAGCGGGTTGGTCTCGTCGTGGATCAGGTTCAACCCGGCCAGCAGGGCCTTGAACCCACGGTGCGCCGCATAGGCGCCGATCACCAGGGCGATGGCGCTCTGGGCCGAGACGGTGCGCGCCGAGGCGTTCGCCAGACGGTCGATCTCATTCAGGAACAGGGTGCGCGCGGCCGAAGGGATGACGTCCGCCAGGGCGGCGGCTTGCTCGCTGACCTGTCCGATGGTCAGAACGGCCTTGTAGAAGCCGATCAGGATGGCGATGGCCGGGAACAACGCCAGCAGGGCGAAGAAGGACACGCCGCCCGTATAGAGCATGACGTCGCGACCCCAGCTACGGCTGAAAGCCCGCGTCATCAGGCGTAGCCAGAGCCGGGGTTGGGCCGTGATCGGCTTGGAAAAGGTCAAACGGCAGTCTCGATCGTCAACGAAGGGGGCGGATTAACCCCATTCGCAGCAAGGTGAGAAGTCCCAATGTCGTCATCGGATGATCAGCCTTGCCCATTGCGGGCCTCGTCGGCGCCGGTATCATGGCGGTTCTGGAGCGGTCGCGGGGGCGAGCCGTCCAGGCCAAGGAGACAATGTTTGGAATCGGATCCGCGCGTTCTGGTCGTCGCCGACGCTGACGATCAGCTTGGCTCGCTTTGCGAAGGGCTGGACCGACTAGGATGGCGCACCGTCACGGCGCGCTCGCTTGACGCCGCTCTTCTGGCGGTCTCGGACCTGCCGGTGGATGCGGCCGTAGTGGAGTTGAAGAGTCTTCCGGAAGACGGTTTGGAGCGCCTGCGTCTTGCCGCCGCTCCGCGCTATCTGTCGATCCTGGGCCTGGGCGCCGCATCAGAGCGTGGAGGCGATGGGTGCGATCTGGTTGTGTCGACAGATCCCCATCCTTTGCAGACGGCTTTCCGGTTGGAGCAGTTGACGCGCGCGGCGGTGGCTGAGGAAGAGTTCAGGCTGCGCCAGGCGACGTTTGCGGCTCACGGCGTCGATCTGCCTGAGCCGACGATGGGCGACACGCCCTTGCAGGTGCTGACGGCGGGCGCGGCCGACCGCCGTTTCCTGGCCCTGTCCAACGCGCTGGCGGCGGCGGGCGCCGAGGCTGTGGCGGCGCCGACCCCCTATACGGCCTTCGACTATCTGCACGAGCGCGCCTTCGACGCCGCCGTGCTGTGGGGGGATCGGGACCATGCGCCGGCCTTGTCGATCGCGGCGGGCATGCGTCGCAACACGCGCCTGTATCATATCCCCCTGACCCTCTATCTGCGTGAGAAGGTCGAGCCTGATCTGGCGGCCCTGTTCGAACGAGGGTTCGCGGACGTCGCCGCCGCAGAGACGTCGGAGGAGGAAGCGGCTGAGCGGGTGCTGGCCTTGGCGCGCAATCATCGTCGTCGGCAGGGCTTGAGGCGGGCTCTGGACGCTGTGCGCGGTTGCGACCTGATGGACCCGGAGACCGGACTGTTCAGTCGCGACCTGTTCGCGGGACATCTGGCCCGCATTGCCGAGGGCGCGCGTGAACGGAAACGACGCCTGTCCGTGTGCGTCCTGCGCGTGCCGAATAGCGAAACCATGGCGGCGGTCCGTACGGGTGGCTGGCTGGAGCGGGCTATGCCCCAGATCGGCGCCATGGTGTCGCGCCTGGTGCGGGTGGAGGACACGGCCGCGCGTCTGTCGACTGAGACCTTCGCCTTGGCCTTGCCCGCGACGGATCATGATGCGGCGCGCCTGACGGCTGAACGGATCGCGGCGGTGATCGCCTGCACCGCCTTTGACGCGGGACCGAACCGCTCGCCCTTCGTGGTTGAGCTCGACGTCGGCGTCGCCGAGATGCGACCGGATGAAACGCCGGCTGACTTGCTGGAACGCGCGTCGGCCCAGGTGTCCTGACGATCTAGGCGTTGGTGTCATCGTCCAGTTTGTGACCGTCCAGGCGGGCCGCGTCGCGGTCGCGTTCCTTCTGCGTGGTCTCGCGTTCGGCGCGGGTGCGTCCAAAGGTCAGGCGGTTGGCTTCGGCCGTGCGCTTGGCGGCGGCCTTGTGGCGGGCCTTTCGCGCCTTGTTCAGGTTGACGATCTCACCCATCAGACATGACCGTCCGGGCTATCCTTGGCCCAGGCGCGTTTCAGCGCCGGGCGGGCGCCGATGCGCTGGACGTAGGCGTCATAGGGTTCGCCCGCGGGCATGGCCGCGCGGAACCATTGCAGCAGACTGCCGAACAGGATGTCGAGGGCCGAGAAGTCGCCCAGGATGTAGCCGCCCCCCTGGATCGCCGTGCGCCAGCGCCGGTCTAGTTCGGCATAGGCGGCCTTTTGCGTCTCGTTCCAACTGGCGGGCGGACCGGACGTCAGCACCGTCTCCAGCACATTGTTGTAGAGGCCCAGCCACGACAGATATTCCGCCCGGCGCGGATCGGCCGGCCCCGGCGCCAAGCCCGCCTCAGGGTGACGATCTGTCAGGAACAGGAAGATCAGCACCGATTCGATCAGCACCTGGCCGCCGACTTCGAGCGCCGGGGCCTGCTTCAGCGGATGGGGGTTGGCTGGGTCGGTTCGACCCTGACCCTCACGCCGCAGAATGTCGACGTAGTGGACGCGATAGTCGGCGCCCAAATCCTCCAAAAGCCATAGAAGGCGGGTCGATCGGGACTGCGGCGCGTGATGAACGATCATCGACATTGTGAACTTCCTCGCCTGGCTTTGCGGTGAACCCTCTAGCGGCCGGGCCGTTCCGGGACGGTCCCCATAGTAACGGAGAGCGTCAATGATAAACGCCTCGATGATCAAGGAACATCAGGAAGTCGTCGGTTCGGACGGCGGTCACGTCGGTCGCGTGGACCATGTGATGGGCGACCAGATCGAACTGGCCAAGCTGGATCTGGGTTCAGGCCTCAAGCACCACATGATCCCCGTCACCTGGGTCACGCGCGTGGATGAACATGTGCATCTGAACATGACGAAAGACGAGGCCAAGGCGCGCTGGACCGAGAAACACTAAGGCGTCGCCTTACTGCGATTTCACCCGAGGCCCTGCTGCAATCAGCGGGGCCTTTCGCCATATAGAGGGTATGATTGACGCGAAGGGGCGACAGACTTGATCCGACTGATCCTGAACCTGCTGTGGTTCTTCCTGGGCGGTTTCGCCTCGGGCCTGGCTTGGCTGTTCGGCGGACTGTTGCTGGCCTTGACGGTTGTGGGGCTACCCTGGGCGTTTTCGGCATGGCGGATCGCCAGCTATTCCTTTTGGCCGTTCGGGCGCGAGATCGTCTGGCGCGATCCGAACCCGGCCGATATGGGTGCGGGCTGCCTGGGCGTCGGGCTGAACGTGATCTGGCTGGTGCTGGCGGGATGGTACATCGCCTTGGCGCATATCCTGATCGCCGTACCCCAGTTCGTCAGCCTGATCGGCATTCCGTTCGCGTTGAAGAACGTCGAGCTGGCCAAGCTGTCGTTGGCCCCGGTGGGGCGGACGATTCGGGACAGGTAATTACGGTTACTGGGTTAGCCAGACTTCTTGGACTTTACAGTTTCGAACGCCAATGGCGACATGAGCAGTGCCGCCAGGCTTCACTTCGTTTGGCGCGTAGAAAGCAATCACAACGTCTTGATACTGCGTGGAAACTAGCGGTCCGCGCGGCTGGAACCAAGGATGCTCCGTCTTGATCGCTTTTGCTGCGATTTCGTCGTAATCGCAGTTTTGTAGTATCGGCCACGCCCTTTCGCAACTGCCCAGACCGAGTGCAGTGGCAATGACAAAAAGGGCGTGGCGCTTGTTCATGTTTTTTACTGCGGCGAGATCATCTTCTCGGGGCGGACCCACTCGTCGAACTCTTCGTTGGTCAGATAGCCCCCGCCGACGGCTTCCTCGCGCAGGGTGGTGCCGTTCTTGTGCGCCGTCTTGGCGATCTTGGCGCAGGTGTCATAGCCCAGCTTGGCGTTCAGGGCCGTGACCAGCATCAGGCTGTTTTCCAGGCCGTGCTTGATGTTGTCCTCGCGCGGCTCGATGCCGACGACGCAGTTGTCGGTGAAGCTGATGGCCGCATCGGCGACCAGGCGGACCGATTGCAGGAAGTTGTAGGCCATCACCGGATTATAGACGTTCAGCTCGAAGTGGCCCTGCGAACCGGCGAACGACAAGGCGGCGTTGTTGCCGAACACCTGGACGCAGACCTGGGTCAGGGCTTCGCTCTGGGTCGGGTTGACCTTGCCCGGCATGATGGACGAGCCCGGCTCGTTTTCCGGCAGCGACAGTTCGCCCAGACCCGCGCGCGGGCCCGAGCCGAGGAAGCGGATGTCGTTGGCGATCTTGAACAGGGAGGCGGCGACCGTGTTGATCGCGCCGTGGGTGAAGACCATGGCGTCGTGGGCGGCCAGGGCCTCGAACTTGTTCGGCGCCGTGGTGAAAGGCAGGCCGGTGATGCCCGCGATCTGGGCCGCGACCTTTTCAGCGAAGCCGATCGGCGCGTTCAGGCCGGTGCCGACGGCGGTGCCGCCCTGGGCCAGCTCCATCAGGCGCGGCAGGGTCTGTTCGATGCGTTCGATGCCCATGGCGACCTGGTGGGCGTAGCCGCCGAACTCCTGGCCCAGCGTCAGCGGCGTGGCGTCCTGGGTGTGGGTGCGGCCGATCTTGATGATGTGGCCCCAGGCCTTGGCCTTGGCGTCCAGCGCGGCGTGGAGATGCTTCAGGGCAGGGATCAGGTCGTTGACCACCTGCTCGGCGCAGGCGACGTGCATGGCTGTCGGATAGGTGTCGTTCGACGACTGGCTCATGTTAACGTGGTCGTTGGGGTGGACCGGCTTCTTGGAGCCCATCTCGCCGCCCAGCATCTCGATGGCGCGGTTCGAGATCACCTCATTGGCGTTCATGTTCGACTGGGTGCCCGAACCCGTCTGCCAGACGACCAGGGGGAAGTGGTCGTTCAGCTTGCCTTCGATCACTTCATTGGCGGCGGCGATGATGGCGTCGGCCAGTTTGGCGTCCAGCTTGCCCAGATCGCGGTTGGTCTCGGCGGCGGCGCGCTTGACGATGCCCAGGGCGCGCACGACCGGCAGGGGCTGCTTCTCCCAGCCGATCTTGAAGTTGCCGAGCGAGCGCTGGGCTTGCGCGCCCCAGTAGCGATCAGCGGCGACCTCGATGGGGCCGAAGGTGTCGGTTTCGATACGAACGTTGCTCATGTGCGCGGGACTCGTCTCTCAGGCGTGGCGGGAAGATGCCGGGCGGTGTAGCACGCAGGCGCGGCGGGGCAAGGCGAGCCGCACTTCACGAAAGGCGGACGGCGCGTGGACGGCTGGATCGGAACGGGAAAGGTCAGGGCGCGTGAGCAGGGCGAGGCGGTCGAGATCACCATCGACGGCCTGACCACCCAGGCCAAATACTACAAGCCGCTGGTCTATGAGTTCATGCGCAAGGAATGGACGTCACGACCATCATGGGGCGATTACGTCGTCGAGATCGTGATGGAGCACGTCGGCGATCCGCCGTGGATGGACCTGGACAACCTGGCCAAGGCCCTGCTGGACGCCATCAAGGGCTATCTGTTTCACGACGACAGCCAGGTCGCCCGCCTGCTGGTCGAGCGCCGCGAAGGCGAGCGCGAGCGCATCACCATTCGAGTCTTTCCCCGCAAATAGCGCTACGAAAATAGGGGCCGCGCCGGGCGCGACCCCTATCTTTAAGGTCAGTCTTGAAGGCAGGATCAGCCTGCTGCGTTGGAGATCAGCGTCTGTACGTCTTTCGGCTTGGCGATGTTTGAGCCGGCGGTCTTATAGGTGGTCAGCTTGCCACCCTCCCACAGGCCGACTTCCAGCGCCTTGGTCGCCGGGTCGATCAGCAGATAGGCCGCGTTGACGCCGCCCTCATGCTGCTTGTTGCCCGAAGTGAACAGGACGGCGCCGTCTTTCTGCAGCGGCGCTTGGGTCTGCATATTGGTCGCCAGGACGTCGAACTTGTCGCCCAGCAGCGTCCTCAGATCGGCCGTGATCGCGCTGTCTTCCAGAAGCTTGGTCTCGTTGGGATATTTGCCGATCTGGGTGTTCAGGGCGTTCCAGTCAGCAGCGGCGATTTCAGCGGTTGCGGGCACGGCTTCGGTCGAGGCGGTCGGGGTTTCCGCCGGCGGGGTCGCTTCAGGCTGGCTACAGGCGGCCAGCGTCAGGGAAACGGCGGCGGCGGACATGAGGGACAGACGCATGGAAGCGACCTCGCTTAGGTAAGGAAGGGGAGATTACGGCAACGCTTGTCTGCAGCCAAAGGTTGCGCGCCCTTGGCGCGAAGGCGTTATTTCTTGCGGAACTGGTCCAGCGAAACGACCTTCGGGCCGTCGTCGTCCGAGGGCGGAGGCGGGGCGGCGTCCGGGTCGCGCGCAGGCGGCGACAGGGGCGCGACCTCGGCCTCGACGATTTCCGGCTCGTCGAATTGCAGCAGGAACTGCACGCTGGGGTCGTAGAAGCGGACCACGGCGCTGTAGGGCACGGTTAGCACCTTGGGCGCGCCGCCGAACTTCAGCATGACCGAGAAGAGGTCCGGCTCGACCGCCAGATCCCAATACTGGTGCTGCAGCACCACCGTCATCTCATCCGGGTATTTGGCCATGACGTCCGGCGGGACGCTGACGCCCGCGCCGCGGGTCTTGAAGGTGATGTAGAAGTGGTGGGCGCCGGGAATGCCCTCGGGCTCGGCCGCGCGCTCAAGCGCCAGGCGGATCACGCCGCGCAGGGCGTCCTGGGCGAGTTGCTCATAGTGCATCTCGTCGACAGGGGGAGTTTGATCCGTCATCGGCGCCTCAAGAAAGGGGAACGCGCGACTGTTACCCGCCCAAGGCGAGCGACGGAAGACGCAGAGTCGCCTGCGGCAAAGGAATTTCAATGTCGAGAGAAGCGCCGGGATTCTGTTGCCAGGCTCCCGACAGGCCCCGCCTAAGGATCTGAACCCCTAGGACTTAAGTGTTCGAAATCAACCGAACCGCATTACGCGGCGAGGCGGACTTCTCCAGCGAAGTTATCGTTCGCAGTTAGATAAAGGCCCGATACGGTGGGCCAGGACGAGCGAAAGCAATCCTCTTTACACGTCCGTCGATGCTAGTCGGCCCCATGCTGCCTCCGCCGATAACGCGGGGAAGAAGTTGGTGGAGCCGCCGGGAATCGCACCCGGGTCCGGTCCGCTTATTACAGGCGCGTTTATCGCCATAGCTCGGGCGAACCCGAGCAGGATCAATATAGTATGGGCGACGCGGCCTTCCAAGAGGCTGGCGAAGAAGTTCAGGCGAAACCGGGGTGGCGGGGCCAATCCCTCTGCTGGTTGCGGAACCAGGTCAGCTGGCGCTTGGCGTAGTTGCGGGTGGACTGCTTCACGGCGTCGACGGCGCCGTCCAGCGACAGCTCACCCGCCAGATGCGCCGCCAGTTCACGCACGCCGACCGCCTTCATGGCGGGCAAGTCCGGGTCCAGATCGCGGGCGACGAGCGCGCGCACCTCGTCCAGCGCGCCGTGCGCCATCATCAGGTCCACGCGCGCGTCGCATGAGGCGTAGAGGCGCTCGCGCGGGGGCTCAACGACGATGGCGTCATAGCTGTCGGGCGGCAGCAGCGGTTGCGTGTCGGCCTTCCAGGCGCTGAGCGCGCGGCCGCTGGCGTGATGCACGCTGAGAGCGCGAACCAGGCGCTGCCGATCGCCGGGAAAGACGGCGGCTTCAGCGGCGGGGTCGATTTCGCTCAGGCGGCGGCGAAAGGCGGTTTCGCCTTCAGCGTCGAACTCGGCCTGAACGGCATCGCGGGTTTCGACCGGTACGGGCGGAATATCGGCCAGCCCCTTGGTCAGGGCGTTGAAATAGAGGCCGGTGCCGCCGACCAGCAGGGCGGGGCGCCCCTCAGCCGCCAGTTCGGCCAGCAGATCCATGACCGCCCGACTCCATCGACCGACCGACCAGGCGTCGACGGCGTTGGCCACGCCGTAGAGGCGATGCGAGATCGTAGCTTCATCCTCAGCCGAGGGGCGGGCGCTCAACACCCACAGGTCGGCGTACAATTGCTGGCTGTCGGCGTTGATGATGACGGCTTCCGTCTCGCGCGCGCGTTCCATCGCCAGGCGCGACTTGCCCGAGGCGGTGGGCCCGGCGATCAGGGTGATGTGAGGCTGGGACAAAGGATCAACTCGCGAACGGACGCTTAGGGCGATAGAACGCCCGTCACCGGCCCGGCAAGTCCGTCGGGCCACAAGGAGCTTCTATCGTGACCGACCGCGCCGCCGTTCTCGCCGCCCTCGACGCCGTGACCGACCCGAAGTCGGGCCAGGGCCTGGCGACGGCTGGGCTGGTGCAGGGTCTGGTCGTGGCCGATGGCCGTGCGGGCTTCGTCATGGAGGTGCCAGCCAAGGAAACGGCGCTGTACGCCCCCGTGCGCGATGCGGCCGAGGCGACGCTGAAGGCGATGCCGGGCATGGAGCGGGTGTCGGTCGTCCTGACCGCCGAGGCTGTGGCCGCCTCGCCGCGTCGCACCGCGGGCCTGTCGAAAGCCGCGACCGATCAGGGGCGGCCCAAGGCGCCGGTCCCGACGGATCGCCCCGCCTATGTGAAGCGCGTCCTGGCCGTGGCCAGCGGCAAGGGCGGCGTCGGCAAGTCGACGGTTGCGGTCAATCTAGCGGCGGCGTTGGCGGCGCGCGGCCTGTCGGTCGGGGTGTTGGACGCCGATGTCTATGGCCCGTCCTTGCCGACCATGCTGGGCCTGTCGGGCCAGCCCGCCTATGAGGACGGGGCCATGGTTCCGCATACGGCGCACGGCCTGAAAGCCATGTCGGTCGGCCTGCTGACCAAGGCTGAGGACGCCATGATCTGGCGCGGGCCGATGGCGTCACAGGCCATTACCCAAATGCTGACCCAGACGCGCTGGGGGACGGAAGAACAGCCGCTGGACGTTCTGGTCATCGACCTGCCGCCGGGCACCGGCGACGTACAGCTGACCCTGATCCAGAAGACGCCGCTGGATGGAGCCGTGATTGTCTCGACGCCTCAGGAAGTGGCCCTGGCCGATGCGCGCCGGGCGCACACCCTGTTCGCAAAGGTTGGCGTGCCGACCCTGGGTCTGATCGAGAACATGAGCGGCGAGGTGTTCGGGACCGGCGGCGCCGAGGCCGAGGCCGCGCGTCTGGATGCGCGCTATCTGGGCGATCTGCCGCTGGACGGGGCGCTGCGCCGCGCGGGCGATGCGGGGCGGCCATTGGTCGCCGTTGACCCGCAGCACCCGGCGTCCGACCGTTTTCACCAGATCGCCGCGCAGGTCGCTGCGGCGCTGGGTCTCTGAAGGAGGGGGTGATGGCGGAACAGGGAACGTCCGTGGTCGTCTGCGGCATCGACGGCAGCGCGCACGCCGAAGCGGCCGTGCGTCTGGCGGCGCAACTGGCCAAGGCGAAGGGCGGCAAGCTGGCGCTGGTGGCGGTCAATCCGCTCAGTTCGGCCAGCGGGCACCCTGACATTCGCGCCTGGAAGGTCGAGGAGCAGGAGGCCATCCTGACCCGCTCGACGGCCGAGGCCCGCCGTCACTGCAAATCGGTCGAGGCGGTGACGATCGAGGGTCACGATGTCCCCGACGCCCTGATCGCCGCCGCCGTTCAACTGGGTGCGGACCACATCGTCGTGGGTACGGGCGACCGCAAGGGCCTGGTCAACTGGCTGATCGGTTCGACCGCCAAGGCCGTGGCCGCCCGCGCGCCGGTCAGCGTGACGATCGCCCGCTAGCTTCAGACGGGTTCGACCACCACGGCGGTGCCATAGGCCAGAACCTCGGTCACGCCGGGCATGATCTCATTGGCGTCGTAGCGCATGGCCAGGATGGCGTTGGCGCCGATCTCCTGCGCGTGGACGATCAGGTCGTCATAGGCTTCCTGCCGCGCCGCCTCGGCCAGTTTGACATAGGCGCCGACCTTGCCGCCGATCATCGACTGCACCCCGCCGATGGCGTCGGAGATGACGTTGCGCGAGCGCACAGTGATGCCGCGCACCACGCCCAGTTGGCGCACGACGCGATGACCGGCCAGGTCATTGGTGGTGGCGACGATCATACGGCTCTCCCTTAGATTCAGCGACGGTCCAGAACGGTGAAGGCGAAGGCGTGGTCGTCCTTCTCGCCCGCTTCGTGCGGTTCGAACGCGGTGCGGACGAAGGCGGTTTCGTCGAAGGGCGGGAAGACGGCGTCGCCTTCAGGTTCGGCCTCGACCTCGGTGATGTAAA
This sequence comes from Brevundimonas sp. UBA5936, assembly GCA_002430835.1. Classification (GTDB taxonomy): domain Bacteria; phylum Pseudomonadota; class Alphaproteobacteria; order Caulobacterales; family Caulobacteraceae; genus Brevundimonas. The sequence goes on from DJDA01000115.1 coordinate 30,032, forward strand.
GACGCTTGGCGCGGGGCAGGGCGGCGGCGAAGATCGCCGTGCCGCCGATGACGCAGACTTCGTCCACGCCGTCCTCCGCCGCCTGTTCGCGCGCGATGGACAGGGCTTCGTCCAGGGTGGCGCAGACCACGGCGCCCTTGGCCAGACCGGCCTCAGCGTAGGATTCATCCTTGGTCAGGACGATGTTCAGGCGGCCGGGCAGGGGCTTCAACGGCAGGCTCTCCCAGGTCTTGCGGCCCATGATGCAGGGTTTTCCCACGGTCACGGCCTTGAAGCGCTGCAGGTCCGAGCGCAGTCGCCAGGGCAGGTCGCCGTCACGACCGATGACGCCGTTCCTGGCGCGGGCGACGACGAGGGCGATGGAGGGAACAGCCAAGCTGATTGTCCGTTTGATGCTGGAACGTCACTTTCAAATGCCCTCGGAGCCCCGTGTGAACAAGTACGCCAAGCCCCTGATCGTCGGATTCATCGTCCTGCTGGTCGTCTCCTTCCTTGTCGGCTTCCTGGGCGGAGCGGTCGGGGCGGACCTGGGCGTGTTGCCGATGATGGCGGGCCTCTTCTCCGGGGCCTTCACGGCCTACATTATGGCCAATCTGGCGGGAAACCGAGCCGGCGTCGCCGCGTCCGAGGCCGAACGCGCCAACGTCGCCAGCCTGACGCCGCCGCCCGGCAAGGCCCTGGTCATCGTCTATCGTGAGGGATTCGTGGCCATGGCGGCGGGCATGAACCTGGCGCTGGACGGCCGCGAGTTCGCCCAGATCAAGGGCGGCAAATTCACCGCCCTGGCGGTCGATCCGGGCGAGCATGAGCTATCGGCTGGCTTCGGCGGCCTGGCTGGCCCTCAGAACAACGCCGCGGTCGTCAGCTTCGTCGCGCGTGAAGGTCAGGCTTTCGCCTATCGGGCCACGGTGTCGATGGGCGCGGTCAAGAACAGCGTCGTGCTCGTGCCCGCGCCCGAAGACAGGGACGCGCTCAGCGCCAGGCTGGCGCGCATGCCGATGACGGCGCCGGACAGCGCCGCCTCGACCTGATCAGGCGTCCGGCTCGAGCAGTTTCGAGCGGAACAGAAGACCGCCGATCACCGCGCCGATCGCCGGAGCGACGAAGAAGACCCAGACTTGGCTCAACGCCTGGCCTCCGACAAGCAGGGCGGGGCCGAAGCTGCGGGCTGGGTTGACCGACACGCCCGTCACCTGGATGCCGACGATGTGGATGACGGCCAGGGTGATGCCGATGGCGACCCCGGCGAAGGCGCCGTGTCCCTTGGCCCCCGTCACGCCTAGGATGGCGATCAGGAAGATGGCGGTCGCCACGACCTCGAAAACCAGGGCCGCGTGCAGGCCGTACCCGCCGGGCGATCCGGCGTCGAAGCCGTTCTGGCCCAGGCTGGCGAAGCCCGTCTTGGCGATCATGCCCAGGATGGCCGCGCCGATGATCGCGCCGATGAACTGGGCGATCCAGTAGACGATCATGTCCTTGGCGCTCATCCGTCCGGCGACGAAGGCGCCCAGGCTGACGGCCGGATTGACGTGGCAGCCCGACACCGGCCCGATGCCATAGGCCATGGCCACGATGGCGAACCCGAAGGCCAGGGCGATGCCCAACTGCCCGACGTGATCGAACCCGCCCAGCACGGCGGCCCCGCACCCGAAAAGCACCAGAACCAGCGTGCCGACCAGTTCGGCGGCGAACTTCTTGACCATGAAACCCTCCCGTTTCCAGTCACCGCCTGATGGCGGATCGCAGGGAGGGTGCGCTCAAAACGCCAAATTCGCCAGTCGTCGTTACGTGAGTTTACGTGTCAGCCTTCAACCAGCTCAGCCATTTGCGCTGCATGGCGGCGTTCAGGTCGACGCCGGCGCGGTCGCAGTAGATCAGCAGCATGCCCAGAACATCCGCCGCCTCATCGGCCAGGGCCTGAGCATCAGCGGCGCCGCGCGCCCGTTGGGTCAGGCGCAGATGCTCGGCGGTCAGCTCGCCCAGCTCTTCCTGCAGCTTTAGCAGGGCCCAGTCGCGATCGCGGTCTATGGAATGCTCGCGCGCATAGATGTCGGAGATGCGCAGGACATCCGCCTGAAGGTCTGTGAGTTTCATCGGGGATCAGGCCGCCTCAGACGGCGACGGCGGCCTTGATGTGCGGCCAGGACTGGTAGTCGTTCAGCACGAAGTCCGACAGCTCGAAGCCGAACAGGTCGTCCTTGTCTGCCACGCTCAAGGTTGGCAGGGGCAGGGGGGCTCGGCTTAGTTGCAGCTCGGCCTGTTCCAGGTGGTTCAGATACAGATGAGCGTCGCCGAAGGTGTGGACGAAATCGCCCGGCTCCAGCCCCACGACCTTGGCCAGCATGTGCGTCAACAGGGCGTAGGAGGCGATGTTGAACGGCACGCCCAGGAAAACGTCGGCCGAGCGTTGGTACAGCTGGCAGCTTAGCTTTCCGTCAGCGACGAAGAACTGGAACAGGCAGTGGCAGGGCGGCAGCGCCATGTCGTCCACATCGGCCGGGTTCCAGGCGCTGACAATGTGGCGGCGGCTGTTGGGGTTGGTCTTTAGGCCGTACACCAGCTTCTGGATCTGGTCGATGCTCGCGCCGTTCGGGGCGGCCCAGGAGCGCCACTGCTTGCCATAGACGGGGCCAAGGTCGCCGTTCGCGTCGGCCCACTCGTCCCAGATGCTGACGCCGTTGTCCTTCAGCCAGGCGATGTTGGTCTCGCCGCGCAGGAACCACAGCAGCTCGATGAAGATCGACCGCGTATGCAGTTTCTTCGTCGTCAGCAGGGGGAAGCCCTTGGACAGATCGAAGCGCATCTGGCGCCCGAAGACGCCAAGCGTGCCGGTGCCGGTGCGGTCTTCACGCTGCACGCCGTTGTCGAGGATGTCCCGCAGCAGATTCAGATACTGCCACTCGGGATGGTCGGCGGGCGCGGCCGCCGTGCGGGCTTCAAGATCGGCGAGGGCGACTGCGGCGTTCATGAAGAGAGGATGCCGCTGATTCGCCGCCAACGGCAGGCGCCTGATTCGCTTGCTCACAGAAAAAGAGAAAGCGCCCGCCGAACGGCGGGCGCCAAGCGTTCGTTCTGCTCCCAGCCGATGTTGTCGTCGCCGTCCAGAAAATTAGGACAACCAAAAGCGCCTAGATGTCATCCGGAAAAACCGCCTGAAACCAAAAACTCGGCCTCCTGCGGCGTCGTCTGACGGTACAGGCAGGCGTTTCTGTGGGGAAAACGACCGAAGCGGGCGATGATGTCGCGGTGGATGACGGCGAACCTGTAGGTTTCCGCTTCACGTTCTTCGTCTAGGAGGGTCAGCAACCATTCCTGGTCCTCCAAGGATTCAGCGTGCATCAGTGGCATCAAGATGAAGGCGCGCAGTTCCGGTGCGACGCTCTGGTCGTGGCCTCGTCGGATCGCCTCCTTCGCGAATCCGAGCGCCAGGGGATCGGTCGCGAACATATGGGCCGTGCCGCGAAAGGCGTTTCGAGGCAGTTGATCCAATAGAATGATCAGAGCGAGCGCCGACTCTGGCGCCTCGATCCAGTGATCCAGTTCGCGTCGCGCGGCGGCGTAGTGCGTGTCGCAACAGCGATCGGTGAAGGCGCGGTCGAATGCGGCGTCCTTGGCGAACCATTTATCCGGTCCAGCGCCGGACCAGAAATCCAGCACTTCAGAAGGGGTAAGGCGTTGCGTCATGCTGCGAGCCTAGCAGCGGCGCACGAAAAGGCACGACCTGAGCCGTGTCGCGTCTATTCACAATCCAGAGAAAAATGGTCGGAGTGATAGGATTCGAACCTACGACCCCCGCGTCCCGAACGCGGTGCTCTACCAGACTGAGCCACACTCCGACTTTCGCAAATCAAACGGTCCATGGGGCCGCCATCTGCGTCGAGGAGGGGGCTTATAGCCATGCCGACCGGACCTCGCAAGCCGGTAAATGAGGCTCCGGAAAAAAGTCTCGGGTCGATAAAATTCTTTCCTTTTCAGGTGTTGCATCCCCCGGAGCCTTGGCGTAGATGACCGCTCCTCGCCGCAACGCACTGCGGCGGCGGGAAACACCGGACCGCTGGGGAATGGTGTAATGGTAACACTACGGTTTTTGGTACCGTCATTCTAGGTTCGAGTCCTAGTTCCCCAGCCATCGGTTTTCGCTGAAGAAATCGCCCTTCGGGGCGTCCCTCCGAATATCATGACCTCAAGCTTCGTGGCGAAGAACAGCCGTCTTCGCCGACGGATGGTCGCGGCCAGTGAAATCCCCCCGATCGTTTGCGGAATCGAAATAGCGTAGCCGTTCTTATCGCGTTGGCATGCGGCCGTGGCCGCTCGATTGGTGAGGATGTGCTCTTGAAGACTTGGTTCGGCGGAATCGCACAGCAGCGGCCTCTGCAACATGGCGTGACCTGCGCCTGTCATTCTCCCCAGGCGCAAAAGCTGCTGGCCCGCATGGAAGCAGGTCTGTCGCGGCGCTCCATTCTGGCTGGTGCGGCGGCGGGCTTCGCCGCGGCCGGACTTGGCGTCGCTTCGCCGGCGTTCGCCCAAGCGTCGGCCAAGCCGCGCCTGCTCGCCAATGTGCGGATCTTCGACGGAGCGAGCACCCGCCTGATCGAAGGCCGCAACGTCCTCATCGTCGGCGACATGATCCAGGCGTTGGTTCCGGCGGGCGAGATTGTCACGGACGCCGATGTCGTGGATTGCGGCGGACGAGTTCTGATGCCGGGCATGATCGACGCCCACTGGCACACCATGCTGGCGGGCATTTCCCAGATGGCGGCGATGACCGCCGATATTCCCTATCTGCACCTCGTGGCGGCTCAGGAAGCCGAACGCACGGTGATGCGGGGTTTCACGACCGTTCGCGACATGGGCGGCCCCAGCTTTGCGTTGAAGCGGGCGATTGACGAAGGTCGTTTCGCCGGGCCGCGCATCTATCCGTCGGGCTCGATGATCTCGCAGACCTCGGGTCATGGCGACTTTCGGATGCGGGCTGATCTGCCCCGAACGTCCCAAAGCACGCTCAGCGTCGCCGAACAGGCTGGAATCGCCGCCATCGCCGACGGCGAGGCCGAGGTGCTGCGCCGTGTGCGTGAGCAGTTGATGCTCGGCGCCAGCCAGATCAAGATCCACGCAGGCGGCGGCGTCGCCTCGACCTACGATCCGGTCGACGCCCTGCAATATACGGAGGCCGAGATGAAGGCGGCGGTGGCGGCCGCCACCGACTGGGGCGTCTATGTCTGCGCTCACACCTATACGCCGGCAGGCATCCAGCGGGCGGTCGCCAGCGGCGTGAAATCCATCGAGCACGGGCAGATGGCGGACGAGGAGACCGTGCGGCGCATGGCGGACGCCGGCGCCTGGTGGAGCATCCAGCCCTTCCTGGCCGATGAGGACGCCAATGTTTACCCCTCGCCTGAGCAGCGCGCCCAGCAGCAGACCATCGCTGAAGGCACGGCTCGCGCGGTCGAATGGGGCCGCATGCACAAGGTCAACATGGCCCTGGGCACGGATATCCTGTTCAGCCCCAAGGGCACGACGACACAGGGCAAGCAACTGGCCAAGTTCGCGCGCTGGTATGGCGCGGCGGAAGTGCTGCGGATGCTGACGGGCGGCAACGCAGAAATCCTGAATCTATCCGGCCCGCGTAACCCCTATCCGGCGAAGTTGGGGCGCATCGAGGCCGGCGCATACGCCGACCTGCTGGTGGTCGAGGGCGATCCGTTGACGGACATCTCGGTGATCGCGGACCCCGACCGCACCATGAAGCTGATCATGAAGGCCGGGCGGGTTCACAAGAACACGCTCTAGGTCCGGCCCAGCTGGCGCTGTCAGGCGGAAAGCAGCGCCAGCAAGGCGAAGCTGGCCAGCCAGTGTTCGCCCATGTAGTCGCCGGTGACGTGGGGCAGGGCGGCGTCCAGATGGATGGCCGCCGCCTTTTCTCCGATCGTGCGGCGCGGGTCATCGGCGGGCAGACCCGCCACGACTTCGCGCCAGCACCAGCCGCGGCTCAGGTTCAGGCCGTCCAGATGGGCGATCTTGCCGTCTGTACGGTCGCTGACGCGGGCGGGTGTCAGCAGGGTCGCAGGCCGTCCGTCAGCCAGGGCGGGCAGGAAGGCGTCGAACCAGGCGCGGAAGGTTTCAGATGACAGGACGCGCCGCATGAGGGCGGCTTCCATGAGGGCGGGCGACAGGAACTCGTCCTGGGACGGCTCCCACGCCTGGCAGTCGCGATCCTCGGCGTGCCAGCGCAGGGCGGCGGTGCGGCACAGGGCGGCCAGGTCGGCGTCGTGGACGTCGGCGTAGTCCAACGTCAGCCGAAGGGCGAAGGCGGTGTTATAGTGCGTGCCCGTCCGCACCGGATAGTCGGCGAGCGGCAGGAAGGCCTTGAATCTCTCAACGAAGACCTGGGCCAGCGGGCGCAGGGTTTCAGCCCAGTGGCGGCCTTCATCGGTGTCGTGGCGTTCCAATTCAGCGGCCAGCATCAGCAGCCAGGCCCAGCCGTAGGGGCGCTCGAAGCCTCGCGTCTCGGGACGTATCAGATAGGCGACCTCTCCGGCGACGTTATCCGGTGTGAACAACGCATCGGCCAGGGCGCGGATGCTGGGCGCCTCGGCCATGTGGGGATGCAGGCGATAGAGGGTGAACAGGGTCCACCAGCCATGCACGCAGGAATGCCAGTCGAAGCTGCCGAAGAAGATCGGGTGCATGTCACGCGGCGTGCGGGCGTCCTGCGGTCCCGTCAGCACATGCATGATGTGGTTGGGATATTCGCGCGTCACATGGCCCAGAGCGGTGGCGACGAAACGGGAAGCGAGGGCGGCGTCGAGGCTTTGCGTCATGATCCGAACCGGAAAGCGAGGAAGTACATCAGCAGCATATTGGCGAACAGCATGACGACCGCCGTCGGCAACTGGGCGCGGATGACGCCGTTGAGGGGCGAATTGCGGTCCGGCAGTTCCAGCAGATTGGCGGGCACCACGTTGAAGTTGGCGGCCATGGGCGTCATCAGCGTTCCGCAAAATCCGGCCAGCATGCCGATGGCGCAGACGATGGCGGGATCGCCGCCGAACTGATGCACCACAATGGGCAGGCCGATAGCGGCGGTCATGACGGGGAAGGCGGCGAAGGCGTTGCCCATGATGACGGTGAACAGGGCCATGCCCGCGCAATAGGCGAACACCGCCATGAAGGCCGATGTCATGGGAATGACCTGCGCGATCAGGTCGCCGACCACCTGGCCCACATCAGCGGCCAGGAAGACCGCGCCCAGCGAGGCCAGCATCTGCGGCAGCAGCGCCGCCCAGCCGATGGAGTCCATCAGTCGACGGCCTTCCTGAACCGGCGCCATGACGGGCGGTCGGAACCAGGCCATGGCGGCGAACAGGGCGATGACGCAGCCCAACCCCAACGAGATCAGCGTGGTCTGCACTGGCGAGATCAGCCATGCACCTGCCGCCGTATGCTTGGCCAGCAGGGTGCCGCCGACGGCGACCAGCGGCACCATCAGGGCGGGGACGAACAGAGCGTTTTTCCACCGGGCGGCGCTGGCCTGGCGTTGCTCGGGCGTGGTGGTGGCGGGCTTGCCGACGCCCAGTTTTCCGGTGGCGCCGATGACCACCAGGGCGATCACCAGCATCCCGTTGCCGAAGCCGCCCAACCAGCTTCCGAACAGCATCGACAGGGCGATCAGTCCCCAGAACAGGGCGCTGCGGAAGCGCGTCGGGTTCTGCGGGTCGCGTAGGCTGAGGATGGAGAAGGCCGCGAACATCAGCCCGGTCGCGATATAGGCATGCTCAAGCGTGATCATTGGCCGCCCTCGACGTCGGCCGGGGCGTTCGGAACAGCCATGTCCTTCTTCACCTGACGGTCGAACATCAGCAGACGCGCGCCGTGGACAAGGAAGGCGACGATGGCCGTGGGGATGGCCCACAGGGAGACATGCAGCGCCTCGACCCGGATGCCCGCCTGCTCAAGGAAGCCGACGATCAGCACGATGGAACCGATGGCGATGAAGATGTCCTCGCCGAAGAACAGGCCGATGTTGTCCGTGCCTGCCGCCATGCCGCGAATGCGGAAGCGCGCCTTGTCCGTCAGGGGGCCGTGCTCGCTCTCGGCGGCGCCCTCGGCCATCGGCGCGATCAGGGGGCGCACCATCTGGGGATGACCGCCCAGAGAGGTCAGGCCGAGCGCCGACGTCGCCTGGCGCACCAGCAGATAGATCAGCATCAGCCGCCCGGCGGTCGCCGCCTTGACCTTGGTCACCAGGTCACGCGCGCGCTCCTGCAGGCCCGCGCGCTCCAACAGACCGATCACCGGCAGGACCAACCAGGTGATGTGGAAATAGCGGTTGTCGTTGAAGGCCTGGCCGAAGCGCGAGATCGTGTCGACCCCGGCCAGGAACAGGCTCTGAGCATCAGCGCCGGGGCCGACCGCCGCCAGCACGCCGGTGGCGATGGCGGCGATCAGGATGACCACGAGCGGATTGATCCGCGCGACAAAGCCCGCGACCACGATCGCAATGCCGATCAACACAAGCATGAGCTCAGATCCTCCCCAGAATCTGTCTTGTAATTCGTCCCCGCCGAATGGTCGCGCGGATCGTTAGTCTGCGGAAGCGTCTTTCGCGCCGAAGCCGCCCCCGCCGGGCGTTTCTATGACGAAGACGTCACCTGCCTCCATGGTCGCCTCGGCAGTGGGGCCCAAGGTCTCGACCCGCCCGTCGGTCCGCTCGACACGGTTGACGCCGACCGCGCCCGGTCCGCCGCCGTCAGCGCCGAAGGGCGGCACGCGACGATGGTTGGACAGGATGGCCGCCGTCATCGGCTCCAGGAAACGCATCCGCCGCACGGCGCCGTCGCCGCCGCTATGACGCCCTTCGCCGCCTGAGCCGCGCCGGATAGAGAACTCTTCCAGCAGCACAGGGAAGCGCGTCTCCAGCACCTCCGGATCGGTCAGACGGCTGTTGGTCATGTGGGTCTGAACCGCAGCCGTTCCGTCAAAGTCCGGTCCCGCGCCCGAGCCGCCGGCGATGGTCTCGTAATACTGTCGCGTGTCGTCGCCGAAGGTGAAGTTGTTCATCGTCCCCTGGCTGGAGGCCAGAACGCCCAGCGCGCCATACAGCGTATCGACCACGGCCTGGCTGGTCTCAACGTTGCCGGCCACCACGGCTGCGGGATAGCGCGGGTTCAGCATCGAGCCTTCCGGCACGATCAGTTCGATCGGCTTCAGACAGCCCTCGTTCAGCGGAATGGCGTCGTCCACCAGGGTGCGGAAGACATAGAGGGTCGCCGCCCGCGCGATCGACAACGGGGCGTTGAAGTTGGTCGGCAACTGGTCGCTGGTCCCGGTGAAGTCGACGACCGCGCTGCGGGCCTCGGGGTCCACGTCGATGCGGACGCGGATGACGGCGCCGTCGTCCATCTCATAGGCGAAGGCGCCGGGCTTCAGGGCGGCGACGGCGCGACGGACGGCTTCCTCGGCGTTGTCCTGGACGTGGCCCATATAGGCGGTGACGACCGCGCGGCCGAACTCGCCGGTCATGCGGATCAGCTCCTGAGCGCCGCGCGTGCAGGCGGCGACCTGGGCCTTCAGGTCCGACAGGTTCTGATCGACATTGCGCGACGGCCAGGGACCGGAGGCGAACAGGGCGCGCGTTTCGGCCTCGCAGAGCGTTCCGGCGTCGACCAGCAGGAAGTCGTCGATCAGCACCCCTTCGTCGTCCACGCTGCGCGAGTCGGCGGGCATGGAGCCGGGCGTGATCCCGCCGACGTCGGCGTGGTGGCCACGCGCGGCGACGAAGAAGGCCGGGGCGTCATCGCTGTCCAGAAACACCGGCATGATGACGGTGATGTCGGGCAGGTGGGTGCCGCCGTTGTAGGGGGCGTTCAGCATATAGACGTCGCCCGCCTTCATGCCTCGACCGTCTCGCTGACCCCCGCGCGAGGCGATGACGGTGCGGATGCTCTCGCCCATCGAGCCCAGATGCACCGGGATGTGCGGGGCGTTGGCGATCAGCGACCCGCCCGCATCGAAGACGGCGCAGGAGAAGTCCAGACGCTCCTTGATGTTCACCGAATAGGCGGTGGCGCGCAGGGCCTCGCCCATCTGTTCGGCGCAGGCCATGAAACGGCTGTTGAACACTTCCAGCATGATCGGATCGACGTCCGTGCCGATGGCGGTGCGGGCGGGCAGGGCGACCACTCGCTTCAGCAGCAGATTGGCCGCCGCATCGACCGACGCGCGCCAGCCGGGTTCGACGACCGTGGTGCCGGTGTCCTCCAGCAGGATGGCCGGGCCGTCGACATGAGCGCCGGGCTTCAACGTTTCGCGTCGATAGACGGGCGTCGGGCGATCTTCTCCCGCCATGCGGACGGTCAGGGCGGCGACGGGTTCGGGAGCGGGCGCCGAGGCGTCGCCATTGGCGGCCTGCACCGTTTCCGGAGCTTGGTCCGAACGGCCGACAGCCTCGACCTCCAGCGTCTCGACGACCAGAGCCTTGTCGTCAGCGAAGAAGCCGAAGCGACGGCGGTGCGTTTCCTCGAAGGCGGCGGCCATGTCGGCGGCCGGGCCGAAAGGCACGGTCAGGGGAGTGTCGGACCCAGCGAACTTGATCTCGGCGCGGGCGACGACCGAGATAGCGTCGGCGTCGAAGCCCTGGACCGCCAGATCACCACGAGCCGCCTCAGTCAGTTCTGCGACCCGTTCGTCGAGGACAGTGTCCTTTGCGGGAGCGAGAGGCAGGGCGACAGTCATCTGGCGAATGGCCCGCACCTCGGCCAGGCCCATGCCATAGGCCGACAGTACGCCTGCGAACGGGTGCAGCAGCACTTGAGTCATGCCCAGCGCATCGGCCACCAGGCAGGCGTGCTGCCCGCCCGCGCCGCCGAAACAGTTCAGCACATATTTCGTGACGTCATAGCCGCGCTGGATCGAGATCGAGCGGATCGCCTCGGCCATGTTCTGAACGGCGATGGTGACGAAGCCTTCGGCCAGTTCGCCGGACGTGACGGGGCGGCCGGTGGCGGCGGCGACCTCGGTCGCCATGGCCTCGAACTTCACGCGAACGGCCTCCGCATCCAGCGGTAAATCCGCGTCAGGGCCGAAGACGGCGGGGAAGAAGTCGGGGCCCAACTTGCCCATCATGACATTGCAGTCCGTCACCGTCAGCGGTCCGCCACGGCGGTAGGCGGCGGGCCCCGGAGAAGCGCCTGCCGATTCTGGCCCGACCCTCAATCGCCCGCCGTCGAAGCGACAGATGGAGCCGCCGCCCGCCGCAACGGTGTGGATGCTCAGCATGGGCGCGCGCAGACGCACCCCGGCCACCACGGCGTCAGATGTCCGTTCATAGTCCCTGGCGAAGTGGGACACGTCGGTCGAGGTGCCGCCCATGTCGAAGCCGATGACGCGGTCGAACCCTGCGGCCTTTGCGGTCTCGGCCATGGCCACCACGCCGCCCGCCGGGCCGGACAGGATCGCGTCCTTGCCCCGGAAGGCGTCGGCGGCGGTCAGCCCGCCCGAAGACTGCATGAACTGCAACGGCGTCGCAGCCCCCAGGTCGCCGCCGACCCGGTCCACATAGGCGCGCAGGATCGGGGATAGATAGGCATCCGCGACCGTCGTGTCGCCGCGCCCGATCAGCTTGATCAGGGCGCCGACCTCATGGCTGACAGACACCTGGTCAAAGCCGATCTCGCGCGCGATTTCCGCCAGCCGTCTTTCATGCTCGGTGAAGCGCCAGCCGTGAACCAAGACGATGGCCAGGGCGCGGAATCCGGCCTCATACGCGCGTGTCAGATCAGTCCGCGCCTTCGCCTCGTCCAGCGGACGATCAACGGCGCCGTCGGCGGTCAGGCGCTCGTTAATCTCAACCACGTGGTCATAGAGTTGATCGTTCAGGCGAATATGACGGGTGAACAGCTCCGGCCGAGCCTGCCAGCCGATTCTCAAGGCGTCGCCAAAGCCCGCAGTGATCGCCAGCGCCGTGGGTTCGCCCTTGCGCTCCAGCAAGGCGTTGGTGGCGACTGTCGTGCCCATGCGAACTTCATCGACCAGTCCCGCCGCCAGCGGGCCGGGCGCGGCCTGCAATATGCGGCGAATGCTTTCGACGGCGGCGTCAGCGTACTGCTCTGGATTCACCGACAGCAGCTTGCCTGTACGGAGCGAACCATCAGGCGCCCGAGCGACCACATCGGTAAAGGTGCCGCCTCGGTCGATCCAGAATCGCCAACTCAGGTTCGTCTTTGTCATAATCGGTGTTTATGGCCGATATCCGCGCCGACGCCAGCACTGACCTCGGTTCACCCTGGCGCTGATTGACAGGCTGGGCTGAATGAGGCGTATATGAATATGGCCTCATATTTAATTTCAACGACACATAGGGGCATAGGGGAAGAAGCGTGAAGAAGACCAACCTATTCGGAGCCGTCTGCACTATGACGCTCGCCGTGGCGGCGAACGCTCAAGCTCAGTCGGAACCCGCCCCGGACGTCGCAACCGTCGAGGATATCGTGGTGACGGCGCGTCACCGCGCCCAGAACCTACAGGATGTGCCGATCTCCATCACCGCCTATTCGGGCGAAAATCTGGACCGGATGAACGTCAACAACGTGCTGGAGCTGAGCGGCCTGGCGCCGGGTCTCCAGGTGCACGGCGGGGACTCTTCTGTGGCGCCCAAGGTCTATATCCGCGGCGTCGGCTCGAACGACTTCAACCCGACCAACCCCAGCCCGACGGCCGTCTATGTGGACGGCGTGATCCGCGGTTCGTCGATCATGCAGTTGGATTCCTTCTTCGACCTGTCGCAGGTCGAGGTGCTGCGCGGACCGCAGGGCACGCTGTTCGGCCGCAACACCACGGGCGGCGCCCTGAACATCACCAGCCGTCGTCCGACTGATTACTACACGGCTGACCTGACCGCCCGTTACGGTTCGCGTGAGCGGATGGAGCTGGAAGGCGGCGTCGGCGGCCCGGTGATCGAGGATGTCCTGGCCTTCCGCGCGGCGGCTAACTACGTCCGCGACGACGGCTATACGAAGAACCGCCTGACCGGGAACAACGTCAACGACACCGACCGTTGGGCCGCGCGGATGTCGCTGCTCTATACGCCCAACGACCGCGTCGAAGTGCTGGCTCACATCGGCGGCGGCAACAGCCGCAACGGCGCCCTGCAGGGGCAGGCGAGGGGACTAATTCCCAACACCGCCGAGGCCACCGGGCCGGATGGTTGGTGCCTGCCCAGCTTCTACGGCTCCTCGGCCTGTACCGACGCCCTGGGCTATGTCGACACCGACGGCGATCCCTACGCCGGCGACTATTCGATGGAAGGCCGCGACCGGCTGAAGCTGTTCAACGCCGACGTCACCACGACGGTCGATCTGGGCACGCTGTCGCTGGTGTCGGTCACCGGCTTCGTCAACGCCCGCCACCGCGACGACGAGAACACGGATTCCGGCCCGAACAACCTGATCAAGGGCTTCTACCGCGTCGATCAGGATCAGTTCACCCAGGAGTTCCGTCTGCAGTCCAACAGCGGCGGCCGCTTCGACTGGGTCGCGGGCGTCTTCTACATGAACGACAGCCTGAAGTCGGACAGCGCCTTCGAGATCGGTCTGGACCTGCTGAACATGCTGCCGGACCCGATGGACGGCGTCGCCATGGGCGTGGGCACCGTCTCCTATCCTCACAGCCTGAAGACCGAGAGCTACGCCGTCTTCGGCGAAGTCGACTACAAGCTGACCGAGCGCCTGTCGCTGGTCGCGGGCCTGCGCTGGTCGCGTGACGACAAGACCATGGACTACCACAGCGGCTTCACCGAGGCGGGCGTGACCCTGGTCGACTTCCACGGCTCCAAGTCGTTCGAGAGCATCTCGGGCCGCGCCGTGCTGAACTATGACATCAGCGACAACTCGCGCGCCTATGTCAGCTACAATCGCGGCTACAAGAGCGGCGGTTTCGCAGGCGGCATGATCACCGACGTTCAGGATCTGGGTCCGTACGACGACGAAGTGCTGAACGCCTATGAGGTCGGCTTCAAGAGCGAGCTGTTCGGGCGTCGTGCGCGTCTGAACGCGGCGGCCTTCTACTACGACTATCAGGATCTGCAGGTTTACAGCTACGTCGTGCGCGGCCCGACCAGCGTGCCGATCCTCGACAACGCCTCCGACGCCGTCATCAAGGGCGCTGAAATCGAGCTGACCGTCGCACCGATGAAGGGGCTGGATATCTCGCTGGGCGCAGCCGTGCTGGACAGCGAATACAAGAACTACATCTCGGTCGGCGAAGACTTCTCTGGCAACCGCCTGCCGACCGCGCCTGAGTTCACCTTCAATGGGGCTGTGTCCTATCAGCACAGCCTGGGCGACAAGGGTGATCTGCTGATGACCCTGTCGGGCTCCTATCGCTCGAAGTTCTACTTCAGCTCGGGCAATGTCGAGCGGCTCAGCCAGGACGGATATTGGACCGTCAATGGCGAACTGGGCTGGGCTTTGCCGGACGGCAAGACCGAGGTCGGCCTGTGGGCGCGTAACCTGACGGACGAAGTCTATCAGCGCGGCATCGTCAACCTGGAGGCTCTGGGCATGGACCGGGTGTCGATGGGCGAGCCTCGCTCGGCTGGCGTCTATCTGCGTTTGCGTTACTAAGGGACGCTTGGCGGCGTTCGGCTTGGTCGGACGCCGCCGGTTCTTGATCGAAACGGCGGGCTGGGGCGTGATCCGACCTCGTCGCAGACGAGGCGTTGATGCAACTGCAGAGCTATTCCTCCTATCTGGCCGCTGAGCTGCGGGACAACCCGCCGCGCCTCAAAGGACAACGCACGCGCGCGCGGCTTCTGCTGGCCGCCGCCCAGGTGCTGGAGGAGCGCGGCTTTCACGCCATGCGCGTCGGCGACATCACGACCCAGGCCGAAGTCGCCGAAGGCTCCTTCTACGTCTACTTCAAGGACAAGACCGAGATTTCCGTCGAGGCGCTGGCGCGCTTCTTCGATGACTATGTCGCCAAGGCGATGACGCCCGCGACGGGCGACACGCCATTCGCCCGAATCCGTTCGACCAACCGTCTGTGGTTCCGCGTCTGTCGGGCGAATCCCGGCTTGATGAAGTGCGTCTTCCAGGTCGGCGACTATGTTCCCGAATTCCTGCAGATCAGCCAGAAGATCAACCGCCGCTGGGCCGAGGTCGTGGCCGAGAGCATCCAGCGTCGCCGCGCCGAGGACGACCCGGACGCCGTGCGCCTGGCCGGCTACATGCTGGTCGCCATGGCGGACGAAATCGCTCGCAAGATGATCGTCCTGCCCGATGAATCCTTCATCGAGGTCTTGGGGCGTATGGGGGCTGATGCTGACGACACCTTGTCGGACGCCGTCAGCGTGGTCTGGCACCAGTTGGCCTATGGCGACGCCCCAACGAGCGATGACCTTCCGGAAGCGGCCGTGAGGCTGGCCGGCTTCCTGTCGCGGTCGCGGCCCGCCGCCTAGAGCGGCTGGCCCTGGCGGCGGCGCAGGCGATCCAGCTTCAACAGCAGCGGCGCGCTGCACGCCAGCATGAGCGCCGGACCGGTTGCGAACAGCAGGGGAATGGAGGCCAGAGCCGAAGCCGGCTGCGCCTGCCCCCCTGAGACATAGCCCGCAAGGCCCAGCAACACCCCGGCGGCCGCGCCGCCCAGCGCAAGACCCAGCTTTTCACCCGAGACCCAGACGGCCGTCAGCAGGCCGAGGTTGGCTTCAGCCTCTTTCTGGTCGCGGGCCGCGACCACGCTCGGCATCAGGGCGAACGGCAGGACATAACACCCCGCCTGACCCAGGCCCGCCAGGGCGGCGACGGCGGTGGCGAGGGCCACATCGCCCGGTCCGCACCAGACATAGCCCAGGGTAGCCAAGGCATAGGCGGCGGCGGCGGCGATCGCGGCGCGCGTCGCGCCCCAACGATCGGCGAACTTGACCCACAAGGGCATGGCCGCGACCTGAACGATTGCGCCGGCCAGAAACAATTGCGCCAGCACGCCCGAAGACGCCTGGATCTGATAGGTGACGGCATAGGGCATCATCGCCGACTGGGCTCCCATGGCGACTGTCTGGAAGGCGTAGCCGATCCACAGGAAGCGATAGGCCGGATTGCCCAGGGTGGCGCGCACCCCGGCCGCCAGCGCCTTGGCCGGCTTCAGCGGCGCGCCGAAGTCGCGTTTGCGATCCTGCAGCTTCCAGACCGCGCGCAACGACCCCAGCAGGGCGCCGCCCGCCATCAGCGCCAGCAGCATTCCCATGACCGCATAGCCGGGACGACCGCCGCCCGCCATTTCGACCAGCAGGGGCGACATGCCGCCTGCCACCATCAGGCCGAACGCCAGGAAGCCGACACGCCAGGCTACGACGCGGGTCCGGTCCTGCTGACGTCGCGAAATCTCTCCCGGCATGGCGGCGTAGGGGATGGAGAACAGGGCGTAGGCCGTCGTCGCCGCCATATAGGCCGCCATGACCCAGATTACGGCGCCGAAGCCGGTCAGGTGCGTCGGCGGGGCGAACATGGCCGCGAAACCTAATGGAAACAGGGCCGCGCCCGCCGCCATCAAGGGCCAGCGTCGCCCCATCCGCCCGCGCAGTCGATCCGACCACAGGCCCACAACAGGGTCGAACACGACCTCCCAGATCTTCGGCAGCAGAAGGACCACGCCCGCCGTCGCCGCCGGCACCGCCAGGGTGTCCGTCAGGAAGTAGAGCAGCAGCAGCTGCGGCGTGATCAGGAAACAGGCCAGGCCGATGTTGGCCAGGCCGTATCCGGCCAGCAGGCGAGGGCGCAAAGGCGTCGCTTGCTCTACGGCGTTCGGCGTCTTGACGGCGGCGTCCATTAGTCCTCCACGGCCAGACGGCGCAGCGCCATCTTGTCCACCTTGCCGACCGGCAGACGCGGAAGGTCCGGCTCGATCACGAAACGCTTGGGAATCTTGTAGTTGGCCAGCCGCTCGCGGCAATGGGCCTGAAGCTGAGCGGCGTCGACGTCGGCGCGGGCGATGACGAAGGCGACGCCCACCTCGCCCCAGACGGGATCGGGAACGCCCACGACAGCGGCCTCGGTAATGGCCGTATGGCCTTCCAGCGCGATCTCGATCTCGCGCGGATAGACGTTGTAGCCGCCGGATTTGTACATTTCCTTCAGCCGTCCGGTGATGCGCAGACGGCCGTCGTCCAGCCAGGCGCCGACATCGCCGGTGCGGAACCATCCGTCCTTGGTGAAGGCGTCGGCCGTGGCGTCAGGCCGGTTCCAGTAGCCGAGGAACAGGGGCGCGCCCTTGGCCTCGATCTCGCCGTCGACGCCTGCGTTTTCGACCAGCGAACCGTCTTCGGCGCGCAGGCGGACTTCATAATGACGGGTCGGCCGTCCGACCGAGGCCGTGGCGAAGGCGACATCGGCGTCATCCTGAACCGTCATGTCGCCGGTGGCGGCGATGGGGCCGCAGGATTCGGTCAGGCCGTAGTTGGTGCCCATACAGGTCGCGACGGGGATCAGAGCCTTGATCGTCGGCGCAGGCATGGCCGCTCCGCCCCAGAAGACGCGCCGCACAGCCGACAGGTCCGTCTGGGCGAAGGCGGAATGGGCCACCGTCATTTCGAACACGGACGGAACCGTGCCCCACAGGGTGACGCCCTCCGACGCCATTGTGTTCAGCCCCGTTTCGACGTCGAACTGTTCCAGGAAGGCCAGCTTGCCGCCGTTGACCAGAACCATGGCGGCGATGTCGCCGACGCAGCCGATGTGGTTGATCGGCAGGTAGTTCAACATGCACAGCGGTTCGCCACGCAAGGGTTCGCCCTGCTCCAGGGCGGGCAGGATCAGCCCTTCATGGTGCAGGACCGCGCCTTTCGGCTTGCCCGTGCTGCCTGAGGTATAGACGATCAGGCAGGGATCGCGGGTCGCGACGGACCGCTTGCGCTCCGCCAGGGTTTCGTCGGACACGGCCTCGCCCTGGGCGACATAGACGCTCAACGGCAGGTGGGCGCGGGCGTCCAAGTCGTCGTCGCCGATCAGGACCAGATCAGCCGAAACGTTCGCCGCCAGGGCTTCCAGATCCTGGACATAATCTCGCCCGGCCACACGGCGGCGCCCGATGATCAGGCGCGGCGCGCAGTCGCTGACGACATAGGCCAGTTCTTCATAGCGGTAGCGGGGGTTCAATCCGACCCAGATGGCCCCGACCGCGGCTGTAGCCAGGAAGACGGTCAGAAAGTCAGGGGAGGGCGGGGCCAGCATGGCGACGCGATCGCCCTTGTCGACGCCGGCGGCGATCATGGCGCGGGCCAAGGCGTCCACGCCGTGCGCCAACTCCGCATAGGTCTGAACCTGACCTTCCAGCGTCGCCGCCGGCGCATCAGGCGTCTGCTCGCCATACCAGGCGGCGTAATCGGAAATCAGCGTCAGCAGCGGCGACTCTCCTACCGCCGACATCGCCCTGGAAGGCGTCAACCGCTGCTGAACGCTGGACATCAGGCCCTCGCTTCGACGCTGTCAGGCACCCAGACGCTGAGCCAGGTCGCCACCAGGGCAGGGCGCTCGCCGCCTTCGATCTCGATCACGGCGTCCATGGAGCGGCGCACTCGTCCAGCCTCATCCGTATGCTCCGGTCCCTTGATGAAGCGACCCCGCACGCGGCTGCCCGTCGGCACCGGCGCGACCAGACGCATACGGTCAAATCCATAGTTCAGGAAGTAGCCGCCTTCAGGCTTGAAATTGCCGCCGGCCGCCTCGATGGCTTTCGCCGCCAGATGGGTCAGCAAGGACACTGTCAGAAAACCAAAGGCGATGGTGCCGCCATATGGGGTGTTGTCCTTGGCCCATTCGGGATCGTTGTGAAAGGGATCGCTGTCCAGGGTGGCGCGACCGAAGTCGTCAATCATGGCCTGCGTCACCTCGACCCACTCCGAGACCATCTCTGAAGCGTGTTCAACCGCCTGAACCATCACTGAACCCTAAAATTGAAGATGACCTCATATTCACAGTTTCGGAGAGTGGTGCAAGAGGCTTGGTCGCATTCGTAAGAGGTGCAGCGGGCGAGGCGTATTTGCGCGAGAATAGAAATCGCAACTGTGGCGCTTATCGTCTACCGGACCTATCATCGGTCCAGCTCGAAACCGATCAGGCGATTTCGGCTTCTGTCACAGAGCAACGCATCAATTTCCAGGCGAAGGGATCAACCGGATGAGTGAAAAGAAAAAAGTCTGCGCCGTCATCGGCGTCGGGCCCGGCAACGGAGCGGCTCTGGCGCGACGCTTCGCGGCTGACGGCTATGCCGTCGCCTTGATGGCGCGATCAGCGAAGAACACCTCGGCCCTGGCGGAAGAACTGGCCGACGCCCGCTCCTTCGCCTGCGACGTGGGCGATGCGGCATCGGTCGCAAGCGCCTTCGCGGCAGTCCGGGCCGAAATGGGTGAGGTCGACGTGGTGGTCTTCAACGCAGGCTCCGGCGTCTTCGGCGCGCTTGACGACGTCAGCGCCGCCGATTTCGAGGCGTCCTGGCGTGTGAACAGTCTCGGTCTTTTCCTGGTCGCAAAGGAAGTCACGCCGGCCATGAAGGCGGCGGGCGAGGGCGCCATCATCGTCATCGGCGCGACGGCGTCACGACGCGGCACGGCGCGAACCACGGCCTTCGCTCCAGCCAAGGCGGCGCAGCGCAGCTTGTGCGAGGCCCTGGCGCGACAGCTTGGCCCGGACGGCGTCCACGTGGCGCTGATCATCCTCGACGGCGTCGTCGATCTGCCCCGCACGCGCGAAGTCATGAAGGACAAGTCCGACGACTTCTTCATCAAGCCCTCGGGCGTGGCCGACCTCGCGTCCATGCTGGTCCGCCAGGACAAGTCGGCCTGGACCTTTGAGGCGGAAGCCCGCCCCTTCGGCGAAACCTGGTGACACGCTGAAACAGAGACCGGACCTGAGTGCGCTTGGGTTCGGTCAACCCGCCGGATAGCCGCTCAGTCGCGATAACTGACGGCGGTGAACCTCCCGTCTGGCGCGACCATATTGGTCTCCATATGAGGCACGATGTCTGTGTTGTGCGCCGATGCACAGCGCCAGCCGTCGTCACCGCGATGGACGACGAACGAGAAGATGGTGTTGCGGACGCCCGGCTGATCGACCTGCGCGACGCCGCTCTGCCCCTCAAGCCGTATACGGGCATGAACCACGGCGACATTCTCGCCCAGAGCTTTGACCTTCACCTTCATCACCCTCAGCACAGAGCCGCCGAAGATGCGCTCGAAGCCGTAGGCATGCGCCTTCCGTATCGATTCCCGATCATGCCACCACAGGCCGGTGACGTTCACGAACTCGGCGTCTTCATCGAACAACGAGGCCAGTTTGTCAGCGTCGCGCAGCGCCCATGCCTTGGCGAACAGGGTGGCGATGCTCTCCGGCTTGTCAAAAGGCCCAAAGCTCAAGGTGCCCCTCCAAAGGTCGTCGTTCACGAAAATCAGGCTCTTGCTCGATACTGACGGCCAGCGACATGGGCAAATTCGATGAAGGCGGCGGTCGCCGTCCGGAACAAGCATCCGGCTCATCTTCGACCTTGGTGACTTTATGCCCGCCTTATGCGGCGAGCGGCTTTCCGAATGGCCCGCTTACGTCCTGAAGGCGTCTCTTCCGGCCCTAACTGAGCTGGAGGTATCGGCATGGCCGATCTGATTTTCGTGGTGATCGGCGTTGGAGCCTTCGTGGCCTTCGCCGCCCTCGCCATTGTGTTGAGGAGGTTGTGACCGTGTGGCTGAACGTCCTTTGGGGCGTCGGCGCCCTGGTCATCGCCGGCTATATGGTCGCGGCCCTGCTGCGGCCCGAGCGGTTCTGAACGGAGCCGCCTTCTCATGAACATTCAAGGATGGGCGGAGATCGCCCTGACCCTCGGCCTGGCCGTCGTGCTCGGCTGGCCGATCGGGGTCTATATGTCGCGCGTCTGGAACGGCGAACGCACGTGGCTGGATCCGGTGCTGAAGCCGGTCGAGGGCCTGTTTTATCGCGCAGCCGGTGTTGATCCCACGCGCAGCCAGGGCTGGCTGGGCTATGTCGGCGCCCTGCTGACCTTCAACCTGGCGGGCTTCCTGCTGCTCTACGGTCTGCTGCGACTGCAGGGCGTCCTGCCGATGAACCCGCAGGGGTTTGACGGCGTCAGCCCGCACCTGGCCTTCAACACCGCCGTCAGCTTCGTCACCAACACCAACTGGCAGAGCTATGGCGGCGAAACGACCGTCTCGACCTTCAGTCAGATGGTCGGCCTGACGGTGCAGAACTTCGTCTCGGCAGCCACGGGCGCGACGATCGCGGCGGCGCTGGCCCGCGCCTTCATCGCCAATCGCGGCGAGGGGCTGGGCAATTTCTGGGCCGACCTGACGCGCACCAGCCTCTATGTCCTGCTGCCCATCGCCTTCATCGTGGCCGTGGTGCTGGCTGGGCTGGGCGTGGTGCAGTCGCTGGCGGCCTCGGCCCAGGCGACGACGCTGGAAGGCGGTCAGCAGACGATCAGCCTGTTCCCGACCGCCAGCCAGCTGGCGATCAAGCAGTTGGGCATCAACGGCGGCGGCGTGTTCAACGTCAACTCGGCCCACCCGCTGGAGAACCCCACGCCGCTGACCACCCTGATCACGGCGATCTGCATCAACGTCATGGGGTGGGCGGCCTTCTTCGCCTTCGGCCGCAGCGTCATGGCCAAGAAGGACGTGCGCGCACTGGTGGTCGCGGCGGTCCTGTTGCTGGGCGCAGCGGGTTCGGCCCTCTACGTCATCGAAAGCCAGCCTGCGCCCGCTCTGGTCGCGGCTGGTGTCGATACGTCCGCCGGAAACATGGAGGGCAAGGAGGTCCGCTTCGGCGTGCCGTCGTCCGTCGCCTGGGCGGCCCAGACGACAGGCGCCTCGAACGGGTCGGTCAACTCCATGCACGCCAGCTACATGCCGCTGGGTGGGGCCGTGACCATGTTCCTGATGCAACTGGGCGAGATCCTGCCCGGCGGGATCGGGTCGGGGATCGCGGTCATGGTTCTGATGGCCATGCTGGCGGTCTTCGTGGCGGGCCTGATGGTCGGTCGCACGCCGGAATATCTGGGCAAGAAGATCGAGGCGCGGGAGATCCAGTTCGCCATGCTGGCGGTCCTGGTCGTGCCCCTGTCGGTGCTGGGCTTCTCGGCCGTCGCCGCCGTCCTGCCCGAAGCCCTGGCCGGTCTGCTAAACAAGGGGCCGCACGGTCTGTCAGAGATTCTCTATGCCTATACCTCGGCGACGGGGAACAACGGCTCGGCCTTTGCGGGTCTGACCGCCAACGCCCCCTGGTGGAACACCACCCTGGGTCTGGCCATGCTGCTGGGCCGGTTCGTGCCTGCGGTCGCGGTTCTGGCTGTGGCTGGGGCCCTGGTCGCCAAGCCTCGTCTGGCGCCCTCGGTCGGCACCCTGCCCACGCATGGTCCGCTGTTCATCGGCCTGTTGATCGGGGTGATCCTGATCCTCGGCGGCCTGCAGTTCTTCCCCGCACTCTCTCTGGGACCGATCGTGGAGCATTTCGACATGCTCCAGGTCACGGCCCGGTTCTGATCGGATATCCGTCATGACCCAAGTCACGCTCGATCCGTCGAGCTCTCCATCCAACCAAAGAGTATCTGCTGCGCCCATCGCGGGCGGGCTGACCAGGGCCATGCTCGGCCAGGCGCTCGGCGACGCCGTCGTCAAGCTGAACCCGACCAAGCTTCTCAACAACCCGGTGATCTTCGCCACCTGGATCGTCGCGGCCCTGGCCACCGTTTCGGCGGTCGCCGCCGTGGCGATGGGACAGGCGGCGGGCTTCGCCGTTCAACTGGCCCTGTGGCTGTGGGCCACGGTGCTGTTCGCCAACGTGGCGGAAAGCATCGCCGAGGGGCGCGGCAAGGCGGCGGCCGACAGTCTTCGCGCCGCCCGCGTCACCACCAAGGCCAAGCTGATCGTCGATCCCAAGACCGGCATGGTCGTTCCGACCCCGGCGCATGAGCTGGAGATCGGCGCGATCGTCCTGGTCGAGGCCGGCGACGTCATCCCCTCGGACGGCGAGATCATCGAAGGCGTCGCCTCGGTCAACGAGGCCGCCATCACCGGCGAAAGCGCCCCCGTCATCCGTGAAAGCGGCGGCGACCGCTCGGCCGTCACGGGCGGCACCACGGTCGCCTCCGACTGGATCAAGGTGCGCATCACCTCGGCCCCCGGCGCGACCTTCCTCGACCGCATGATCGCCATGGTCGAGGGCGCGGACCGTCGCAAGACGCCGAATGAACTGGCCCTGTCGGTCCTGCTGGCCGGCCTGAGCCTGATCTTCCTGATCGCGGTCGCGGCCCTGCTGGGTCTGGGCGCCTATTCGGGCGTCAAGCTGGATCCCATCGTTCTGGGCGCCCTGTTCATCACCCTGATCCCCACGACGATCGGGGGCCTTCTGTCCGCCGTCGGCATCGCCGGCATGGACCGGTTGCTGAAGGTGAATGTTCTGGCCACCTCGGGCCGCGCGGTGGAAGCGGCAGGCGACGTCGACACCCTGCTGCTCGACAAGACCGGCACCATCACCTTCGGCAACCGCATGGCGACTGAGGTCATCACCGTGCCGGGCGTGCGTCCCGAGGCGGCGATGCGGGCGGCGGTCATGGCCTCGCTGGCCGATGAGACGCCGGAAGGCCGCTCCATCGTCGAACTGGGCCGCAACGCCGGGGTGACGGGCGATCTGCCTGTCGGCGCCAGGACCATTCCGTTCAGCGCCGTGACCCGTCAGTCGGGCCTCGAAGCGGACGGCCGCTCGTGGCGCAAGGGGGCGGTGGACGCCGTGCTCAAGGCCCTGGGTCTGGCCGAGGCTGAGGCGCCCGCCGAGTTCCGCGCCGCCGTGGACCGCATCGCCCGCTCGGGCGGCACGCCTCTGGCCGTGGTCGAGAACGAGGCCCTGGTCGGCGTCATCCACCTGAAGGACGTGGTCAAGCCGGGGGTGAAGGCGCGCTTCGCCGATCTGCGCCGCATGGGCCTGCGCACCGTCATGATCACCGGCGACAACCCGGTGACGGCGGCGGCCATCGCGTCCGAAGCCGGGGTCGACGACTTCCTGTCCGAGGCCACGCCCGAGGACAAGATGCGCCTGATCAAGGCGGAACAGGCCAAGGGCCGTCTGGTCGCCATGTGCGGCGACGGGGCCAACGATGCGCCTGCTCTCGCACAAGCCGACGTCGGCGTGGCGATGCAGACCGGCGCCCAGGCCGCGCGTGAGGCGGGCAATATGGTCGATCTGGACTCTGACCCGACCAAGGTCATCGAGATCGTCGAGGTCGGCAAGCAACTGCTGATCACGCGCGGCGCCCTGACCACCTTCTCGATCGCCAACGACGTGGCCAAGTATTTCGCCATCATTCCGGCGATGTTCGTGGTCGGCCTGCCGTCGCTGGCGGCGCTGAACGTGATGAAGCTGTCCAGCCCGGAAAGCGCCATCCTGTCGGCGGTCATCTTCAACGCCCTGGTCATCGTCGCCCTGATCCCGCTGGCGCTGCGCGGGGTGAAATACCGCGCCGTGGGGGCGGGCAAGCTGCTGGGCCGCAACCTGCTGATCTACGGCCTGGGCGGTCTGATCGCGCCCTTCGTCGGCATCAAGCTCATCGACATCGTCATCTCCGCCCTCGGCCTGGCCTGAGGACTAAGGAAAAACAGCATGCGTAAGCGCAAGAAACTCGACGGCTCGGACCTCAACAACGCCCTGCTGGGCGGGGCCTGCCTGATCGCCGTCATCACCCTGGGCCTGTGCACGGCGCCGACCGACGCCAAGGCTCAGGACGTCGCGAAGAACGCCCGTCCTGACATCGCCTTCAACGCCGCCATCGGCTCCGATTACGTCTTCCGGGGCGTCAGCCAGAATGAAGGCGACCCGGCGATCTCGGCCGGGGTGGATGTGACGCAAGGTCTCTTCTACGCCGGGGCCTGGGCTGGGAACGTCTCCTTTGTAGGCGACGCCGATACCGACGCCGAGATCGACCTCTATGCGGGCGTTCGCCCTGCGTTCGGCGGCTTTGACTGGGACTTCGGCGTGGTCAGCTACTTCTACGCCGGCCAGCCGAACGGCGCCGACTATGACTATGTCGAGCTGAAGGCCGCCGCTTCGCGCGCGGTCGGCCCGGCGACGCTGGGCGCAGCGATCTACTATTCGCCGGACTTCTTCGGCGCGTCCGAGGACGAGGCGACCTATGCCGAGATCAATGCAGCGATCAGCCCGGCCGACAAATGGACGCTCTCGGCGGCGTTGGGGCGTCAGTGGGTGTCGTCGGACTTCGACTACACGACCTGGAACCTGGGCGCGGCCTATCAGCTGACGGAGCGGCTGGGCCTGGACGTCCGCTATTTCGACACTGACGAGCACGGCTTCGGCTCCGCCTATGACAGCCGCGTCGTCGCCAGCCTGAAGGCGAACTTCTGATGCTGAACCATATTCGCCCGGCGATCGTCATGATCGCCCTGTTCACCGGCGTTCTGGGCGTCGGCTATCCGTTGGCCGTGACGGGGGTGGCCCAAGCGGCCTTTTCGGATCAGGCGAACGGCAGCCTGGTTCGTGACAAGGGGGGACGAGTGGTCGGCTCGGCCCTGGTCGGCCAGACGTTCGCCGCGCCGGGGTATCTGCATCCCCGGCCGTCGGCGGCGGGTGACGGCTATGACGCCGCCGCCTCATCCGGCTCCAACCTCGGCCCGTTGAACCCCGATCTGATCGCGCGGGTGAAGACGGACGCCGACGCCTTGCGAAGCGAGACGGGTGCAAGGACCATCCCCGCCGACGCGGTGACGGCCTCGGCGTCGGGTCTCGACCCGCATATCTCTCCGGCCTACGCTGAGCTTCAGGCCGCCCGCATCGCCAAGGCGCGCGGCGTAGGGGAGGGGCAGGTGCGCGAAGTGATCCGACAGCATGTCGAGGGCCGCACGTTCGGCGTACTGGGTCAGCCGCGGGTCAATGTGCTGCTGACCAACCGGGCGTTGGACGCGCGCTTCGGCCTCTTGACGACCGAGGGCGGATGACGTCGCCGATTCTCTCTACGGATCAGACCCCGGCCGCCCCGCGCAAGCGTGGGCGGCTGAAGGTCTTTCTGGGCATGTCGCCAGGCGTCGGCAAGACCTATGAGATGCTGCGCGCCGCTCGGAGACGAAAGGCCGAGGGCGAGGACGTCGTCGTCGGCGTGGTCGAGACCCACGGCCGCAAGGAGACGATGAGCCTGCTGCGCGGGCTGGAAGTCATGGCCCGCAGGCCCATCGCCTACCGCGAACGGACCCTGCTGGAGTTCGACATCGACGCGGCCATAGCGCGCCGGCCGGACCTGTTGCTGGTCGACGAATACGCCCACTCCAACGCGCCCGGTTCGCGCCATCCGAAGCGGTGGCAGGACGTGGAGGAGATTCTCGATGCCGGGATCGACGTCTGGACCACGCTGAACGTCCAGCATCTGGAGAGCCTGTCGGACGTGGTGCTGCGCATCACGGGCGTCCGCCAACGCGAGAGCGTGCCCGACAGCGCCCTGTCACGCGCCGACGACATCGAGGTGGTGGACATCACCCCGGAGGAGCTGCGCAAGCGTCTGGCCGAGGGCAAGGTCTATGTGCCTGAGACGGCCCGGCTGGCCTCGGACAACTTCTTCAAGGTCGAGAACCTGACGGCCCTGCGCGAACTGGCGCTGCGCCGCGCGGCCCAGACGGTGGACGATCAGCTGACCGCCCGTCTGCGCGAACAGGGCGCGGCCGGGCCGTGGGCGGCGGGCGAGCGCATCCTGGTCCTGGTGGCGGGCGACGCCATGGCCGGCCCCCTGGTTCGGGCGGGGCGGCGCTTGTCCGACATGATGATGGACGCGCCCTGGACCGTGGCTCATGTCGATCGGCCGTCTGGCGCGCGCCACGGCGTCGGCTCGGCGGGCAAGTTGTCCGATGCGCTGAAACTGGCCGAGCAACTGGGCGGGCGCACCGTAGTTCTCAGCGGCGACGATGTGGTGCGCGCCATCATGGACCACGCTCACAACAACCATGTCACCCAGATCGTCCTGGCCAAGGGACGCGACAGCCGCCTGTCGGAGTGGCTGGGCCGGTCTCTGGCCGCCGAACTGCTGCGTCAGGCGCGGGGCGTGGCCGTTCACGTCGTCACCGACGAGGTCGAGCCGGAACCGAAAGCGCCGAAAGACGTACGCTTGAACCTGGCCGGAGGGTGGCGCGGCTACGCCGTCGGCGTCGCCTGCGTCATTGCGGCGACGGGACTGGCCCTCTTGCTGGACCGGACCTTCGAGCGTGTGGACCTGGGCGTCATCTATCTGACGGCGGTTCTGGCGGCGGGCGCTCTCTATGGACTGCGGCCCGCTTTGGCGGCGGCGACCGTCGCCTTCCTGACCTACAACTTCCTGTTCTTGCAGCCGAAGTTCAGTTTCGCCATCGGGTCGCCGACGGACGTGCTGACCCTGATCGTCTTCTGGGGCGTGGCCCTGACGACTGGCGCGTTGGCGGGGCGGGTGCGAGAGCAGGCTAGGGCGGCTCAACGCCGCGCCTCGGCGGTGTCCGCCCTTCTGGCCGCCAGTCAGCGTCTGACCGGGATCGGTGATCGGAACGAGGCTGCGCGCATCTTGGCCGAACAAACGGCCGCCGCCGCAGGGACCGGGGCGGTCGTCCTGCTGCCCGTTGACGGCGAACTGATCCTGACTGCCGGAGCGCCCGGCAAGCCCGAACTGGACGCCGAAGCCATGGCCGCCGCGCGCTGGGCCTGGGAAAAAGGCGAACCCGCCGGCCACGGCACCGGCACCCTGCCTCAGGCGCGCTGGACCTTCCGGCTTCTGCAAGGCGTGCGCGACCGGGCGGGCGTGGCTGGGATCGAGGCCGCCGCCCTGTCGCCGGGTTCTGACGAAGAGAAGCTGGCCCTGGCCCTGCTGGATCAGGGCGCGGTGGCGGTCGAGCGCGCCGACTTGGCCGGCCAGGCGGTCGAGACCGAGACCCTGCGCCGTACCGACCGTTTCCGAGGCGCGCTGATGAACTCGGTCAGCCATGACTTGCGGACGCCGCTATCCACCGTGCTGGGCGCCTCGACCACTTTGATCGACCTCGGCGACAAGCTGACGCCCGCCGTACGCGCCGATCTGTTGTTGTCGATCCGCGAGGAGGCCGAGCGTCTCAGCCGCTATGTCGGCGACCTGCTGGACATGACCCGGCTGGAAGGCGGGGGCCTGAACATCCGCGCCGACTGGGTCGATGTGCGCGACGTGCTGAACGCGGCGGGCAAGCGGGTGGCGCGGCGTCTGGGGCAGCGTAGGATGACCCGCGACTTCCCGGCCCAGCTCAGTCTGGTCATGGTCGATCAGGGGTTGCTGGAACAGGCGCTCGTGAACATCCTGGAAAACGCCATCGCCTACAGCCCCGACGGCTCGACGGTCGAACTTGCCGCCTATGAAGACCGGGGGGCCGTGGTCATCTCCATTGAGGACGAAGGCAAGGGCATCCCGACCGCCGAGCTGGAACGGGTGTTCGACAAGTTCCGCCGCATGGAGGAGCCGTCAGACCGCACAAAGGGCGCGGGTTTGGGGCTGGCCATCGCCAAGGGCTTCGTCGAGGCCATGAACGGCCGCATCGCCGCCGCCAGCCCCATCCAGGACGGAAAAGGCACCCGTATCTTGATCAGCCTGCCCAAGGCCGTCGTCACTCACCCGAGCCTGCTTTAGAGTTCGCCGCATGGCCGCCGTTCGTCCTCAGATTCTCGTCATCGACGACGAGTCCCAGATCCACCGCTTCCTGTCCCCAGCGCTGGACGCTGCCGGCTATGAGCCGCGCCGCGCCGACAGCGGGCAGGAGGGCTTGCGCGGCATCGCCCTGTGGAGCCCCGACGCCGTGGTGCTGGATCTCGGCCTGCCCGACATGGACGGCAAGGACGTGCTGGCCCGCGCGCGAGAGTTCTACGCCGGTCCCATCATCATCCTGTCGGCGCGGGACAAGGAGGCCGAAAAGATCGCGGCGCTTGATGTGGGCGCCAATGATTATGTCGAAAAACCCTTTGGCGTCGGCGAGCTACTGGCCCGACTGCGGGCCAATCTGCGTCAGACGCCGCGCGCCGAAACGGCCGGACCTTTGATCACAGGCGAGGTCAAGATCGACATGGAGCGACGCCTGATCACCCGCGCGGATAACCCAGTGCGACTGACGCCCAAGGAGTATGATGTCCTGGCGCACCTGACCCGAAACGTCGGCAAGGTGACTGGCCATCGCGACCTGCTGACCGCCGTCTGGGGCAAGGCCCATGCCGATGACACCCAGTATCTGCGCGTCGTCATCGGCCAACTGCGCCAGAAACTAGAGGTTGATCCCGCGCAACCGCGCTTGATCCTGACGGAGCCAGGCGTGGGGTACCGCTTGGCGGACTAACCCACGCCTGTGGCGGTATATGGCCCCTACAGCTTCACTCGGTTCAGGCGCAGGGCGTTAGCGATGACGCTGACGGAGGACAGGGCCATCGCCGCCGCCGCGATCATCGGCGAGAGCAATATGCCGAAGAAGGGGTAGAGCAGGCCCGCCGCCACCGGCACGCCTGCGGCGTTGTAGATGAAGGCGAAGAACAGGTTCTGGCGGATATTGGCCATGGTGGCGTGGCTGAGTTCGCGAGCGCGGACGATGCCGTTCAGGTCGCCTTTCAGCAGGGTCACGCCTGCGCTTTCCATCGCCACGTCGGCGCCGGGCCCCATGGCGATTCCTACGTCGGCTGTGGCCAGGGCAGGGGCGTCGTTGACGCCGTCGCCAGCCATGGCGACGACTCGGCCCTGCTGTCTCAACCGCGCCACGACCTCGGCCTTCTGATCGGGCAGGACGTCCGCTTCGACAGCGTCGATGCCCAGTTGGCGCGCGACCGCCTCGGCCGTCGTGCGGTTGTCGCCCGTCAGCATCACGACCTTGAGGCCGTGGGCGCGCAAGGCGGCCAGGGCCTCGGCCGTGGTTGGCTTGATCGGATCGGCGATGGCGAACACGCCCGCCACGCGGCTGTCTACCCCCATGAAGATGGCGGTGGCGCCATCGGCGCGCAGGGCGTCGGCCTGGGCCGCCATCGGGTCGGCGTCCACTCCGGCCTCGGCCAGGAACCGGGCGTTGCCCAGGGTGATGCGCTGGCCCTCGATCGTACCGAGCGCCCCCTTGCCTGTAGGGGAGTCGAAGTCGCTGACTGCAGGAATATCGAGATCGCGTTCGGTCGCCGCCTCGACGATGGCCAGAGCCAGGGGATGTTCTGACGCCCGCTCGACCCCGGCGGCGATGCGCAGCAGTTCATTCTGATCGAAACCGTCGGCGGCCACGATACGGGTTACGGCGGGCTTGCCTTCGGTCAGGGTGCCGGTTTTGTCGACAACCAGGGTGTCGACCTTCTCTATGCGCTCAAGCGCCTCGGCGTTCTTGATCAGCACGCCCAGGCCGGCGCCGCGGCCGACGCCGACCATGATCGACATGGGCGTCGCCAGGCCTAGGGCGCAGGGGCAGGCGATGATCAGAACGGCGACCGCCGCGACCAGGCCGTGCGCCAGACGCGGCTCAGGCCCCCAGACGCCCCAGGCGATGAAGGCGATGACGGCCACCAACAGCACGGCCGGGACAAACCAGCCTGCGACCTGGTCAGCCATGCGCTGGATCGGCGCGCGCGAGCGCTGAGCGTCGGCGACCATCTGGACGATGCGCGCCAGCATGGTGTCGCGCCCGATCTTTTCGGTGCGGATGATCAGGGCGCCGCTCTGGTTGATCGTGCCGCCTATGACCTTGTCGTCGACCGACTTGGTGACGGGCATGGATTCCCCGGTCACCATGGATTCATCCAGGGCCGAGCGGCCTTCCTCGACCACGCCGTCGACCGGCACCTTTTCGCCGGGGCGGACGCGCAATCGGTCACCGACGACGATCAGGTCGAGCGCGACCTCGTCCTCGCCGCCGTCATCGGCGATGCGCCGGGCGGTCTTGGGGGCCAGGTTCAGCAGGGCCTTGATCGCGCCCGAGGTGCGTTCACGCGCCCGCAATTCCAGCACCTGCCCCAGCAGAACCAGGGTGGTGATGACGGCGGCGGCCTCGAAGTAGACCGCGACTGATCCGTCCGCCGCGCGGAAGGCGGCGGGGAAGAGGCCTGGCGCCAGGGCGGCGACCATGCTGTAGGCCCAGGCCACCCCCGTCCCCATGGCGATCAGGGTGAACATGTTGAGCTTGCGGGTCTTCAGCGAGGTCCAGCCGCGCTGGAAGAAGGGCCAGCCCGCCCACAGCACGACCGGCGTGGCCAAGACCATCTGAATCCAGATCGAGGTCCGCATCGGCACAAGGTGATGCAGCGCCGGAATCAGATGCGCGCCCATCTCCAGAATGAAGACGGGCGTGGTCAGAGCCACCGCAACCCAAAAGCGCCGCGTCATGTCGATCAGTTCAGCGCTGGGAGCCGCGTCGGCGGTCGCGACTTCAGGCTCCAGAGCCATGCCGCAGATGGGGCAGGCGCCGGGGTGGTCCTGGCGGATCTCCGGGTGCATCGGGCAGGTCCAGATGGTCCCTGCAGGCGCCTCGACCTTCGACTGGGTCGCACGGTCCAGATAGCGTTCAGGTTCGGCGACGAACTTCGCCTTGCAGCCTGCGCTGCAGAAATGGTGTTCGCGCCCGGCATGGGTCGCATGATGCGCCGTTTCGTGCGGATCGACGCCCATGCCGCAGACGGGGTCGACGACGCTGGATGGAGGAGGACTTTCGCCGCGTCCGTGAACGTGGCTGTGGTGATGGTCGTGGCCTTCGGCGGAATGTCCGCCGGGTTTCGTGTCCGCCATTCTTTCCTCCTCCATAGCGGCGATGCGCCGCCTGACCCGCCTGTGTCGTGGCCTCCTAGTGGACCATGAAGCGGGTGGAGCCGCTCATCCTGTGGCCGTCCGGCGCCTCGGCTGTCCAGGCCGCTGCATAGTTGCCCGGCGCCAGGCGCGGCAGGGGCGCGCTGACGGTTCGGGCGGCAGGGGCGGACGGCGCCGTGACCACGATCGGCGCTCGCCCCTGGGCCGTCAGGGTGACGGTCTTGAGCGTCATCGGATGGGGAAAGGTCACGCTGAATCGTTCCGGCGAACCATGCGTCATGGCGCCGTCGGCCGGGTTGGTGACGATGCCTGACGTTTGCGCCTGCGATCCGCCATGTCCCGCATGACCCGCGTGCGGGTCTTGAGCGGCGGCCGCGCCGGCCAGCGAGGCCAACGCAGCGGTGAGAACCAGAGTCTTCAGCATGACCAATCTTCCTTTCAGATCTTAGAACCAGGCCTTGATGCCGACCACGAAGCGCGTGTCTTCGGGATCCTGGCCTCTGGCCTTGGCGTAGTCGGCGGTGTCGCCCAGCGAACGGGTCCACTCGACGCCGACGTAGGGGGCGAACTCCTTGCGGATTTCATAGCGCAGGCGCAGGCCCGCCGTGACCGAAGTCAGGCCCGAGCCGATCTCGAGCTCCGGGATGTCGCTGGCCGACAGGGCCACTTCGATCGCCGGTTGCAGGATCCACTTCTGGGTGATGCGCTGATCGTATTCGGCCTCGGCGCGGGCGGTCAGGTCGCCCTCGGTCGAGAGGAAGGCGGCGGCGCTCATCTCGAACCAGTAGGGAGCCACGCCCTGAACGCCGACGGTCAGGTGGGTGGTGTCGTCGCCGTCCGGACGGAAGTCCTGGCGCACGCCCGCCTGCACGTCCCAGAAGGGCGCGATGGCGCGGCTGTAGAGGGCCTGAACCTCGGCCTCGTGCAGCTTGCCGTCGATCTCGCCTTCGCCCTCGGTCTTCCACCAGAAGCGGTTGATATCGCCGCCGGTCCAGCCCTGGGCGCCCCAGCTGTAGCCGTCAGCGCCGTCGCCGAAGCTGGCTTCGATGGAGTCGATCAGCACGGCCGTCGAGCGGATGTCGCCGTTCTCGACCAAAAGTTGCTTGCGCGAAGCGGCCATGACGGCCGGGTCGAACAGCAGGTCGGCGGCGTGGGCCGGAGCCGAACGAGCGGCGGCCGGGGGCGGGGTCTCGACCATGCGGCCGCCGACGGCGTCCACGCTAGTCGGGATGTTCGGCCCGCCGCGCGCGGCGCTCATGTCATGACCGGCATGGGGATCGGTCTGGGCGGCGCCATGACCGGCATGGCCGCTCATGTCGTGACCCGCGTGCGGGTCGGCCGGGGTCGCCTGGGCCGGAGCCATGTTGTGGCCGGCATGGGGATCAGCCGGAGCGGCGCCGTGCCCGGCGTGACCGCTCATGTCATGACCGGCGTGCGGGTCGGCAGGGGCCGCCTGCGCTGGAGCCATGGCGTGACCCGCATGGGGATCGGCCGCAGGAGCGTCGTGGCCGGCATGGCCGCTCATATCGTGACCCGCGTGGGGATCCGCCGGGGTCGCCTGGGCCGGAGCCATGTTGTGGCCGGCATGGGGATCCGTCGGAGCCGCGCCGTGCCCGGCGTGACCGCTCATGTCATGACCGGCGTGCGGATCAGCCGGAGCGCCGGAGGCGGCGGCTCCATGCATGGGGCAGGACTTGCCGTCGCGCATCATGGGGCAGTCGTGTGCGGGCTTGGCGGCCGGGGGTGTCGCCTGGGCAGACGCTGCGGGAGCGTGACCCGCATGACCGGCGTGGCTCTGGGCCAGGGCGGGGCCGCCCGCAGCCAGCATCAGGGGCGCGAGCGCCAGGGAGAAGGAAAGGGACTTCACGAGGCGGCTCCAGCCAGCGGGCGAACAGTGACGACGTTGAACATGCCCGCGTGCATGTGCATCAGAAGGTGGCAGTGGAAGGCCCAGTCGCCGGGCGCGTCCGCGGTCAGGTCGAAGGTGACCTTGCCGCCGGGGGCGACATTGACCGTGTGCTTCAGCGGCTGGTTGCCGTCATGACCGTTGACCAGCTCGAAGAAGTGGCCATGCAGGTGGATGGGGTGGGCCATCATGGTGTCGTTGACCAGGGTCACACGCACGCGCTCGTTCAGCTCGAAGCGGATCGGCTCGACCACTTCCGAGAATTTGCGGCCGTCGAAGCCCCACATGAACCGCTCCATGTTACCGGTCAGGTGGATCTCCATGGTGCGCGAGGGTGCGCGGGTGTCCTTGTTCGGCGTCAGCGAGCGCAGGTCGGCGTAGACCAGCACGCGGTGATCGACGTCATCCAGGCCCTGCGGCCGGTCGGCCAGACGGTTGGACGGAGCCGGGGCGATGGCGTCCACGCCGACGCCGACGGCCATGTCGGCCGGGGCGTTGTTCGGATCGCGCATGCTCATGCCCGAATGGTCCATCGGCGCAGCCGCCGCAGCGCCCGCAGCGGCGCCGTGACCCATGGCCGCGTGGTCGGCGCCCGCTGCGCCGTGCGCGCTGTGGTCCATGCCTCCCATGCCCATGTCCTTCATGGTCAGGTTGGGCACCTTGCGCAGAGGCGGAACCTCGGCCGTCATGCCCATGCGCGGCGCCAGGGTGGCGCGGCCCATGCCCGAGCGGTCGATGGCTTCGGAAACGATGGTGTAGGCGCGGTCCTCGGTCGGGCGGACGATGACGTCATAGGTCTCGGCGACCGAGATCTGGAACTCGTCGACCTCGACCGGGCGGACGTTCTCGCCGTCGGCCTGAACCACGGTCATCGGCAGACCGGGGATGCGGACGTTGAAGATCGACATGGCCGAGGCGTTGATGATGCGCAGACGCACGCGCTCGCCCGGCCGGAACAGGCCGGTCCAGTTCTCTTCCGGACCGTGGCCATTGACCAGATAGGTGTAGGTCGTGCCGTTGACGTCCAGGATGTCGCGCGGGTCCATCCGCATACCGCCCCACATCCGGCGCTCGGCGGCGTTCATTCCGTCCGAACCGTCCAGCAGGCCGGCCAGGGTCGTCTTCTGCATGTTGAAGTAGCCGGGGCTCTTCTTCAGCTTGTCGAGGATTTCATGCGGATGCATGAAGCTCCAGTCCGACAGGACTAGGACGTGCTCGCGGTCATAGGCGACCGGATCGGCGCCCGCCGGGTCGATGACGATGGGGCCGTAGTGGCCCATGGCCTCCTGAAGGCCCGAGTGGCTGTGATACCAATAGGTGCCCGACTGCTTGATCGGGAACTCATAGACGAAGGTCTCGCGCGGCTTGATGCCGGGGAAGCTGACGCCCGGCACGCCGTCCATCTGGAACGGCAGCAGCAGGCCGTGCCAGTGGATCGAGGTGTCCTCGTCCAGATTGTTGGTCACTGACAGGCGCACGTTCTGGCCCTCGCGCATCCGCAGCAGGGGCGCGGGCAGCAGGCCGTTGATCATGAAGGCGTGGCCGGTGCGGCCGCCGACGGTGAAGCTGGAGTCACCCACGCTCAGGTCGATGTTCGGTCCCGTCAGGGTCGGCAGATCGGCCCGCAGGCCCGGCGATCCGGTCTGCGCCCAGGCGGGAAGAAGGCCCTGCAGGCCCAGAATGCCGCCGCCCAGGGCGGCGCCTCGCAACAGGGTTCGACGGTCCAGTGATGTTGTCGCCATGAAGTCCAAGTCTCAAAGAGGCCGTTCGCCCGTAAAGGCGCGCGGGGAGGAGGTCTGATCGGGATACGCAGGCGACACGGTCGCCCCTTGCATCGCCGTTGCGGCAGGGCGCCGCAGCTTTGGGCAGGGCGCGGCGACGGGCAAGTCGCAACGCCAGTGCGTTTTATCGCGCCAGGGCCTGGTTCAGCTTCTGTCGGGCGCGGGCGATACGGGTCTCGACCGCCTTGGGCGTGACGCCCAGAACTTCGGCGATCTCGGCATGGGAGCGGCCTTCCAGCGAGGCCAGCAGAAGCGGCGCCTTCAGATTGTCGGGCAAGGCGGCCAGGGCGCGATTCATCTCGTCCATGCGGCGGCGGTCGTCCAACTGGGCCTCGGCTTCAGGCGCATCTTCGCCCACGGCCATGGCTTCGGGCGTGTCCAGCCCCATGACGCCGCGCACGATGCGGCGCACGGTGCGCTTGCGGCCCCAGTCGCGGCATTTGTTGATGGCGATCGAGCGCAACCACGTCTCGAAGGAGCGCGTCGGATCATAGCGCTGGATCGCCAGCCAGGCCGAGACATAGGTTTCCTGCAGCAGGTCGTGGGCCTCATCCGTGTCGCCGACGTAACGACGCACGAAGCGATAGAGGTCGCCGCTGGTCGCCGCCATCAGGGCGGTGAAGGCAGTGCGGTCGCCGCGCGCGGCGCGCGCCTCGTCTGTGTCGCCCCCGGCCGTCACCTCGGCCTTACCGAGGCTCTTGCGTAAGGGCGCCGGCGATTTCCTTGTCGAAGACGCGGGCCTGTTCCGGCGTCAGAACCGCGCGCATTTCGAACACATGGGCGATGGTGGCCTTCTGCAAGGCGCCCATGGCGTCATGGAAATGATCGACGGCGGCGCGAACCTCGGGGCTGTCGCCCTGGCTGGCGGCGATGGCGTTGGCCAGTTCGCGGTTGGCGGCGCGCACGTCGGCCTCCAGCGTTTCACGCCGCACGGTGAAATGCTCTTCGATACCGTCCAGGCGAGCGTCCTGATCTGCGGTCAGGTCCAGCTTCTGATGCACGATGTCGTGCACGCTGGGCGTCTCGTGCTGCTTCATCATCCAGCCTGCGGCCAGCCAGGCGGCGCCCCCGCTGGCCAGGGCGGCCAGCGCCACGGTCAGGGCGATGGACTTCCAGTTGGCGTTCATCCGCCGACCTCGAAGCGGGTCATCGGCGACAGGCCTGCGGAGACGCTGAAGACCTGAATGTCGGAGTGGTTGGGCTTGAAGGCCTGCCCCAACATGCCGCCGTTCGTCACGCCGACCAGAAGGGCGACAGCCATGACCGCCAGACGCACCTGACCAGAACGGCGTTGCTCCTGCCGCTCTTCGATCCGCCGCCAGACCTGGTTCTCCAGTCCCGCCAACCGCAAGGTTTCATCTGCTGGAAACGGCGTCGCCAGGATGCGGTCGATGTCTTTTGTCATTCTGCACCTTTCGCGGGCCCTGTCTGTCATACGCGAGGCGACGCGCCTTCCCTTGGAAAGACGTCTGACCGCGTACGCATCCAGGGCGTATGGTTCCAATCGTTGTAATCTCTACGCCATGTCGGGGCCGTGACGAAAGCGCTTCGCGTCACAGCCCCGACTGACGTCAGAGCGAGGCGGGCGGCGGCTGAACGCCCATGACCGCCACGACGGCCAGGATCATCAGCGCCAGGCCGAACTCGACCACCAGACTCTTCTTCAGATGCGGCATGGCCTG
The DNA here is from genome assembly GCA_002430835.1 of Brevundimonas sp. UBA5936. Lineage (GTDB taxonomy): Bacteria > Pseudomonadota > Alphaproteobacteria > Caulobacterales > Caulobacteraceae > Brevundimonas. Next base: position 67,186 of record DJDA01000115.1, read on the forward strand.
ACCCGCATCATGGGCCATCAACGGCGCCAGGCGGAAGCGGTTGGCCGCCGCCAGGCAGACCATCAACCCGAACAGCGCCAGCTTGATCGTCAGCAGGACGCCATAGGGGCTGGCTCCCAGGCTCAGCGCCTTCGACAGACCGACCAGATAGGCGCTGTTGATCAGGCCTGTTGCGACCAAGGCTCCGACGGCCGCCGTACCGACCCCGGCGAAGCCGGTCAGACTGCGCGCCACCCCGGCGTCCCATGCGGGATCGCCCGATGGCCGCCGAACGATAAGGACGGCGAAGGCGGCGAGGGCGCCGACCCAGACGGAGGCCGCCACGGCGTGCACGATGTCCGAGGCCAGGTGGATCATATGTCCCGACCCTTGCGTCGCCGCGCCGTGGCCGGTCCAGGCGAAGCTGGCCGAGACAACCACGCCCAGCAGCGTCAGCAGGCTCCACATCAGGTTCCCTGACCGCAGCAACAAGGCGGCGCCCAGAGCCAGGGCGGCCGCCAGAATCCGCACGACCAGCGCCTTGCCCAGCCCCATGCCTGTGACCATGAAGGTCAGGGCTTCGGGCTTGAAGGCCTCGCTCAGCGAGCCCGCCATCATGGCGGTCTGAGCCAGCAGGGCGGCGGGCGCGGCCAGCATCAGGATCGCCGCCGCCCAGGCCGTCGCCGGACGCGGCCAGCGCAAGTCCAACGGTCCGACAGCGCGTGCGCTGTACAGCATGAACGCAGGCATGCCGAGCAGCACCGCTCCGGCGACGTATTGTACGCCGCGCAGGAGGATGATCCAGACCTCGACCATATCAGCGGACGGTGAAGTCGTAGCTGCCGGTCATGCGGTGGCCGTCGGTGGAGGCGATGCGCCAGTTGACGACATAGGCCCCAGCGGCCAGCGGGCGCGCCAAGGTTCCAGTGATGGTCTTGCCGTCCTGGCTGACCTGGGTGCGAACCGTCGCCTTGGCGCCGGCGGCGTTGACCACGTCGAAGCTCGAGAAGGCCGGAGCCACGCGGTCGCTGAAGGTCAGGGTCACGACGCGCGGCGACGCCACGGTCGACTTGGCCGCCGGCGTGGAACTGACCAGTCGGGCGTGCGCCGACGCCGGCGCGGCCGACAACAGGACGGCGGCAGAGACGGCGATGAAGGGAAGGGGATTCAAGTTGGACATGATCGTCTCCAGATGGAGGCCCTTGAGGCCCTGAAGACAACTACGGACGAAACGGACGACGCCCTCAGGCGTCACATTGCTGGGCGCCGAATCTGAAACAGCCCAACGATGTGGATCGCCAGCGCCAGGGCCCGACACGGCAGCCTCCTTCCCGTATTTCGCGAAATCGAGCATCGCTTCACAACCATGTTAGTTGCGAATATCGTTGATACATGAATTTCTCACCTCTTCATTGTTTGGAGGGAACGGTATGAAAAATTTCAATATCCGCCGCAAAATCGCGATCGGTGCTGCTCTGGCAGCCGTTGTCGGCGCGGGCAGCTTCGCTGGCGCAAGTCAGGCTCGCTCTGATTTCTATTATCAGTACTATTTCTATAGTGATTCAAATCACACCCAAATGATTGGAAGCTTTCGGCAATACTGCCTGAACAACACCACGATCATGACCCCGCCGGTAACGGGCGAAATGTCGGACTTCTATACGATGGAAGCGATCGGGCGATGCCCCGGCCTAGGCGACTGGTAATCACTATCCGTCATTACGGATGAAGGCTCCCGACCAATGTCGGGAGCTTTTTTCTTGCTTGCAGCAGGGGCTGGATCAGGGGCGCCAGCGCCGCCAGCGCTGACGCACGTCTCATCCCAAACGAACACCTTGTCGAAGATAGGCGCGTCAGAGCCATGCAGGCGCGCAACGCTGTAACATTTCGGCCACCGTACCGGAAATAAGGTCCGAAATTTTCAAAGAGTCCATTTTTGACTGAAATGCGTCTTTTTCGGACCCTCGGTGTGTCGTTATGGTCAGGTTCGCGTCGACGCACCGTCGTCGTGTGTTTTTCCATCCATGCGCCGTGGGGGTTGCTTCGGCATTACGGGGCGCTTTTTTAGAAGGGGACTCTCTTGAAGAAGAGATTCATGCGCGAGCACTTGCTCGCAACGACTATCATTGGGGGCGCAGCACTAGGCTTCATGGCCGCGACGCCCGCCATGGCGCAATCGACGGGCGAGGAAGTCTCCGAAGTCAGCGCCATCGTCGTCACCGGCTCGCGTATCCGTCAGCCTGGCTATGAGGCGGCTAGCCCGATTTCGTCGGTAGGCGCTGAGGAAATCGCTCTTGAGCAGCCTGTCGCCGTTGAAGAGCTGGTCAAGGATCTGCCGGCCGCCGTGCCGGCCGTCGGTTCGGCCACCAACAACGGCTCGGGCGGCGGCGCGACCATCAACCTGCGCGGCCTGGGCACCAACCGCACCCTGGTCCTGATCAATGGCCGTCGCGTCGTACCGTTCAACCTGCAGGGCGTTGTAGACACCAACACCATTCCGGTGGCCCTGGTCGAGCGTATTGACGTCGTCTCGGGCGGCGCCTCCGCCGTGTACGGCGCTGACGCCGTCGCCGGTGTCGTGAACTTCATCCTGAAGGACAATTTCGAGGGCGTTGAGTTCGCCTCTTCCTATGGCCTTTCGGAAGAGAACGACGCCGTTCGCCGCAAGATCGACCTGACCGTTGGCGGCAACTTCGCCGATGACCGCGGCAACGCCGTCGTCAGCTTCGGCTACACCAAGACCGACCCGCTGTATCAGGACCAGCGTCCTTGGGGCCTAGTGGCTCGTTCGTCCAATACCGGCGCGCCGCTGGGTTCGGGCACCTCGGTTCCCGGCCGCTTCGGCGTGACGCCGGTTGCGGGCGGCACGCCGCTGCCAGCCGGGGCTGAAATCAATCCGGCGACAGGAGCTCTCATCGGCCCGAGCGATCCGGCCTACAATGCGGCCGGCTACAACTATAACCCGTTCAACCTCTATCAAACGCCGCTCAGCCGCTATCAGATCAATGCCCTGGGATCCTACAAGATCAGCCCGGCGGCCGAAGTCTACAGCCACCTGACCTACGTCAAGAGCGACGTGTCGCTGGATAACGCCCCGACCGGTACGTTTGGCAACACCTACAGCGTGCCGATCGGCAACCCGTTCATTCCGGAGCCGATGCGTCAGCAACTCTGCGCGGCGCGCGGCATCCCCGCGGCGAGCTGTGTCGCCGGTGCTGGCGGTTCGACCATTGTTCCACTGACGATCAACCGTCGCTTCACCGAGATGGGCAGCCGTCCGGTGGACTACGAAAATAAGACGCTGCAGCTCTTGGCGGGCATCCGCGGCGACATCGGCTCCAACTGGAATTATGATGTCTACGCATCGCACGGGGAGACCGAGCAATTGGTTACCCGTCGCGATTGGGGCTCGCTGTCCAAGCTGCGCAACGCTCTGAACACCGTTTCATCCACGGCATGTATCGTGCCGGGCTCCGCTACGCCCGTCGCCGGCTGCGTGCCGATCAACGTATTTGGCGCTGAAGGCTCGATCACCCAGGCGATGATCGACTACATCAACCTGGCTTCGATCAATAAGACGACGATTGAACAGGACGTGGTGTCGGGCTCGATCTCAGGCATTCTGCCCGATCAATTGAGCAGCCCGTGGGCTGAACGTCCGATCGCGACGGCCTTTGGTCTGGAGTGGCGTCGTTCTAGCGCCGCTACGCGCGCTGACGCGCCCTCGCAGATCAACGGTGAAGTTCTGGGCACCGGCGCCCCCGTGCCGGACCGCCAGGGCGAGTTCGAAATGCGCGAAGCCTTCGCCGAGTTGTCGATCCCGCTGGTCGAGAACATGCCGTTCGTCCACAGCCTGAACCTTGAAGCGGGTTACCGCTACACCGAGTTCGAAGCCTCGGGCAAAAAGACCGACTTTGGCAGCTACAAGATCGGCGGTGACTGGTCCCCCATCGAGGATCTGCGTATCCGCGCCATGTTCCAACGCGCCACCCGCGCCCCGAACATCGGCGAACTGTTCAACCCGCAAGTCACTGGCTTGAGCAATCTGGCGGTTGACCCTTGCCAAGGCGCCAGCATCAACGCCGGGCAAGCTACTGCGGCTGGTACGCTCAGCAACCTCTGCCGCCTGACCGGCGTGCCGACGGCCGCTATCGGTTTCGTCGCAGCGCCGAACTCGGGGCAAGTCAACGTCCTGACCGGCGGCAACCCGGATCTAGGACCGGAAGAGGCCGATACCTGGACCATCGGCGCCGTCTGGCAGCCGGCCTTCGTGCCGAGCCTGCGCTTGAGTGTCGACTACTACGACATCAAGATCGACAAGACGGTCAGCAGCAACAGCGTCAACGACGTCATCCAGGGCTGCTACAGCACCGCCTTGAACCCCAGCTTGACGTTCAACGAGTTCTGTCAGCTCATCGGCCGCAACACGGCCAATGGTTCGATCAACGGCGTGGAGGCGCGCGGCGTCGCCCTGCTGCTCTCGAACCTGGGCAATGAGCGCGTGTCAGGCTTTGATCTGTCTGCCAACTATCGCGTTGAGCTGTCGGATTACGGCTTCGGCGACGTCGGGCGTGTTGACCTGAGCGTCAACGGCAACATCGTCACCAAGAACGAAGGTCAGGCGACGCCAGCCTCCATTCTACGTGATTGCGTCGGCTACTACTCGACTTCGTGCGGCGAGCCGCGCCTGAAGCAACGTTGGACCAGCCGCGCTACCTGGTCGTTGGGCGACTACGCTGCCTCGCTGCAGTGGCGTCACCTGGCAGGCGTCGATGTCGAACCGGGCAGCGGCAACTGGTATGCTCCCTACGCTTCAATCGGAGCTTATAACTACTTCGATCTGACGGCGCGCTGGGACATCACTGACAACGTGCGTTTCACCGCTACGGTCAACAATCTGCTGGATGAGGCGCCGCCGGAAGTCGGCTCCAACATCGGCACCACGGCCTCGAACAACGGGAACACCTTCCCGCAAACGTACGACGCCATTGGCCGTTACTATACCTTTGGCCTGCGCCTGAAGTTCTAACTCAACACCAGGGCTAACTTTTTTGGCGGAAGACATAAGTCTTCCGCCATTTTTTTAATCTCATCACGGATAGATCCACTCACGTGAAGCTTTTAAGCTGACAATACAGCGACAACTTCCGTCGACGGAAATGGTCTCTGGGATCAATGCCGCCACCGTCTGTGCGGCGGGGGCGGCCTGAGACGATCAATTGTGTTTTCGTCTCCTTAGCGTTGGCGTCATTCTTGGCCGCCACGATAGTTCAGTTGCGGAGGACCGTCGCCGACCAACGGGCGATAGACGAAGTCCGCACCACGACGTTGATGGAGCTCGGCGGTCGCTGCAATGATGGTTTCAGGGCTGACGAACAGTTCAGCAGCCGTCAGAGCCATGGTCTTAGCCGCGACGACCGCGCCCTTGACCCCGATGCTGGAGCCTGCGGCCGCGGTGTTCTGCCAGCTATGCCCCGCCGAACCCGGCACGAACGTAGCAGTCGCCAGACCGACGGTGGGGACGACCCAGCTGACGTCCGACACGTCCGTCGACCCGCCCGCTCCATCGAAACTCAGTTTGGCGGGTTGGATTTCACCAACGCTCGACAGCGGTGGGCGACTGGCCAGAGACTGCTGGAGTTCGGTTGCGAAAGCTGTTTCCTCCGGCGTCCAGGAAATGGCGCCGACGCGATGCAGGTTGCGATCCATGACTGCCATCAGCGCGCCGTTCGGCATCATGCTGTAGACGCCGCCGATCTGCTGGAACTCGTAGCGGGTTTCGGTCCCCAGGGCGGCGCCTTCCGCAGCCTTTTTCAGTCGTTCCATGACCGACAGAACGACTTGAGGATCGCCGTGGCGGACGTAGTAGTAGGACTCCGCATAGTTGGGCACCACATTGGGCGCTTCGCCGCCGTTGGTGATGACATAGTGGATGCGCGTTCCGTCAGGAATGTGCTCGCGCATCATATTGGTCATGGCGTTCATGGCCTCGACGGCGTCCAGAGCCGATCGCCCACGATCCGGCGCGCCGGAGGCGTGGGATGACGTCCCGTAAAACCGAAACTTGCCGCTGACGTTGGCTTTGGTCGTCCCCTGGCTGGCGCTGTTGACCGTCGCCGGGTGCCAATGAAGTGCGACATCCACGTCTCGGAACAGGCCGTCGCGGACCATGAAGGCCTTGGCCGAGCCGCCTTCTTCGGCGGGCGTACCATAGACGCGCAGCTCGCCCTTGATGTTGTTGTCAACCATCCACTGGCGGACGGCGATGGCGGCATAGCTGGAGGCGGCGCCGAACAGGTTATGGCCGCAACCGTGGCCGGCGGCCGCATGCAGAGACTGTTCGACGGGCGATACCGCCTGAGACAAGCCGGGCAGGGCGTCGAACTCAGCCAGGAGGGCGATCACCGGACCGTCGCCGTTCTTGAAACTGGCGAGGAAAGCGGTCGGCTGGCCAGCTATCCCTTCAGTCACCGTGAAGCCGGCGGCGGTCAGATCCTGTTGCAGGCGAGCTGAACTCTGGGTCTCCTGATAACCGACCTCGGCGAAACTCCAGATAGCCAGGGCGGTTGCTCCCAACTGCTCACGTTCGCGTTCGACGGCGCTGATGATGGCGGCCTGCTGTGTCTCGGGCAGTTCAGCCGCCCACCCTGTGCCCGCAAAACACGAGAGGGCGGCGGCGATGGTCGTAAGGCTGGTAAATTTCATGTTCTGAACTCCGCTTTTCGTACACATGGCTAAAGGGCGACAGACCAGGGGGCGAACCGGCCAGACGATCGTTCCGGATCATCAGCTTCCAACTTTTCGATAGCGAAACCGGAGCTTTCGGCCTGGACCAGAAGCAGCAATGGAATGCGCACCTGGGTTCATCAAAGCGGGAAACGGAGAAGGACGGGTCTGAACGCCTTCCTTCCCCGCAGCCCAAGCCGTCTAGAAGCTCTTAGTTACGGCGATTGAATAATAACGGCCGAGCGTATCGTAGTTCTGGCCATCATAGCTGCCGGCGAAATTGCCGACCTGAGGCGGCTCTTCGTTGAACAGATTGGAGACGCCCACTCGCACGCTAAGATCATTTGGCAGGGTGAAGCGTCCGTTCAGATCGAAGACATCATAGGAATCGACGCCCCGGGTCGTGCTGGCCGCGTTGCGCACCTGTTCAGCGCTGATCATCGCGGCGGTATGACGCCACCGCAGGCTGATGTTCATCCAGTCCCTGGTGTAGGATAGGGTCGTATTGGCCTTCCAGTCGGGGTGGGCCAAGCCGGCTCCATCTTCGACGGCGGTGCCGCGGCTGCCAGCGTAGTTGTAGGACGGGCCGCCCGGCAGGTTCTGGATCTCGAACGTGTCGACATAGCTGACCACGGTGCCCAGAGACAGGCTGCCAGCCGAGGCGGGTAGGCCGATGTCGGACAGGTCAAACGACCAGTCGATCTGCAAGTCCACGCCGCTGACCTTGAAGGCCCCCAGGTTCAGCGCGGGCTGACCCGGCTCGAACAGGAAGCCCGTGGTCGGGTTACGTGTCCCCATGACCTGGCAATAGTAGTTGTTTGCGTCGTAGGTGGGGTTCCCGCCATTGAGATTGAAGCAATTCTCGATGGTCTGGATGATCGGCAGGTTGCCGACTGCGCCGGTGACTTCGATCGAATACCAGTCAATTGAGGTCGAGATCCGGTTAAGCAGCGGCGTGGTGAACGGCGACTGTATGACAGCCCCGATCGAATAGGTATCGGTGGTTTCTTCCTGCAGATCGGGGTTGCCGCCGGTCAGAGCGAACACCTGGTTGGAGCCGAACTGATAGGTCGGAAGCACGCCTGCCGGCACGCCCATGGCCAGACACAAGGCCTCGACCTTGGCGGCGTTGGCTCCGCTCTGACCGAAGCCGCCGCGATAGCCGGAGCGAACATCGCAAGGGTCGCCGCCGAACGGGGTCGCCGCACTGGGGCTGCCGATGCCCGTGCTGCCCGACGATTCTGGAGCGTAGAGCTCACCCACGCTGGGCGCGCGCACCGAGCGGTTGTAGCCGCCACGTAGACGCAGGGCGTCGATGATGCTCCAGTCCACATCGACCTTGTAGGCGCTAACGCCGCCGACGCTGCTGTAATCCGAATAGCGATAGCCGAGGTTCATATTGACCTCGCGAGCCATCGGCGCATCCTTCAGCAGGGGAACCAGAGCTTCGAAGTATATCTCGCTGACGCTGGTGTTTCCGCCGGAAGGCCGCAACACGCTGTACCCTAGGATATCACTGCCGACGCCCGGAATATTGTACAGTTCGTCGGAGTTGTATTGGAAGGCGTTGTAGCGATAACCAAGACCGGTCGCCACGCGCACTTCACCAGCAGGAAGGTTGAACAGGCCGCCCTGGAAGTTCACTTCGGCGACACGCTGCTTCATGTCATTGGTGTTGGAAGTCCGGCGGCTGATAAAGTCCATACAGCTGTCGGAGATCGGATGGTTGCCGAAGAAGTTAGCGCCGCCGGCGCAAAGCACGGGATAGGCGACCATGCCCACCGGAGCCCCCGACACGGGGTCATACTCCAGCCGCGAACCGCCGGCGCCGCCGAACGGATCGTACAGCAGTTTCACGACAGCAGATTTGCTGAGTGCGCCATGCTGGATGTTATTGGTCTTGGTCTGACCCACGCTGGCGAAGACATCCCACGTCCAGTCGCGGTACGGCACGACGCCGTTGGCGCCCAGAACGATTTGGTAGACGTCGTAGGTATTGGTCTGCAGTCGGTCGCCGGCGGCGGTGAATGCCTTCTGGAAGGTGAAGTCCGCGTTGGGATCGCGGCGCGACGCCAGAATCAGCCGGGCATCAGGAGACAGGAAGGGGTTGGTGACCGGAGCACTGAGCGCATAGGCCGCGCCCGACGCCAGAGTCGGGTTGAAATAGGTTAGCGCGTCATAGGTCGTGAAGGTCGCCTGAGCGAAGACCGAGGTGTTGTCGGTGACATCATAGTCAAGCTTGGAAAAGACTGTGATGCGTTCGTTGGTGTTTACGACCTGGCTGTTCGGCCAGCCGAAATTGAGCTGTTTACGGCTGCCTGCGATGTACTGGGTGTCCGTCTCCGGATCTCGGAAATTCTCGACGAAATAGTTGCCGACCGGCGTCACATGGCTGAACAGGGTGCCGTCTAGGTTGAAGCCCAACTGTCCCGTGTAGGTGGCGGAGCCGGTGATGGGATTGGCGCCATAGATATTGCGGAACAGATTGTTGACCACGGCGGCGCTGGGCGCGTTTCCGGGGAACAGCATCGCGCCGGAATCGAGCGTCGCCGTACCGTTCTGAAGCGTGCGCGTGATGTTGAACGGTCGATCGCTCTGGAACGCGGGTTCGCGCATGGAATAGTCGACTGACATCATGGCGCGGCCGCGGCCCTCGGCGAATCGTTGGCCGGCTGTGACGGTCGCGCGGAACTGTTCGCCATCATTGTATTCGCTGACGCCGTACTGGCTGCTGATGGTCAGGCCTTCGATGTTGCGCAGGCGGAAGTTGACCACGCCCGCCGTGGCGTCTGAGCCATAGGCGGTGGAGGCGCCGCCGGTGATGACTTCGACGTTGCCGATCAGGGCTTCAGGAAGGGTGTTCAGATCGATCGAGCCATCAGGAGATGAAGGCTGCATCCGACGACCGTCCAGCAGGATCAGCGTGCGCTTGGGGCCCAGGCCTCTCAGGCTTGCGTTGGCCTGGCCGGCGTTCAGGGTCGTGGTGCTGCTGCCGGTGCTGGCCTGGCCGAAGGCGCCTGTGAATTGGGGCAACTGCGTCAGGGCGCGCTCGACCGAAACTTGACCCGTGTCTTCGATATCCTCAGTCGAGACCGACACGATCGGACTATTGGCCACGTAGTCTGGGCGCGCGACGCGGGAGCCGGTCACGATGATATCGCTCACCTGCGTGGCGGGGTCGGACGGATCCTCCTGAGCGTGTGCTGCGCCGGCCATCAGGGCCGCGTAGGCGCATGCGCTGGTTAGCAATATTCTTGAGGATCCGGCTTTGATCCGCGTGCGTCCTTGAGTGTTCATTAGTATTCCCCTGATTGGAGCTGACTCGTTTCAAAAAATCAGCGACCGAAACGTTGCGTGGGCCGGAAAACACGCACGTGAGCCGCGCTAAGCTTACTGAACAAAAGTCACGCCTGAGAGGCAGGCAACGGAAGCCTGAGCGTCATAGACGCAGGCTTCCGTCGTCGGCTTCAGGGTTTAGTCGGCGGTGGAGGCCGGACCATAGAGAAGGCCATTGAAGAACAGCCGGAAGGTGCCGGCAGGCTGGGCGCGCTGCAGAACTTCGACGCCGTAGACGAAGAGCTTGCCCTTGCCGATGTCGACTTCGACCACGGCCGAGGTGTCCTTCAGCAACTCCTGATGGTGCGCCCAGCCGCTGCGCAACGGCGTATCGGTGTCGAACCAGGCCACGGACTTCGCGCCTTCGCCGACGATGCGATAGGTTTGGCCATTGGAGAAGAAGACGTCAGCCTGGGCCGGCATGCCGAAGGCCAGCGGGTCGGTATTGTCCACCTTGGCGCTCAGGATTGAACCCGGCAAGAAGAACTCAGTCGTGGCCAGGGGCCGCTGTGTTCCATTCTCTTCCTTGACCAGAGCTGGAGCGATGGGCGCGCCCAGCAGGTGCGCCAGGCGATTGGCGCCGCCGATCGTGATGACCGAGCCGCCGTTGCGAGCGAACTCGGCGATCTGGGGGACGGTGGCGTCGGCGGTCACTTCGCCCAGCCAGTCGCGATAGGCCTCGGGGATGTCCTCGGCTTCCGGCAGCGGCCGGTTGCGTTGGTTACGATAGGCCGCGTGATTGAGCACGGGCGTGGAGCCGTCGGTGAAGACGAGGACGTCAAATCGTTCGTTCAGGTTTCCTGCAGTGAGAGTCTGCGGATAGACCACCTCGAACGGGAACTCGTATTCCTCGAGAAGCCAACGGGTCCAGCCAGAGCTCATAACGCCGCCATATCGGTCGACCAGGCCTACGCGGACCGGCTTCAGGGCTATGGCGCCGCCCGCCGGTTTGCGATCCACAGCATAGGCGTTGAAGCCCAGTTCACCGACCGCCGCCCGCACGGCTGCTGTGCTTTCGGGCGAAGCCGGCACCCATAAGGCGCCCGGCTGCAATTGGGCTCCGCTGACCCTGGCTCCGTTCTCCAGCCATTCGACGCTGGCCCCCGCCTTCAACAGACGGTTGGTCAAGATGAAGCTGTTGTTGACCTCATGGGGGATGACAAAACCCGCGCGCCCCGAACCGATGACCGCCCCCGGCGGCGTGGTCAGTTGATCGTCCGCCCGCCTGAAGGGACCGTCAAAGCCATCCAGCACGCGATCGAACGTCACACCCATCTGATAAGCCAGAGTGTATCCGGCGACATCATAAGGCAGCTTGGGCGGGCCGCCGGGGTATTCGGTGTTGTGCGGATGGTCCTGCGGCTCGAACATGTCCAGCACGTGGGGCCGGAACGCTTGAGCGGTTTTCACTACATAGGTGCCCTGCGGATAGCGCTTTCCGTTAACGGTGAACGGGGCGCTGGCGACCTCAACGTCGACACCGCTCTTCATCAGAGCGTTGAGGAAGGCCACCGTGGTGGGCAGGTCGCGTTGTTCCGCAGGATTGATGATGAAGCCGCGCGGGTCGCGGTTCTCGGCCGTCTTCAGCACCGTATCGAACAGGCCTGCGTCGATGGCTCCGCGGTCGGTGGACGTGGCCGCCGCCTTCAGGGCGTCGATCTTCTGCGGCGTAACGGTCCAACTGTCCTCGCTGCCGCGTTCGATGCTGTTGGCGCCCATTTGATAGATGCCCATCAGCAGACGTTCGCGATTGCGCGAGGCGTAGTCGATGACGGCCCGGTTCATCGACCACTGGTAGTCGATGCTGTCCTGGAGATGCCACATCCGGGGGCTGATCGGCATGGGCTCGTCATTGCGGGCCAATTGGGTCTCGGGGATCAGCGGAATAGCTTCCGGCGTCGGCCCGCCGATGATCTCGGTCAAGATGCCGACCATGTTGTGGAAGTAGGGAGCCGACCGATACATGCCGTTGTGCCAGGTCGAGTAGGGGGCGACGCTGTCCATCCCTGATCCGGCCTTGCCTTCAGAGATCAGGCGGCTGTGCATGACAGTGCCGACCTCGGTGGTCGTGGTCATGACCAGCGGGTCGAAGTTGTAGTTGAATGGGTCGCGAAAGGGCGGAATGAACACCACCATCCCGCGCGGGCCGGTCTGGTGCTGATTGAAGACGATCTGGGGGAACCACTCGCGATAGTGGACCCGGTTGATGTTCGCCGTCTCGGGCATCAGCGACATATAGGAGTCGCGGTTGTTATCGTGGCCGACGTACTTCTGATAGAGGCGCGGAATCGAGTCGAACTCTCGCTTCTCGGGGTCTGGGTTGCGCATGTACCAGTCAGCGACAAGCTGCAGGCCATCGGGATTGGCGTGACCGAACAGAATGATGACGTCGTCGAGCGTACGCCGCGTCTCAGCGTCGTTCTGTGTCAGCAACCGGTGGATAATCTGAATCTGGCCCTGGGTGGTGACGGTCTCGGTGGCGTGCAAGCCGGCATCGATCCAGACGATCGCCTTGCCTTCACGAGCCAGGTCGGCGGCCTGTTCTGCTGTCAGCCCCTCGGCCCGCGCCAAACGGCGAGAAATGTCGCGGTAGCGATCTAGGTTGGCCAGGTTTTCAGGCGAGGACACGATCGCCATCCACTGGGTGCGGCCTTCGGCAGAGGTTCCGAAGCTCTGCAGCTTCATCCGGTCCGATTCGCCGGCCACGCGCTGTAGGTAGCGCTCATATTGATCGTAGTCGGCCAGAAAGTAGTCCGTGCCGGGAGGCTGGGGGAAGAAACGCTCGGGCGCTGTTACAACCGCCGAAGCCGGCGTGGCTGTAGCTGCGACCTGAGCCAAGGCAGTTGAAGCGGGCCACGCAGCGGTAAGCGCAGTGCTGGACAAAAGCGCCGCGCAAAGCCGGCTGGCGAAGGTCGTGCGGAACATCGATTTCCCCCAATACGATCGCTCGAAACACCCAGAGCGTCACGACAGGGTTGGACAAAAATCCGCCTTGTGAAAGACATAATTGCTTTGGAAACGAAAATTTATTGCTAAAACAAGGAAAAAATAGGGGTAATGAGGTGAAAAAAGCGCGAGAAAAGTTATATTTCGACTTAGTTTCTCCATAACTATGGCCGTCAGAGGCGAATGATCTACATCTGGGGGCTTGATTATCGCTTTCACGAAACACCGGCCGAACAAGCGCCGCGCGCACGGGCGCCGCGGAATCTGTGAGCCCGGATCAATGGAGCGGCGAACTGTCGATCCGCGCTGGCGCTTCACAATGAGAGCCATCCCAGGCAATTGCTTGGAGAGGAACTTCGTCGATCCGATCAAGAGCAACTTCAGTCGCATTCAGCGCGGGCGCGTGAACGCCAAGCATGGCGCCTCTTCGTGTCTTGAAATGGGGTTGGTATTTGCCCGGGGGGGCAGCCATCAGCCCCGTAGCGAGAGACGAGCTATGCGGGGTATGTGGCGGACAGGGTGGGATTCGAACCCACGGTAGGCTTCCACCTACGGCGGTTTTCAAGACCGCTGCCTTAAACCACTCGGCCACCTGTCCCACGCGAGTCGGCTCGCGTTCGCCTGTGCATAGCGGCAAGGCGGGCGTGACCCAAGCGGAAAGCGTCAGGCGCGGCCGGCCTTCGACACTGCGCCTGATCGCGTGACCAGCCAGATGCCGGCGCAGACTAGAACCAGTGCGATCAGATAGCTCCAGCGCAACACGGATTCTCCCAGGAAAAGCGCCGACAGCGATACGCCGAAGACCGGGATCAGGAAGTTAAACGCCGCGATCATTCCCACCGGGTTGTGCTTCAACAGCAGGCTCCACACCGCAAAGGCCACTGAGGAGAGCAGAGCCAGATAGAGCAGCAGCGCGCTCGACGTCAGGTCGAAACCCTGCAGCTCTCCGCCCATCACCATGCCTGCAGCCGTCAGAATCAGGCCGCCGACAAACAGCTGCCAGCCGGTCATCACCATGGGGTCGAGGCTGCGTGACAGCCGCTTGCCGTAGATGGAGGCCGCCGCCAGGACGAAAGCCGCGATCACGATGAAACCTTCGCCCAGCAGGGTGAAGTCGAAGCCGAGCGCGCCGCCGCCCAGGTTGACCACGACCACGCCCATGAAGCCGATCACGCAGCCCAGCGCCTTGCGGCCGCTCAGTCGGTCGTCCGCATAGATGAAATGGGCCAGCACGACGCTGAAGAAGACGCTGGTCGCGTTCATGATCGAGGATTTGACGCCTGATGCATGGGCCAGGCCGATATAGAAGAAGACGTATTGGATGGCCGTCTGGGTCAGCCCAAGCAGGGCGACCTGCCCCGCCTGACGACGGCTCATCGCCAGAACAGGCTTCTTCATCGCCATGGCGACGATCAGCAGGATCGCCCCGGCCAGGGCGAAGCGCCACCCTGCAAACAACAACTGACTGGCGATGTCGGTCGGCGCGACCTTCAGAAGGGCGTAGCCGCTTTTAACGGCCGGAAAGGCGCTGCCCCACAGCGCGCAACACAGGGTGGCGAGAAGGAAGACTCCTGTGCGGGTCTTGTACAGGGAGGGGTTCAAGGCGCGGTTCTGACGTTCAGCCGGGGGGAGGGGCTTTGTCGCAAGGCCATACGCGCAAACGGGACGTTAACCAAACCGGAAACCTCCGCCGTTAATTTCGCCCAATCCATAGTCGGCCGGAGTAAAAGCAACATGTGGGCGAGACTGCTGAAGGGCGCGATGATCGCCGCCGCCTTCTCGACCCTGGCGGCGTGCGCCAGCTTGGGCGGCAAGCGCGATGCGCCGATCGGCGCGCCCGTCGTGACCGATCCGGCTCCGATCGTTTCGGGCACCATGCGTCCCTATCAGATCCGCGGTCGCTGGTACCATCCGAAGGAACAGCCCAACTATGACGAGGTGGGGCAGGCGTCCTGGTACGGCAGCTATCATCACGGGCGTTCAACCTCGACCGGCGAACGGTTCGACATGAACGGCCTGACCGCCGCCCATAAGACCCTGCCTCTGCCCAGTCTGGTCGAGGTGACGAACCGCGCCAATGGGCGCCGGGTCATATTGCGCGTCAATGATCGCGGACCCTTTGTCGATAACCGCATCATCGACCTGTCGCGCGGCGCCGCCGAGGAACTGGGCCTCCTGCAGCAAGGCGTGGGGGACGTGCGCGTCCGTTATGTCGGCCCTGCGCCGCGCCAGGGTGGAGGTACAGTCTTGCGCCGTGCTGAAGCCGGCGCCGCGCCACAACCTCATCCTCAACCTGTTCGACCTCAGGTCCAGGCCCAATCCCAAGGTCCGCGTCCCTATTACGACTCTGCGCCGTCTCAGGCCCAACCCGTTGCACAGCCCACGTACACGGCGACGCAACCGCCGGTGTCGAGCGCCTATTGGGTCCAGGCCGGCGCCTATTCTGACCGTCGCGGCGCAGACCAGGTCGCACGACGCCTCGGCGACAAGGCCGTGGTGCAGAACATCGACAGGAACGGCCGGCCGCTTTTCCGAGTCGTGGTTGGTCCCTGGCCTGATGCGGGAGCTGCCGAAAGGGCTCGTCAGGCCGTCATGGCGCGCGGCTTTGACGATGCCTTGTTGATAGGCGGCTGAACGGGCTTGCTTCCCGCGCCTCGCTCGCCATTGTGCGCGGGTGCAGCGAGGCAGATTCATCACTTTCGAAGGCGGCGAGGGCGCCGGCAAGACGACCCAGGCGCGCCTGCTGGTCGACCGCTTGCGCGCGCTGGGCCTCGACGTGCTCCAGACGCGCGAACCCGGCGGATCGCCGGGAGCTGAAGAAATCCGCAACATCGCCGTGTCGGGCGAGGCTGATCGCTGGTCGGCGCGCACAGAGACCCTGCTGATGTATGCGGCCCGCTCGGACCATCTGGAGCGGACGATTCTACCTGCGCTTGAGGCTGGGCGCTGGGTGGTCTGCGATCGGTTCGCCGATTCCAGCCGCGTCTACCAAGGCGCAGGCGGCGGGACGCCGGAAAGCCTGATCGAAGCGCTGGACGACGCCGTGGTCAACGGCGACCAGCCGGACTTGACCCTGGTGTTCGACCTGCCGGTCGAGGTCGGTCTGGATCGGGCCTTCGGGCGCGGCCTGTTCGAAACCCGGTTCGAATCCAAGGGCCTGACCTTCCATCAGAAACTGCGCGACGGCTTCCTTCAGGTGGCCGAGCGTCATCCCGAGCGTTGCGTCGTTCTTGATGCGACGGGCGAGGTCGACGACGTCTCAGCCCGGCTGTGGGCCGTGGTGGAGGAGCGGCTGCTTTGAGCGAGCATCCGCGTGACCGTTTCGACCTGATCGCCGACATCCAGGCCGAGGAAGCCTTTCTGGACGCGCTGAACCGAGGGCGGCTGCACCACGCCTGGCTGTTGTGCGGGGTCGAGGGATCAGGCAAGGCCAGCTTCGCCTATCGGGCCGCCCGTCGACTTCTAGGGGCCGCGCCGGACCCGTCGCGCGGGCCGCTGGGCGCCGCGCCGCACGACCCCGTCAGTCGTCTGGTGTCCGCCCAGGCTCACCCGGATCTGCTGGTGCTGGAGCGCGCAGTCGAGGGCGGCAAGCTGAAGCGCGCCATCTCTGTCGATCAGGCTCGCGACCTGCCCGAGTTCTTCGCCAAGAGCCCGTCTCAGGCCCGGCACCGCGTCGCCATCATCGATGCGGCGGACGACTTGAACATCAACGCCGCCAACGCCTTGTTGAAAATTCTTGAGGAACCGCCTGAAAGCGGCGTGCTCTTCCTGGTCACCCATGCGCCGGGCCGATTGCTGGCCACCATCCGCTCTCGCTGTCGGCGGCTGACCTTCCCGGTTTGGCCTGAGGCGCGTCTGGCCGATCTGGTGCGTCAACGCACCGGCGTGTCCGCAGATGAGGCCTTGGCCGCGGCGGTTATGGCTGGGGGCTCGCCCGGCGCGGCTCTGGATCTGGCGTCGGGCGCCATGACCGAGGTCGACCGTCTCGCCCGCGCCTGGATCGATGGACCTGAGATTGATCGCGCAGAACAACTGGCCATCGCCGATGGCTTCCGCGGCGCTGAGGGGCAGGCGCGGTTCGAGGCCCTGATGGATCGCCTGATCGCAGCGGTGAAACGGCGGGCCGTCGACTCTGGCGGCCGCGAAGGCGCACGCTGGGCCGAGCTTTGGGGGCGGCTGTCCGACCTGCCCGATCGCGCCATCGGGCTGAATCTTGATAAGGGAGACGTCCTGGCCGGAGCCTTGGCCGACATCGCCCGCACGAAAGCCGCCGCCTGATATGCTCATCGACAGTCACGTCAACCTGCACGCCCCCCAGTTCGACGAGGATCGCGAGGCGGTGATCGACCGTGCGCGCCAGGCGGGCGTGCGGCTGATGGTCGAGATTTCCGACAAGCTGTCGACCTTCGAGGCGACGCACGCCCTGGCGATGAACAATGCCGACATCTGGTGCACGGTCGGCGTCCATCCGCACGAGGCCAAGGACTACGCCGACCTGACCGTGGATCACCTGGTTGAGCTGGCGGATCGCCCGCGCGTCATCGGCATCGGCGAATGCGGCCTAGACTTCCACTATGACCTCAGCCCGCGCGATGTTCAGGCGGCGGTCTTCCGTCAGCACATCGAGGCGGCGCGCCGCACTAACCTGCCTCTCGTGGTCCATACGCGCGAAGCCGATGAGATCATGGCCGACATCCTGCGCGAAGAGCACAGCCGCGCGCCGTTCAAGCTCCTGATGCACTGCTATACCAGCGGTCTGGAACTGGCTGAAACTGCGATGGAACTGGACGCCTGGTTCTCGGTTTCAGGCATCGCCACCTTCAAGGCGGCCGAGGAGGTGAGGGAGGTCATCCGTCGGATGCCTGAGGATCGCATCATCGTTGAAACCGACTGCCCCTACCTGGCGCCCATCCCGCATCGTGGTCGCCGGAATGAACCCGCCTATGTCGGTCTGGTGCTGGAAAAACTGGCTGAGATACGCGGTTGGACGCCTGAACAAGCCGATCAGTTGACGACCGACGCCTTCTTCAGCCTGTTCGACCGCATTCCCAAGCCCGCCGAATGAGCGGGCAGGGCGAGTTGGAAGTCGTCATTCTCGGCTGCGGCTCGTCCGGCGGCGTGCCGCGTGGCGATGGCGACTGGGGCGACTGCGACCCGGCCGAACCACGCAATCGGCGCACCCGTTGCTCCATGTTGGCGCGCCGCCATGGCCCAAACGGCGTTACCAGCGTGGTGATCGACACCTCGCCCGACTTCCGCCAGCAGATGCTGGCCGCTGAGGTCCGTCATGTCGACGCGGTTCTCTACACTCATGACCATGCGGATCAGACACACGGCATCGACGACCTTCGCGTTTTCGCCGCCCACGCGCGTCGACGCATTCCCGCCTGGATGGATGCGGCCACCCACCACGCCCTGACGCGGCGCTTCGACTACATCTTTGAGAGCCACCACGGCTATCCGGCCATCATCGAGGCCCATCGTCTTCCGCCGCACGGCCAGTCGTGGGAAGTGGAGGGGCCCGGCGGTCCCATCCCCGTCATGACTTTCGATCAGATGCACGGGCCGATCCGCTCGGTCGGATACCGCCTGGGGTCCGTCGCCTATTCAAGCGACGTCTCAGGTGTGGACGACGCGGCTCTGGAAGCCGTACGCGGCGCTCAGCTATGGATCATCGACGCGCTGCGCTACACGCCGCATCCAACCCATGCTCACGTCGATCTAGCCCTGGAGTGGATCGCACGCGCAGAGGTTTCCAAAGCCGTGCTGACCAATCTTCATATAGATTTGGATTACAACGCCTTGTCTCGGTCTCTTCCCTCGAATGTCGAGGTGGCGTTTGATGGCTGGCGAGGAAATTTCGCTCTTTGAGGGGTGCCGCGAGTAGGGCGCCCGATCAGTTCATGATCAGGGCGTAGCCCGCCTGCTGGTGATGAATGACCGTCATCAACGCCGCGAGATCGACCTGCACGCCTGGCTCCAGATCGGCTTCCGTCAGGCCGTTGGCGACCATGGACTGACCGCAAAGTCGCACCTGGACCCCGGCGGCCGTCAGGGCCCGAACAAGGGCGCTGTTCGGGTTTGTCTCACCCTTACCGCGCGCAGCCCACGCTGCATCGGACAGAGAGGCCAGAGACGCGCCGCCGTGCATCACCACGACGATCTTCCGTCGCTCTGCAGGGACGCCGTTCGCCGCCAGCATATTGGTCAGGCGCGCGACACGCTCCAGTCCTTTCAACGGCTTGTCGTCGGGACCGCCTTGGGTCAGGTCGACAATGACGCGATAGTCGCGTTGAGGGTCAGGCTGTTCGCCAGCCTGAGGCAGAGGCGTAAAGGCTCCATAGCCGGCCACGGCCTGGGCCTGAGCCGGCGCGCCCAAGGCAAGGAGGACGCAGGAGGTGATCACGGACGCGAGGACGGTGTTTTTCATGGCGTATCCATCCGTACAACGCCGTGAACGCTCAGGCTATGGGGCTGAGAACATCAAAAGCTCGATAGAATATTTCGCATAATATATCTTAGGCGATAATAATCATCTTGTGCTCCCTTCTTGCTAAGCCCTCACCGCTGATGACAGGCTTAGCGTTTCACATATCGGCGTCGCCCCCTTTGCCGTGATGGTCAGAAGGACAATCCTCATGCGAATCTTAACCCTGGCGCTCGCCGCGATGTCCATGTCCGCCAGCGCCGCCCCGTCCGATCCCGGCGAAGAAACCGCGCGCGCCGCTGCGTGGGAGAGCTGCGGAACCCTTCGCGGGGCTTCCGTCTGTACGTGGACCGCCCTGGTGCGCCGCGACGGACAGGTTTGCGCCGTGCGCCAGGACTTCGCCACCAACACCTACTACGTGCACCGTCTCATCGGCGTGACAGCCGGCGACGGCGCGCGCTTCACGCGCATTTGCGGCGACCCCGGCTCGGAAACAGACAGTTTCTGCGAAGGTCAGGCGCCTGATGGCGCTGAGAAGGTCGGTTGGACATCTTACGACCAGACTGTGCGTATCTGCGACGGCCGCCTGTCTTTCGGCGCCGCCGAATGCTCCGCAACGTCTGAAGACGATATGCGCCCCGTCGCTTTCAGCGAACTTCCGATGTCAGATGACGATCGCGCCTGGCTGACAACCTGCGCCCCGCAATAATGAGCGTCACTTCTCCGGATCAGCTGCGCCGGAAACGCGGCAATCAGGAAAACCGACAGTCACAGATCATCGACGCTGGCCTCCGCCGCGCTTTGGGCCTCGTGTTTCAGCCAGGCAGCGAAGGCTCTTGCGGGTGCGGACGCGCCGCTGCGCTTGGTCAGAACATAATACGCCAGTTCGGTGCTCAACGCGCCGTCAGCGAACGGCGCCGCCAGGCGACCTGACGCCAGATCGTCAGCTACGAAGGCATATGGCGCCAAGGCCACGCCCTGGCCGTGTGCGGCCGCCTCAATGGCCAAGGCGGTCTGATCAAAGCGCGGCCCTGCCTGGGCGTCGATGCTCGCCAACCCTCGGGCCTTGAACCAGGCCACCCAGTCTGGACGCGGTTCCTCAAGCTCGCTGGGACGCAAGTGGATCAAGGCATGACGCGCCAGGTCGGACGGACGACGCAAGGCGTTTTCGCCGATGGTTAGCGACGGCGCGCAAACCGGGGTTACGTCGGCGTCCAAAAGCTTTTCGGATCTCACGCCGGGATAGTCGCCCCGGCCATAGCGAACGGCCACATCGACCCGGCCGCCGCTGACGTCG
Source organism: Brevundimonas sp. UBA5936 (assembly GCA_002430835.1). Classification (GTDB taxonomy): domain Bacteria; phylum Pseudomonadota; class Alphaproteobacteria; order Caulobacterales; family Caulobacteraceae; genus Brevundimonas. Next base: position 87,897 of record DJDA01000115.1, read on the forward strand.
GCCAGGCGCATGTCGGCGGACATCCAGACCTCGATCTCAGGATGAGCTGCGGCGAAACGAGCGATACGCGGCGCCAGCCACTTCGAGGCGAAGGACGGCGGCACGCTGACTGCCAAGGCGTGACGGCGGTCGGGGCGATACAGCAGATCCCCTGCCCGTTTCAGATAATCGAAACCGTCACGCAGCAGAGGATAGAGCTCGGCGCCCAGCTCAGTCAGGGCGATCTGACGGCCTTCACGGTGAAACAGCGGCGCGCCGGCGTGTTCCTCCAGAATGCGGATTTGCTGGCTGATGGCGCCGGGCGTAACCGACAGTTCTTCCGCGGCGCGGGTGATGTTGAGACGACGCGCGGCGGCCTCGAACGCCTTAAGAGCGTTGAGCGGCGGGATCCGACTCTCGGCGGCGGCCTCCTTGCGGCGGGTCATCGGCTGATCCACTCAGGCGTCGGCAGGCCGCGTGCGTTCAGGAACGCAGGGTCGTAGATCTTGCTGGCATAGCGCTGGCCCGCATCGCACAGCACGGTCACGATGGTATGGCCGGGACCGAGATCACGCGCCATGCGGATGGCGCCGGCGATGTTGACGCCGCTGGACGGGCCGAGGGACAGCCCCTCCTCCCGCACCAGGTCGAACAGGATGGGCAGAAACTCCGCGTCCTCGATCCGATAGGCGTGATCGACCGACAGGCCGTTCAGGTTGCCGGTGATGCGGTTGACGCCGATGCCCTCGGCGACCGAACCGCCCTCACCTTTCAGCACGCCCTCGGTGAACCAACTGTAGAGCGAAGCGCCCGGCACATCGGCCAGTCCGATTTTCAGCGCCGGGTTCTGTTCGCGCAGATAGGTCGTAGTTCCGGTCAGCGTCCCGCCCGAACCGACCGCGCAGATGAAACCGTCGACGCGGCCGTCGGTCTGCTTCCAGATTTCGGGCCCGGTGGCTTCATAGTGGGCCTGGCGGTTGGCCAGATTGTCGAACTGATCGGCGTAGAAGGCGCCGTTCGGCTCGCTGTCGTTCAGTTCTTCGGCCAGACGGCGCGAGAAGTGGACGAAGTGGTTCGGGCTGGCGAAAGGAGCCGGATCGACCTCGATCAGGCGGGCGCCGTGCAGGCGGACGGCGCGCTTCTTCTCTTCCGTCTGAGTGCGGGGCATGACGATGACGACCGGATGGCCCAGCGCCGCGCCGACCAAGGCTAGGCCGATGCCAGTGTTGCCCGCCGTGCCCTCGACGATCGTCCCGCCGGGCTTCAGCGCGCCGGAGGCTCGCGCGGCGCGGATGATGCTGAGCGCCGCGCGATCCTTGATCGAGCCGCCGACGTTCAGGAACTCGGCCTTGCCCAGGATTTCACAGCCCGTGGCCTCAGAGGCGCGTTTCAGGCGCACCAAGGGCGTGTTGCCGATCAGGCCGAGGACGTTAGGCGCGACAATCATGGAAAATCCGAACCATGGGGAGGAGCGCCCCTCTTAGCCACAGTTCAGATTTTCTAACAACCGCCCTAGATGTGGATCACGCGGCCATAGGCGTCGAGAGCCGCCTCGTGCATGGCCTCGGACATGGTCGGGTGCGGATAGACGATGCCGTGGATGTCTTCCTCGGTCGCTTCCATGGTGATGGCGGTGACGTAGCCCTGGATCATCTCGGTGACGTCGGCGCCGATCATGTGGGCGCCGATCAGGGCGCCGGTCTTGGCGTCGAAGATGACCTTGACGAAGCCTTCGGTCTCGCCCGCCGCGATAGCCTTGCCGTTCACCTTGAAGGGGAAGCGGCCGATCTTGACCTCGCGGCCCTCGGCCTTAGCGCCCTGCTCCGTCACACCGACCGAGGCGAGCTGCGGCTGGGCGTAGGTGCAGCCGGCGATGGGCGAGTTCACGTTCGGCGTCTTGTAGCCGGCGATGTGCTCGGCGGCGTGAATGCCTTCGTGCGAGGCCTTGTGCGCCAGCCAGGGCGCGCCGGCGCAGTCGCCGATGGCGTACAGGCCCTTCACATTGGTCTGGCAGTGGCTGTCGGTCTTGATATGGCCGCGGTCCAGTTCGACGCCCAGCGCCTCCAGACCGATGCCGTCGGTGTTGGCGGTGATGCCAACGGCCGAGATACAGACCTCGGCCTCCAGGCTATCAGCCTTGCCGTTAACTTCAAGATCGACCTTCACGCCCTTGGAATCCTTGGAGACCTTCGTCACCTTGGCGCCCAGCTTGAACTTGATGCCGCGCTTCTCGAAGCCCTTCTGGGCGGCCTTGGAGACCTCTTCGTCCTCGACCGGCATGACGCGATCGACGGCTTCCACGACCGTCACCTCGGCGCCCAGGGCGCGGTAGAAGCTGGCGAACTCGATGCCGATGGCGCCCGAGCCGATGACCACGAAGGTCTTGGGCAATTTCTTCGGCGCCAGGGCGTCGCGGTAAGCCCAGATCTTGTCGCCGTCGGCCTCAAGCCCGATCTGCGGCAGGGCGCGTGCGCGGGCGCCGACGGCCAGCATGACCGTCTTGGCCTCAATGGCGCGCGTGCCGCCGGCCTTCAGAGCCACGACGACCTTGGGCGCAGCGGCGCCTTTCTCAAGCTTGGCCGAACCTTCGATGACCTCGATCTTGTTCTTCTTCATCAGGAAGCCGACGCCCTGATTCAACTGCTTGGCCACGCCGCGCGAGCGCTGGATGATGGCGTCGAAGTCGAACGTGGCGCCCGAGGCGGACAGGCCGTAGTCCTTCAGGTGCGACAGGCTTTCGAACTTCTCGCCCGACTTCAGCAGGGCCTTGGTCGGGATGCAGCCCCAGTTCAGGCAGATGCCGCCCAGGTTCTCGCGCTCGACGATGGCGACCTTCTGGCCCAGTTGGCTGGCGCGGATGGCCGCGACGTAACCGCCGGGGCCCGAGCCGATGACGACGAGATCGAATTCTTGGGCCATGATCAGATCAACTTCTCGATGTCGGCCTTGATGGCCTCGGGTTCAGTCTGGGGCGAATAGCGCGCGACGACGCGGCCTTCGCGGTCGGTCAGGAACTTGGTGAAGTTCCATTTGATGGCTTGGGAGCCGAGGAATCCGCGCTTCTGTCGGGATAGCCACGCATAGAGGGGATGGCGGTTCGGCCCGTTGACCTCGATCTTGTCGAACAAGGGGAAGGTCACGTCGAAGCTGCTGGCGCAGAAGGCGGCGATTTCCGACGCCCTGCCCGGCTCCTGCTGGCCGAACTGGTTACAGGGGAAGCCCAGGACTTCGAACGGCGCGTCGGCGAAGTCGCGGTGCAGCTTCTCCAGCCCGTCATATTGACCGGTGAAGCCGCATTTGGACGCCGTATTGACGATCAGCAACGCCTGGCCGCGAAAGCGGTCCAGCGACACGTCCGCGCCATCAATGGCCCGGGCGGAGAAGTCATAGACCGAGGTCATGACTTCACCCTCCCCTTAAGCCAGCATCGCCACGGGATCTTCGATCAGCGGCTTGAACGCCTGCAGGAAGCGGGCGCCCGTCGCGCCGTCGACCACGCGGTGATCGCACGTCAGGGTCACGGTCATGACCGTGGCCACGGCCAGTTGCCCATCCTTGACGACCGGACGTTGCTCTCCGGCGCCCACGCTCATGATGCAGCCCTGCGGCTCATTGATGATCGAGCTGAACGACTTGATGCCGAACATGCCCAGGTTGGACACCGAGAAGGTGCCGCCCTGGAACTCTTCGGGCTTCAGCTTGCGCTCGCGGGCGCGCTTGGCCAGATCCTTGGACTCGGTCGCGATCTGCGCCAGGCCCTTGGTCTCGGCCTTGCGGATGATCGGAGTGATCAGGCCGCCGTCGATCGCCACCGCCATGGAGACGTCGGCGTTGTGGTGCATGGCGATGCCTTCTGGAGTGTAGGAGGCATTGGCCTCCGGCACCATCTTCAGGGCCAGGGCGGCGGCCTTGATGACGAAGTCGTTCACCGAGACCTTGATGCCCTGCGGCTCCAGCATCTTGTTCACCTTGGCGCGAACAGCCATCAGCTGGTCGATCTCGCAGTCGATGAATAGGGGGAAGTGCGGCACGTTCTGAATGCTGTCGACCATGCGACGCGCCACGGCCTTCTTCATCCCATCCAGCGGGATCAGGTCGTAGCTGCCGTCCGGAATGCCCATCTGGGCGAGAGACAGAACCTTGCGCGGCTCGGCGGCTGCGGCCGGAGCGACAGAAGCGGTCGAGGCGGCCGGCTTGGCGCCGCCCTTGCCGGCGGCTTCCACGTCGCGCTTGACGATACGGCCGTGCGGGCCGGTACCGGCGATGCTCTTCAGGTCCAGGCCGGCCTGGGCGGCCAGGCGGCGCGCCAGCGGCGAAGCGAAGATGCGGCCGCCGTCGTCCGATTTCGGCGCCGCCGGAGCGGGCGCTGCCGCAGCCTTCGGAGCCTCTTCCGCCTTGGGCGCTTCGGCCTTCGGCGTCTCAGCCGGGGCGTCGGCCTTCTTGGGCGCCGGCGCCACGTCATCGCCGGACAGGCGGGCGATCGGCGTATTGACCTTCACGCCCTCGGCGCCCTCCGGCACGAGGATTTCCAGCACTTCGCCTTCGTCCACGGCCTCGACTTCCATCGTCGCCTTGTCGGTTTCGATCTCGGCGATGACGTCGCCCGCCGAGACGGTGTCGCCAACCTTGACGTGCCACTTGGCCAGGACGCCCTCCTCCATCGTCGGAGACAGGGCGGGCATCAGGATGTCGGTCATTGAGCGGTCTCCGTCTGCTGGCTGGAAGCCGCCTTTTCATGCGCGGCGTCCCAGCTGTCTCGGATGGCCTTGAAGGCGGTCGGCTGGTCGAAACCGTGCATGTCGGCGTAGGCGTGAGAGAAATGCCAGGCCAGTTCGGCCAGCACGACGCCAATGTTCGCCGGTTCGCGCAGAGCCGGACGGATATTCATCCGCGGCCCGTCGACGTTCCACCACACACGGATCAGTTCCAGCACCTGCTCATCCGCGCCGTCGAGCCCTTCGGGGATCGACAGAGCCTTGGCTTCCAGGGCCTCCGTCATGCCATCACCTTCTTCACGGCGGCGACGATCTTGTCGACGCCCGGCAGGGACAGGGCTTCCAGGTTGGCGGCGTAGGGCAGCGGCACGTCTTCCTGGTGCACGCGCACCGGCGGGGCGTCCAGGTAATCGAAGGCGTGTTCGATCACGCGGGCGACCACTTCGGCGCCGACGCCCATCGGACCCCAGCCCTCTTCGGCCGAGACCAGGCGGTTGGTCTTCTTGACGCTCGCAACGATCGTTTCGTGATCCAGCGGACGCAGGGTGCGCAGGTCGACGACTTCGACCGAGATGCCTTCTTCGGCCAGCTTTTCAGCGGCCTGAAGGGCGAAGCCGACCATGCGGCTGTGCGCCGTGATGGTGACGTCCGTACCTTCACGGCGGACCTTGGCCTTGCCGATCGGCACGACGTAGTCCTCAACGTCCGGCACGTCGAACTCGTGGCCGTACATCATCTCGTGCTCGAGGAAGACGACCGGGTTCGGATCACGGATAGCGGCCTTCAGCAGGCCCTTCGCATCGGCGGCGTCATAAGGGGCGATGACCTTCAGGCCCGGCACCTGAGCGTACCAGGCCGAATAGTCCTGGCTGTGCTGGGCGGCCACGCGGGCGGCGGCGCCGTTCGGGCCGCGGAACACGATCGGGCAACGGATCTGGCCGCCCGACATGTACAGCGTCTTGGCCGCCGAGTTGATCACGTGGTCGATGGCCTGCATGCCGAAGTTCCACGTCATGAACTCGACGATGGGCTTCAGGCCCGCCATGGCGGCGCCGACGCCCAGGCCGGCGAAGCCGTGCTCGGTGATTGGAGTGTCGACCACGCGACGGTCGCCGAACTCCTGAAGCAGGTCGCGGCTGACCTTGTAGGCGCCCTGATACTGGGCGACTTCCTCGCCCATCAGGAAGACGGCCTCGTCGCGGCGCATTTCCTCGGCCATGGCGTCGCGCAGGGCGTCGCGAATGGTGGTCTTCACCAGCTTGGCGTCAGCAGGGATTTCCGGGTCGCGCAGTTCGACCTTGGGCTGAGCCGGAGCCGCGGCGGCCGTGACGGCGACAGGCGCTTCCGCTTCAACGGCGGTCATCGGTTCGGCGGCCTTGGGCGCGGGCGCAGCGGCGCCGTCTTCACCCGCCAGACGTGCGATCGGCGTGTTGACCTTCACGTTCTCAGCGCCTTCCGGCACCAGGATTTCCAGCACTTCGCCTTCATCGACGGCTTCGACTTCCATCGTCGCCTTGTCGGTCTCGATCTCGGCGATCACCTGGCCGGCCGACACGACGTCGCCCGCCTTGATGTGCCACTTGGTCAGCGTGCCCTCTTCCATCGTGGGGGACAGCGCCGGCATCAGAATGTCCGTCACGTATCAGGCCTCCACGTAGACGTCGGTGTAGAGCTCGGACGGATCCGGCTCAGGGCTCTCTTGAGCGAACTGCACGGCTTCGGCCACGATGGCCTTCACTTCGTTGTCGATCGCCTTCAGCTCGTCTTCGGTCGCCTTGGCGGCGGCGAGCAGCATCTTCAGGTGGTCGATCGGATCGCGGGTCTTCTTGACCTCGTCCACCTCTTCCTTCGTCCGGTATTTGGCCGGGTCGGACATGGAGTGGCCGCGATAGCGGTAGGTCTTCACTTCGAGAATATAGGGGCCTTCGCCGGCACGGGCGCGGGCCACGGCGCGGGCGGCGGCGTCACGCACGGCCAGCACGTCCATGCCGTCGACCTGTTCGCCCGGAATACCGAAGCTGGCGCCGCGCTGATACAGTTCGGTCGTGGACGACGAGCGCTCGATGCTCGTGCCCATGGCGTACTGGTTGTTCTCGATGATGTAGATGGCCGGCAGCTTCCACAGCTGGGCCATGTTGAAGCTCTCGTAGACCTGACCCTGGTTCGAGGCGCCGTCGCCGAAATAGACGAAGCTGACCGAGTCGTCGCCGCGGTACTTGCCCGCGAAGGCCAGGCCCGTGCCCAACGCCACCTGGGCGCCGACGATTCCGTGACCGCCGTAGAAACCGGTCGGCACGTCGAACATGTGCATCGACCCGCCCTTACCCTTGGACGACCCGCCGATGCGGCCCGTCAGCTCGGCCATGACTTCCTTCGGGTCCATGCCCGCGACCAGCATGTGGCCGTGGTCGCGATAGCCCGTGATGATCTTGTCGTAGCCCTGCTTGACGCTCTCTTGAATGCCGACGGCCACGGCTTCCTGACCGATGTACAGGTGGCAGAAGCCCCCGATCAGGCCCATGCCGTACAGTTGGCCCGCGCGCTCTTCAAAGCGGCGGATGAGGATCATCTCGCGATAGAAACGCAGCAGGTCTTCCTTGGAAGCCTGAGGCGTGTTCGGAATCTTGTCGCCCGTGCTGGGCGAGGTTTTCTGAGCGGCGGCTTTCGCCATCCGGCATCTCCCGGCTTACACCCCTGTTTCAGGGACTCTTATCGTTACAGAAAGGGGCTTTAGCAGCCTTCGTTCCCGAAACGCAAAGCGGCCAGCCAGGCTGTAACAATAGTTCAGGAGGCGCGTGTCGCGTCAGGGTTGTGGCCAGCGGGACCATTCAGCCGCACCACATAGTCGCGCGGGTCGGCGAAGCCGATCACCGCCCTCGCCCGCTCTTCCAACAGATCCTTCGACAGGCTCTCTGTGCGCAGATAGCGGACGCGGACTTCCAGATCCTGGCGCTGTTCGGCCAGACGGCTCAGTTGCGTCTGACGTTGCGCCAGCAAAGCGTCGCGTTCACCGCCACTTAGCAGGCCGCGCTCACCCGTCAGGGCTTGCACGCCCAGATAGACGATCAGCAGCAACAACAGGACGGACGGCAGGTAAGGCTTCATCTGCTCGGGCACGACGGACGCTCCTTCTGAGCGCGCATAAACACAGTGACCTATCAGTGAGCGAAAATGCCTAACGAACCGTAGCTTGGCCGTAATTGCGAACGCCGCCCCCGAGGTTCGGAGGCGGCGCCCAGCACATCTTCGTGATGCAGCTTATTTCAGCAGCATGCCGTCGCCGAAATAGGCGGCCTGGTCGCCCAGCATCTCTTCGATACGCAGCAGCTGGTTGTACTTGGCCGTCCGGTCCGAACGAGCCAGCGAACCGGTCTTGATCTGACCGCAGTTGGTGGCCACGGCCAGGTCGGCGATGGTCGAATCTTCAGTCTCGCCCGAGCGGTGCGACATGACGGCGGTGTAGCCGGCACGGTGCGCCATATCGACGGCGTCCAGGGTCTCGGACAGGGTGCCGATCTGGTTGACCTTGATCAGGATGGAGTTGGCCAGGCCTTCGCCGATACCAGCGGCCAGACGGCGCGGGTTGGTCACAAACAGATCGTCGCCGACCAGCTGGACACGGTCGCCCAGACGGTCCGTCAGCAGCTTCCAGCCATCGAAGTCGTCCTCGGCGCAGCCGTCCTCGATCGAGACGATCGGGAAGCGTTCGACCAGATCGGCCAGGTAGTTGACCATGCCCTCGGCGTCGAAGGACTTGCCCTCGCCGGTCAGCTCATACTTGCCGTTCTTGAAGAACTCGGTCGAGGCGACGTCCAGCGCCAGATGGAAATCCTCGCCCGCCAGATAGCCGGCAGCCTGGCCCGCCTTGGTGATGAAGGTCAGGGCTTCATCGGCCGAGGCCAGGTTCGGGGCGAAGCCGCCCTCGTCGCCGACGTTGGTGTTGTGGCCCGCATCCTTCAGCGCCTTCTTCAGGGCGTGGAAGATTTCGGCGCCCATGCGCAGGGCTTCCGAGAAGTTCTCGGCGCCCGTCGGCATGATCATGAATTCCTGGATGTCGATCGGGTTGTCGGCGTGGGCGCCGCCGTTGATGATGTTCATCATCGGCGTCGGCAGGATGCGGGCCGAGACGCCGCCGATGTAGCGGTGCAGCGGCAGGCCGGCCGAGATGGCGCTGGCCTTGGCCACGGCCAGCGAGACGCCCAGCATGGCGTTGGCGCCCAGGCGCGACTTGTTCTCGGTGCCGTCCAGCTCGATCAGGGCTTCGTCGATGCGGCGCTGGTCCTCGGCGTCCATGCCGGACAGGGCGTCGAAGATTTCGCCGTTGACGGCGTCGACCGCCTTCTCGACGCCCTTGCCGCCCCACACGTCCTTGTCGCCGTCACGCAGTTCGACGGCTTCGTGCGCGCCGGTCGAGGCGCCCGACGGCACCGCCGCGCGGCCGAAGCTGCCGTCTTCCAGCATCACGTCCACTTCAACCGTCGGATTGCCACGGCTGTCGAGAATCTGGCGGGCGACGATGTCGACGATATCGGTCATGAAACTTTGCGCTCTGACTGAGTTGGGAAAGGTCGGGCCGGTTTAGACCAGACCCGCTTGAATCGCCACAGCCGAGACTGCGGCGAACATATGCGAAAACGGCGCGCGAGAAACTCGCGCGCCGCTGAACTTGCGCCCGGCCGAAGCCGGATCGCCAGAGGAGACCTTAGTCTTCCTTCTGGGTCAGAACCTGACGGCCCTTGTACATGCCGCTCTTCAGGTCGATGTGGTGCGGACGACGCAGCTCGCCGGTGTCCTTGTCTTCGACATAGGTGTTGGCGCCCAGGGCGTCATGAGCGCGACGCATGTTGCGACGCGAGGGGGATACTTTGCGCTTCGGAACGGCCATGTCCGTCTCAATCTCTAAGTCGGTGCGCCGGTGAAGACGCGAAAACAACAGCGGCGGCCCCCCGATAAGAGCCGCCACGCGAGGGCGGGCTTATGCATGAAGACGCAACCGATTTCAAGGGTCTCGGCGCAGGTAGGCGGAATAGACGTCAAACCCGTGCGGTAAGGCTTTCCGCCACGGCTTCGCCGATGGCCAACGAACTGGTCAGGCCGGGACTCTCGATGCCGAACAGGGCCATCAGCCCCTCCATTCCGTGATTCGCGGCGCCATGAAGCTGGAAGTCCGGCTGCGGCTCGCCCGGCCCATGCAGCTTGGGCCGAATGCCCGCATAGTCGGGCGTCAGCCGCTCCACCGTCACGCCAGGCCAGAAACGGCGGATGTAGCGCGCGAACTCTTCCGCCTTGGCCGGATCGACTGAATAGTCCTCAGTCTCGACGTAGGCCAGGTCGGGGCCGAACACGCCCTGCCCGCCCAGATCCTTGCGGTAATGGGTGCCCAGCGCGCCGGGAATCGGCGGCGGATAGATCAGGCGGTTGAACGGCGCCGGGCCCGTCAGGCGGAAGTAGATTCCCTTGCCCAGATGGCGCGCCGGAATATCGGCGGCGGGATAACCCTCGATTCGCGCCGCAACGTCCTGAGACGACAGCCCCGGCGCCGTGACCAGCAGGCGGCTGGTCAGGCTCATCGCCCCCTCGCCGCCCACGCGGATCGAAAAACCGCCGCCCGGCAGGGGCGCCGCTCCTTCGAACGGCGCAGAGATGACGACCGAGCCGCCCGCGTCCTCGATCTCGCCCTGAAGGGCCAGCATGTAGCCGTGGCTGTCGAACACCCCGCTCTCGGGCGACAGGATGGCGGCGTGGGCGTTGAGCTCCGGCTCCAGCGCCCGCGCCTGGGCGCCGGTCAGATGCTCCAGGTTTTCGACGCCGTTGGTCGTCGCCTGCTGGAAGATGGCCTCGATGCGTTCGACCTCGGCTTCCTCGGTCGCCACGACCAGCTTGCCGCACTTCCAGTGATCGACCTTGCGGCTCTCAAGGAAATCATAGAGGGCGCGTCGCCCCTCGACGCAGAACTTCGCCTTCAGGGAGCCGGTCGGATAGTAGAGCCCGCCGTGGATCACCTCGGAATTGCGCGAGGAGACGCCCTGGCCGATGTGCGGCTCCTTCTCCAGCACTAGCACTGTCAGGCCGCGTCGCGACAGCGCCCGGCCGCAGGCCAGCCCCACAGCCCCCGCGCCCACGACCGTCGCATCGAAGTCGAAAGGCGCGCCCATGGTCCTACCTCTTGCCGTAGAGAGCCTTGGCCCGGCTCTCGAAACACTGGATCAGCTTGTCGACCGCCCGGTCGAAGTTCGCCTGAAGCATCATGTCCAGCATGCGCGACTTGAAGGCGAAGTCGATGGAGAATTCCAGGCGCGTTCCCTGCGGATGCGGATGAAACTCCCAGCGGTTCTTCAGATGCTTGAACGGCCCGCGGATCAGACCGACCTCGACCTTGGGCGCGTGGACGTCGTGACGCACCCAGGTCGCGAACTTCTCGGTCAGGAAGGCGAAGCCGACGCCTGCCTCGGCGTCCAGCAGGTGCACGCCCGGCGCCTCGTCCCGCACGTTCCAGACGCGCATCGAGGTGATCCACGGCACGAAGTCGGGATAGGCGCGCACGTCCGCCACCAGGGCGGCGAGCTGTTCCGGCGCATAGGGCAGGATGCGCGTTACGCGATGGACGGCCAAGGGTTCAGCGGCCGTTCCGGGACGACAACTGGGCCTCGCGCGCCGCCCGCAGCCGGGCGAAGTCGTCGCCCGCGTGGTGCGACGAGCGCGTCAGCGGCGACGACGACACCATCAGGAAGCCCTTGGCCCGCGCGATCGCCTCATAGGCCTTGAACTCCTCGGGGGTGACGAAGCGGTCGATGGCGGCGTGTTTGCGCGTCGGCTGCAGATACTGGCCGATGGTGATGAAGTCGACGCCGGCGGAGCGCATGTCGTCCATCACCTGCATGACCTCTTCCTTGGTCTCGCCCAGGCCGACCATGATGCCGGACTTGGTGAACTGGTTCGGATCGCGCTCCTTGACCATCTGCAGCAGGCGCAGCGAGTGGAAGTAGCGGGCGCCGGGACGGATCTTCAGATACAGGCGCGGAACGGTCTCAAGGTTGTGATTGAAGACGTCAGGCGTGGCGTCGATCATCACCTCAGCTGCGCCGTCCTTGCGCAGGAAGTCGGGCGTCAGGATCTCAATGGTGGTGTTCGGCGCCTGGATGCGGATCTGGCGCACCACTTCGGCGAAGTGGGCGGCGCCGCCGTCGGACACGTCGTCGCGGTCCACCGAGGTGATGACGACATGGTTCAGCCCCATCTGGGCTACGGCCAGACCGACCTTGCCCGGCTCTTCCGGGTCCAGCGGTTGCGGCAGGCCGGTCTTCACGTTGCAGAAGGCGCAGGCCCGCGTGCAGGTGTCGCCCATGATCATCAGGGTCGCGTGCTTCTGGCTCCAGCACTCGCCAATATTCGGGCAGGCGGCCTCTTCGCAGACCGTCACCAGCCCCTTGGAGCGAACGATGTCCTTGGTCGCGTTATACTGGCCCGAGCCGGGCGCCTTCACGCGCAGCCAGTCAGGCTTCTTCAGCACCGCCGATTCCGGACGGTTCTGCTTTTCAGGGTGACGAAGCTCAGACGGCTTCTTCTGCAGGGTGTCGATCAGCGTGACCATCGCCGGCGGTCTGGCTCCAGTTTATGAAGGCGGCCCAATTCTTGAGGCTATGTCGGCCTTCCGTGGGGCAAAGGCAAGGCACAGACGGTTTCAGTCCGGCATCGGAACAGCCTCACGCGACGTTACGCATCTTTTCAAGGCGCCCTTGCGTCACTAGGTTCCGGCCTCTTAACCAAGGGAGCCGCTTTCAGAGCTCTCTGAAGGAGGACGTGCTTGCTGCGAGCGGCCCTGGACCCAAAGGTCTATGAAGAAACCCTGTTCGACGCGCTGATCGATGCGCGTGCCCGCTACGGCGACAAGGAGATTCTGGAAGACCAGGATCGCCACCCCCTGACCTACACGGGCCTGATCCGCGCCGCCTTCGTGCTGGGCCGCAAGATCGCCAAACTGACCCAACCGGGCGAGCGCGTCGGCGTGCTGCTGCCGTCCAGCGCGGGCGTGGTCGTGACCTTTTTCGCCCTGCACGCCTTCGGCCGGGTGCCGGTCATGCTGAACTTCACCTCAGGCGAGGCCAATCTGAAGGCGGCGCTGAAAACCGCGGGCGTGAAGAAGATCCTGTCGGCCAAGCGCTTCGTCACCCAGGCCAAGCTGGACGACCTCATGGAAGCCCTGGGCGAGGTCTCCGAGATCGTCTGGCTGGACGACATCCGCAAGAGCATCGGCTTCGCCGACAAGATGTTCGGCCTCAGCGCCGGCATGGCGCCCAAACGATTCCGCGTGAAGACCGATCCGGATTCGGCGGGCGTGGTTCTGTTCACCTCGGGCAGCTTCGGCGCGCCCAAGGGGGTGGTGCTGAGTCAGAAGAACCTGGTCGCCAATGCGCGCCAGGTAGCGGCGCACATCGACCTGAATCCCGATTGGGTCATGTTCAATCCGCTGCCGACCTTCCACTGCTTCGGCCTGACCGGCGGGGTGCTGCTGCCGCTGTTGCAGGGGCTGAAGGCGTTCGAATATCCCTCGCCGCTGCACGCCAAGCAGATCACCGACCTGCTACCCCAGGTGAAAGCCTCGATCCTGTTCGCGACCGACACCTTCCTGAACCAGTACGCCCGCGTAGCCGAGCCGGGCGACTTCGCCACCCTGCAGTTCGCCGTGGCGGGCGCGGAGAAGGTCCGCGACGAAACGCGCCAGATGTTCAACACCAAGTTCGGCGGCGTCGAACTGCTGGAGGGCTATGGCGCCACCGAGGCGGCGCCCGTGGTGGCGGTGAACCATCCCGACCGCAACCGGCCGGGCACGGTGGGCCAGATCCTGCCGGGCATGGAATACCGGATCGAACCGGTCGAAGGCATCGAGGTCGGCGGTCGCCTTTACCTGCGCGGGCCGAACGTGATGGAAGGCTATATCTCGCCGAACGACCCCGACAATCTGGAGCCGCTGGCCGGCGGCTGGCACGACACCGGCGACATCGTCGATATCGACGCCGAGGGCTACATCACCATCCTGGGTCGGGCGAAGCGCTTCGCCAAGATCGGCGGCGAGATGGTGTCCCTGACCGCAGTCGAGGGCATGGCCGGCGGCGTCTGGCCGACCGGCCACCATGCCGTCGTCGCCGTGCCCGACAGCAAGAAGGGCGAGCGCCTGGTCCTGGTCACAGACGTCGCAGGCGCCGAAAGCGCTCGCCTTACAGAATGGGCCCGCGACAACGGCGCGCCCGAACTGGCCGTGCCGAAGAAGATCATCAAGGTCGAAACCATCCCGGTCCTGGGCACCGGCAAGACCGACTATGTGACCATCCAGAAGATGGTTGAGGATGAACTGAAGCGCACCTGACAAGGCGCTTGCCGTTCAGCGCAAGTGTCATAACCTCGGCCGTCCAGCCCCGTTCGCGAGGCGCCACGGCCGAGGAGACTTCATGGCCCGACGTTCGACATCCCTGGCCAATTGGGAACCGCATTTTCTCAGCATCCTGAGAATTGTCTCCGGCCTGCTGCTGCTTCAGCATGGCGCGCAGAAGATCCTGGGCTTCCCGCCGGGCGGGCGCGGCGGCGTGGTCGATCTGTCGACGCTGGCGGGCTGGTCCGGCCCGATTGAGCTGGTCGGGGGCGTCCTGCTAGTGCTGGGCCTGTTCAGCCGCCCGACCGCCTTCATCCTGTCGGGCTTCACCGCCGTGGCCTATTGGATGGTCCACGCGCCGCAGAGCCCCTACCCCATCAACAACGGCGGGGAGCTGGCGGCCCTCTACTGCTTCGTCTTCCTTTATCTGGTCTTCGCCGGGCCGGGGCCGTGGTCGCTGGACAACGCCCTGCGCGGCGGCCGTCGCTAAGAGACGTGACGCGGCGTCCGGTCAGCCGATTCGGACGCCCGTCATCGAGATCGAACCGCCCTCGATCACGTCGTTGAAGAAGCTCAAGGGCTCGCCCGGCGTCTGTTGGGCGGCGACATAGAGCAGCGGCAGATAATGCTCATCCGTCGGCACGCTGAGCTGGGCCTGCTCAGCCAGATGGATCCAGTCGATCAGGGCGTCATGGTCGCCCGCCGTAAAGGCGCGCTTGACCGCCTCGTTGAAGTCGACGGCCCAGTCGTACGGCTCGCCGCCCGCCCGTTTCCACGTCCGCAGATTGTGCACGAAGTCACCTGAACCGGCGACGATGACGCCCTCCTCACGCAGAGGGCGCAGGCGCTTGGCCAGTTCATAGTGGGCGCGGGCGTCGATGGTGCGATCCAGCGACAACTGCACCACAGGCACGTCGGCGTCCGGCCAGACATGGGCCAGCACGGACCAGGTTCCGTGATCCAGACCCCACTGCGTCGTCTGGACGGCGCCGGTCAGCTCCGCCACCCGGTTCGCCAGCGAAGGCGAGCCGGGCGCGGGATACTGCATGGCGTGAAGTTCAGGCGGGAAGCCTCCGAAATCATGGATGGTTTCGGGCTGTTTCTGCGCCGTCACGCCCAGCCCGCGCGTCTCCCAGTGAGCAGAGACCATGACAACGCCTTTCGGCTTGCCGATCTCCTCTCCCAGCGCGCGCCAGGCGTCCGCGAAGGGACCGCCCAGGGCGTTCATGGGGGAGCCGTGACCAAAGAAGAGTGCGGGCTGGCGCATGATCTTAACCGTGAAGTTTCTTGGCGATCTCAGCGATATGCTTGCCTTGGAAGCGCGCGCCGTCCAGTTCGGTTTCGCTGGGCATCCGCGAGCCGTCCGGGGCCGAGATGGTGGTGGCGCCGTAGGGCGAGCCGCCGGTGATCTCGTCCAGACGCATCTGGCCGGCGAAGGCGTAGGGCAGGCCCGCTACCACCATGCCGTGGTGCAGGAAGTAGTTGTGCAGACCGGCGAAGGTCGTCTCCTGACCGCCGTGCTGGGTGGCCGAGCCGGTGAAGGCGCCGCCGACCTTACCCAGCAGCGTCCCTTGCGCCCACAGGCCGCCGGTCTGATCCAGGAAGGCGCGCATCTGCGAGGCAGCCGTGCCGAAGCGGGTGCCCGCGCCGATGATGATGGCGTCATAGTTCGCCAGATCGGCCACGGCGGCGACCGGCGCAGCCTGGTCCATCTTGTAGCCCGAGTTGCGGGCCAGCTCTTCCGGCACGGTTTCCGGCACGCGCTTGATGTCCACCACGGCCCCTTCGACCTGGCGCGCACCCTCGGCGACGGCCTCGGCCATGCGTTCGATGTGGCCATAGGTCGAGTGGTAAAGGACGAGAATCTTGGGCATCACGGCTCCGGTTGAATCTGAAACGATGCATACAGCAACTGCATCAGTGCCTGATTTAGCGTCATGCTGCGGCGCCGCAAGCCCCTCCTCTCAAAAATCCGACAACCCGATGGGGCAAACCCGCGCGTAGAAGGCGGGATCAGCTGGAACCCGCGCGCCCCTCGACTGCAGGAAACGGTGCTCGACCACCATGGCCTGCTGTTCGATGTTCAGGCCGATCCACTCGCAGCGGTCATCCACCGGATAAGCGTAGGCGCCCGGCCCGTCGCCGGCCTTCAGCTTTCCGGTCAGCAGGTTGACGCCGTTCTGGGCCTGCCAGACATGAACCAGCTCATGAATGAAGACCGCCTGGGTCCGCAGCGATGCCTGCGACAAATCCGGCGCCAACGTCGCCTTGGGCCAGACGATCCAGTCGCGCCCGAACCAGCGCCCCGGCACGAAGGCCCGGTCGAACGGCCAGGGCGAACCCAGAAAGCGAATGTCGTCCAGCCTCAGGTCGCGCCCGAACACCTCGCGCGCCAGCGCCGCTTCGCCGTGCGCCAGGGGCCGGATCATCGACCGACCCACTCCCAGTGCCAGGGCTCATAGACGTAGGGCACGAAGCCGAACCGCCCGGCGTTCTTGACCAGCCAACGATAGGTCGGGGTCTGGCTCATATGGCGACGGCTGTGAACGTCGGTGGAATCGACCCCCATGCCCTGCAGGTGGCCGACATACAGATCGACCGCCGTACCCGTCCGGTGCGGTGAACAGACGGCGCGACGCAGGCCGTCACAGTTGCCGTCGCGCGCGCATCGCGCCGCGTCAGCCTCGGGATCGCGGAAAGAGGAAAAGACCCGCAGCAGTTCCGGCTCGGCGGCGATCTCAGGAACCTCAGCGCGAGCGGCCGCCGCCATGGCGCGATAGGCGTCCAGCACGTCGCGACGCAACAGGCGCGTCAGGCGCTCGGCGTGTTCCTCGCCCGTCGTCAGATAAGCCAGGTCGCCGACGGGCGGCGGATCGGGACACTCCCCCCTCACCCGCGCCATGACGAACGGCCGTCGCTCCTGCCACAGGCCGCGCAGCACCTGGAAGGTCGCCTGATCGAACCGCCCGCTGGCCGTCAACCCATACCGCCCCTGAAACGCCGCAAGGGCCTCGGCGAAACCCGCCGACGTCGGATCGCAGGGCGAACCGACCTCTTGCTGCAGCAGCGGCACATAGGCTTCCCAACCCAGTTCCGACGGCCCGAACGGCATCCACTCCAAGGCATAGAGCGATATGGCGTTCGCCTCGGCCGTGTCGTCCCATGCGCCGGGCGCGCGGTCGCAGATCTGGGCCGTCGGAACCGGCTCTGGCGCCTCAGCGCGCGCCTGTCCCACGAAGGCGACGGCGGTCAGGGCGGCGAAGAGAGAGGCGGACGCTTTCCACATGGTCGCAGCAGGCCTCAGGATGAGAGTCGCCGCAAGCCCCCGCACGGTCTTCGCGCCTGCGTCGAAAACCTGCATGGTGACGGTTGCGGCCGACTCGCGCCGCGATCGGGCCGTGACCGCATGACCGCAACCGCCGCGCCTTCATCCGCCATCGCCGCGCCCGACGCGCCGCGCCGGTCCAACGCCATCCTGGCCGCCTTCTCAGGCCCATGCCTGCCGTTGGCGGCCTTCGGCGTGGCGCTGCCCGTCACCTTGCCGGAGTTCTACGCCACCCATGTCGGCATCGATATGGGCATGGTCGCCGCCGTCTTCATGGCCGTGCGGCTGATCGACATCCTGTTCGACCCCTTCATCGGCTGGGGCATGGACAAGACGCGCACGCGCCTGGGCCGCTATCGCCCGTGGATGGCCGTGGCGACGCCGATCCTGATGCTGGCGGCGCTGATGATGTTCGTAACGGTCCAGCCGGGCGCCGGGCCGGTCTATCTGTTCGCCTGGCTGCTGGTCCTCTACCTCGGCTTCTCCATGGGGACGCTGGGCCAACTGGGCTGGGCGGCCGTCCTGGCGCCACAGTATGACCAGCGCAGCCGGGTCTACGGCTGGTGGCAGGTGTTCAACATCATCGGCGTGATCCTGATCCTGATCCTGCCGACCATCGTGGTGAAAACGGGCATTGGCGACTACGCCGACGGCGTGCGGATCATGGGCTGGGCCATCATCATCGCCCTGCCGCTGACCATCGGTCTGGCCATGATCGCCGTGCCTGAGCCCGTCAACGCCGGCGCCGCGCCGCACGGAGGCCCCAGCGCCTATCTGGCCCTGTTCAAGATGAAGACGGTGCGCAAGCTGCTGATCGCCGACCTGTTGCTGGGCATCGCGCCGGGCATCACGGGGTCGCTGCTGTTCTTCTTCTTCGGCCAGATCAAGGGCTACGACCACACCCAGGCGTCGCTCTTCATGCTGATCTACTTCATGGCCGGCCTGGTCGGAGCGCCGATCTGGGCCTGGCTGGCGACCAAGATCGGCAAGGACCGCGCCCTGGCCGTGGCCAGCCTGATCTTCGCCGTCTTCTATGTCGGCGCGACCCTGGTTCCCGGCGGCAACTTCGTCCTGACAGCGGTCGCCATGTTCATCGCCGGCCTGCCCTATGCAGCGGGCCTGTTCCTGCTGCGCGCCATGATGGCGGACGCGGGCGACGAGGTGCGGCTGGAGACGGGCGTGGACCGCACCGGCCTGATGTTCTCCATCCTGTCGGCCACGACCAAGATGGGTCACGTCTTCGCCCTGATCCCCTACGCCATCCTGCCTTTGGTCGGGTTCAAGGCCCTGCCAGGGTCGGAGGGGAACAGCGAGTTCTCGCTGCTGATCCTGCAGATTCTGTTCATCGCCGTGCCGGGCCTGCTATTGGCGGCCACCGCCTGGGTGCTGAAGGGCTATCCCCTGACGCCGCAGCGGCATGACGAAATCCGCGCCGCCCTGGCGCAAAGAGACGCCGGACACGCCTGAATGAGTCATCCCGTCGACCGCCTGAAGGACATCATGGTTCGCCTGCGCGATCCGAACGGCGGCTGTCCCTGGGACGTGGAGCAGACCTTCCAGACCATCGCTCCCTATACGATCGAGGAAGCCTATGAGGTCGCCGACGCCATCGAGCGCGGCGACATGGACGAGCTGAGGGTCGAGCTGGGCGACCTGCTGTTCCAGGTCGTCTTCCACTCGCGCATGGCTGAGGAAGCTGGTCATTTCCGCCTGGAAGACGTGGCCGAGGCCATGGCCGACAAGCTGGTTCGCCGCCACCCGCACGTCTTCGGCGACGAGGCCGCCAAGGCCACCGGCCCGGCCCAGAAGGACCGCTGGGAGGACATCAAGGCCGCCGAGCGCAAGGCCAAGGAACAGCATGGCGTGCTGGACGATGTCCCGGTCGGCCTCCCCGCCCTGACCCGCGCCGCCAAGCTGACCAAGCGCGCGGGCCGCGTCGGCTTCGACTGGCCCTCGACCAATGAGGTCTTCGACAAGCTGGCCGAAGAGGTCGAGGAACTGCGCGTCGAAATCGCCGCCGGCGACAAGGACAAGGCGCGCGAGGAGCTGGGAGACCTGCTGTTCGTCGTCGCCAACCTGGCCCGCAAGCTGGAGGTCGAACCGGAAGACGCCCTGCGCGCCGCCAACGCCAAATTCGTGCGCCGCTTCGAATTCATCGAGGCCGAGTTGAAGAAGGACGGCCGCACGCCGGAACAGTCCGATCTGCCCGAGATGGACGCCCTGTGGGACGCCGCCAAGGCGGCCGAGCGAGCGTGAACCGGGGGCCGTTCGACCTCATCATCTTCGACTATGACGGGGTCATCGCCGACAGCGAGCTGTTGAACAATGCGGTGATGGCCGAACTGCTCAGCGAGATCGGCCTGCCGACCACGCTGGACGACGCCCTGGCGACCTATCTGGGCAAGCGCTGGTTGGACTGCGAGCCGATCATTTCCGAACGACTGGGCGCGCCCTGCCCGCCTGGCATCCAGGCCGAGTGGACCCGTCGCTGTCATAATCGCGCCCGGCGCGACCTGACGGCGGTGACGGGGTTCGACGTCTTCCTGACCGGACGCAACGAACGGCGCTGCATCGCCTCGTCCAGCCCGCCCGACTGGATCGAACTGGGTCTGCGCCATTTCGGCGCACATGACGTCTTCGCCGGACCAATCTTCAGCGCCGCGGTCCACGTCAGCCGGGGCAAGCCGCATCCGGACCTGTTCCTGTACGCCGCCGACGCCATGAAGGCGGCGCCGCAACGCACCCTGGTGATCGAAGACAGCCCCACCGGCGTCCTGGCGGGCGCTGCGGCGGGCATGACGGTCGTCGGCCTGTGCGCGGGCGGTCATATCCGCGGCGATCACCCTCAGCGCCTGAAACAGGCCGGGGCGCATCAGGTGTTCGGAAGTTACGCCGACCTGGCCGCCTGGATCGCCTCAGCGGCCTAGGCGTAGCGCAATTCCTGCAGGTCGATTTCGCGGATCAGCTTGCGCGCCGTTTCCTCGTCGATCAGCCGCTGCCGACCCAGACGCACCAGTTCCTCACGCTCCGCCGCTAGGCCTGTCAGGCGCAGGCGGCGCTCGATCTCGTCAGCGCGGCGGGCCTGAACCACGGCGTCGGCCTCCATGCTGGCGCGCATGTCGATGCGGTGGCGATAGACCTCCATCACCCGCGTCGCCGTCTCGGCGTAGAAGTCCGGGTCCAGCTTGCCTTCGGCCATGGCGTGCTGAGCGTCTTCGATGGCGCGAATGGCGGCCCAGGCGGCGGCGACACGAGATCGGTTCTCCTCGGCCTGATGATCGTCCTCGGGCGGAAGCTGCACGCCCTTCAGCAGACGCGGCAGGGCGACCGTCGCCAGCACCAGAGAGACGATGATCACCCCCGCCGCCAGGAAGATCGCCAGATTTCGCGCCGGCATGGCCGAACCGTCGCTCAGATAGAACGGCAGCGTCAGTATGCCCGCCAGGGTGATCGCCCCGCGCACTCCGGCCAGCGACATGACGGCCACCAGCCGCAGACCCACCTTGGGCGGCGCGCTACGGCCCTTGCGACGGAACAGAGTCAGCTTCAGCGACGTCCACACCCAGACAAAGCGCAGAACCGCCAATGCCGCCACGATGGCGAAGACATAGACGGCCAGCCACCAGACCTCGCTGTGCTGGGTGGAGCGGATCACCTCGGCCGCGCGGGCCATGATGGACGGCATCTGCTCCCCCAGAATGACGAAGATCAGGCCGTTGGCGACGAACTGCACCGTATCCCAGACCACGGCGCGGCGGATACGCGTGGCGGCTAGCGCTGAACCCTGGCGCTCGGTGAAGCTCATGGTCACGCCGGCCGCCACCGCCGCCAGAATGCCCGAGGCGTGGATCGCTTCGGCCGCCAGATAGGCCGCGAACGGCATCAGCAGGCTGATCAGGATCTGGCCGCCGACGTCCTCGCCCCAGCGGCGGCTGATGAAGGCCTTCACCAGGCCGATGGCCAGGGTGACGGCGACGCCGACCGCCACGCCCGCCAACGCCAGCCAGGCAAAGGTTCCGAAGGCGCTGGATAGAGAAAAGGCGCCTGTGGTCGCCGCGATCACCGCGATCCGCATGCAGGTCAGCCCCGTCGCGTCGTTCAACAGCGACTCGCCCTCTAAGATGTGCATCAGTCGCTTGGGGATCGGCGCCCGCCCGGCGATGGCCTGGACCGCAATCGGGTCCGTCGGCGACAGGATCGCCGCCAAGGCGAAAGCTACGGCCAGCGGCATGCCTGGGATCATCCAGTGGATCAGGAAGCCCAGGCCGACGACGGTGAAGACCACCAGCCCCAACGCCAGCTCAAGGATCACCACCTTGTCCCGAAACAGGGCTTCCTTGGGGATGCGCCAACCGTCCACGAACAACAGCGGCGGCAGGAACAACAGGAAGAAGACATCCGGCCTCAGATCGACGGACTGCCCCGTGATCAGCACCACCCCCGCCCCTAGCGCGATCTGCACCAGCGGCAGGGCGATGCGCGTGATGCGAGCCACCCATCCCGACAGCACAACGGCCAGCAGCAGGAAGAGGATGGTCTCGATCAGATGCATGACAGGATCAGTCGATCACGTCCGGATACAGCCGTTCAAGCCGCCCCAGCGCAGCGGGATGCAGGCGGACCGTCAGGTGAACCCGGCCCTCATCGTCCGTCTCGCGCGCCGTCACCCGGCCGTTGGCGTAGAGCCAGGCCAACAGGTCGCCGCGGTGCGGCTCGACTGTCAGGTGAGTCTCTGGATCATCGTCGATCAGGCCCGCGATGATCTCGCGCAGGGTCTCGATCCCCTCGCCGGTCCAAGCGGAGACGGCCACGGCCTGTCCCTCGCGCGCCAGGCGCTCGGCCTGGCCGACCACGGCTTCGCGCGTTTCCGGCTCCAGCAGGTCGATCTTGTTCCAGACTTCGAGGATGCGGCGCGACTTGCCTTCGGGCGTGGGGATCTGCTCCAGCACCGCCTCGACGTCCTTGGCCTGGGCGGCGCTGTCAGGCGAGGCGATGTCGCGCACGTGCAGGATCAGATCGGCCTCGCCGACCTCTTCCAGCGTGGCGCGGAAGCTCTCGACCAGTTCGTGCGGCAGGTCCGAGACGAAGCCGACGGTGTCGGCGATGATGGCGGGCCGTCCCTGAGGCAGGCGGATGGTGCGCTGGGTCGTGTCCAGGGTCGCGAACAGCAGATCCTTGGCCAGCACCTCGGACCCGGTCAGCCGGTTGAACAGCGTCGACTTGCCCGCATTGGTGTAGCCGACCAGGGCGACCGACGGGAACGGAACCTGTTTGCGCGCCTTGCGGTGCAGGCCGCGCGTACGACGCACCTCTTCCAGTTCGGCCTTCAGGCGAACGATGCGGTCGGCGATCATCCGCCGGTCCAGCTCGATCTGGGTTTCGCCGGGGCCGCCCGTGCCGCCCGTGCCGCCGCGCTGGCGCTCCAGGTGGGTCCAAGTGCGGACCAGGCGCGAGCGTTCGTATTCCAGCCGCGCCAGTTCAACCTGCAGGCGCCCCTCGCGAGTGCGGGCGCGACGGCCGAAGATCTCCAGGATCAGACCGGTACGGTCGATGACCTTGATGTCCCAGAAGCGTTCCAGGTTACGCTGCTGCACCGGAGTCAGCTGATCGTCGACGACGACCGCCTCGGCGTCGGCCGCCAGGATCAGCGCTGAAATCTCTTCCAGCTTGCCCCGACCGATCAGGGTAGCGGGCGTGACCGAGCGCAGGCGCACGATTTCCTGCGCCCGCACGTCGAGGTCCAGCGCCTGGGCCAGGCCCACGGCTTCTTCCAGGCGTTCGGTCGCATGGCGCGCATTGTCGCCGCGGCGGTCGGGGTGGATGACGACGGCCCGGATCAGCGGGACGGCGTGGTCAATGAGTTTGGAGGTCAATCAGTCTTCTTCGGCGTCGGGCTCGTACAGTTGCACGGGCGCGGACGGCATGATGGTCGAGATGGCGTGCTTATAGACCAGCTGCGATTGGCCATCGCGACGCAGCAGCACACAGAAGTTGTCGAACCAGGTGACGATGCCCTGAAGCTTGACGCCGTTCACCAGGAAGATGGTCAGCGGGGTCTTCGTCTTGCGGACGCTGTTCAGGAAGGTGTCCTGGAGGTTCTGTCGTTTGTCTTGCGACATGGCAGGTTAATCCTGTTCTTAGTTATTCGCGCCGCAGGGCGACGCAGGCCGGTACGACCTGAAAGACCTTAAACGCGGCTCTAGCGCGGCCGCAACAGCAGAAGACGGTTTTGCCGAAATCGTTTGAGTTCCGGGCTCACCCTGGCGCTCTACGTCCATAGAGGGTAGCGCCGTGGAAACCGCCATGGTCCGTGTGGGTCAGCTCGAAATCCACCACTCCCGCCGAGAACAGAATGGCCGCGATCACCGTCAGATCATAGTCGAACATCACCATCTCGCCCTTGGGCAGGGCGTTCAAGGCGGCGTCGTTGGTGATGACCGGCAGCCCCTCGACCATCAGCACCCGCCCGCCAGGCGCGGCGGCCAGGGCCGGATCTCGGTACAAGGCGAACTGCAGAGTGACGAAACCGCCAGGAGCCAGGCGCTTCATCAGTTCCCTCAACAAGGCGTAGCCGCGCTCAGGAGGGATATGCTGGAAAACGATGACCGACAGAACCCAGTCGAACAGGCGGTCCGGTATGTCTTGGCCGAACGCCGCCCCGACGATCGGAGTGCGCCGGGCCTCGGCCAACATGGATTCAGAGATGTCGACGCCAAAAGCGTCGCCCGTGGCGGCGGCGAGCGCCCGCGTCACTCGACCGACGCCACAGCCAAAATCAAGCGCGGACGTCGGCGCAAAGTCAGGATAGCGCTGACGAAAACGCTCCATCAGGCTTCGGACGTCGCCTTCTCCTGTTTGGAAGAACTCAGTCCGCGCCTCTTCGGTGAGGTTTTCGGTCTTGAAACGCGGGTCAGCCAGCACGCCGAAATAGGGGTTGGTCCGTCCGATCTCCTCCCAATCCGCATCGGTATCGCGCGGACGAACATCCGCATCGACCTCAGCAGCCCCGATCTCGGCAACGGCCTCGATCCTAGCTCTACGCGAGAACAAGCTCTTAAACATGGTCAAACACTAGACGGCGTCGCGCCGCGCCTGCTCCAGATAGATCTCGCGCAGACGGGTCGCCACCGGGCCGGGCTTGCCGTCGCCGATGCGGGTTCCGTCCAGCGAAACGATCGGCATGACGAAGGAACTGGCCGCCGTGACGAAGACTTCGCGGGCGCGCTTGGCTTCCTCGACGCTGAAGGCGCGTTCGTCCAGTTCGATCCCCTCGGCCTCGACCAGTTTCATGATGGCGGCGCGGGTGATGCCGCGCAGAATGTTGGCCTGGGTGTCGCGGGTCCGCAGCTTGCCGTTCTCGTCGATGATCCAGGCGTTGGTCGATGAGCCCTCGGTCACCATGCCCATTTCATCGAACAGAATGGCCTCATAGGCGCCGCGCTCGCGCGCCGCCTGCTTGGCCAGGGCGTTAGGAAGCAAGCCCACAGTTTTGATGTCGCAACGGCCCCAGCGCATGTCGGGGTGGGTGACGCCCGCCGCGCCCTTGGCGGCCAGGGCCTCGCCCTTCCGCAGGTCGATCGACTTGGCGGTGATGATGACGCTGGGCGCTACATCCTGGGGGAAGGCGTGGTCTCGCGGCGCCGTGCCGCGCGTGATCTGGATATAGACGATGCCGTTCCGCACCCGGTTCCGGCGGATCGTCTCACGCAGCACAATACCCAGGGCATCGGCCGACATGGGAATGTCGATCCGCAGTTCCGTCAGACTACGGGCCAATCGGCTCAGGTGGCCCTGATAGTCAGCCAGTTTGCCGTCGAAGACCGACCAGACCTCATAGACGCCGTCGGCGAACTGAAACCCGCGATCCTCGATATGAACCACGGCCTGACCGTGCTGCTGATAGATGCCGTTTACATAGGCGACCCTGGACATCAGGCGCCCTCTCCTTCTTCGTCTCCGCCGCGTGCGGGCGACACGCCCAGCGACTTAAGCTTGCGATGCAACGCAGATCTTTCCATGCCGATGAAGGCCGCTGTGCGCGAGATGTTTCCGCCGAACCGCATGATCTGGGCCGACAGATATTCCCGCTCGAACACCTCACGCGCCTCACGCAACGGCAGGGCGATGATGCGGTCGGCGCCGAGGGAAGTCGGGCTGGCGGACGACGCCACCTCCTGCGGCAGCATGTCCGCCGTGATCGGCTCGTCCGCAGCGCCAGTCGCCAAAATCAGCAGGCGTTCGATGTTGTTGCGCAACTGACGCACATTGCCCGGCCAGGGATGAACCTGAAGCACGGCCAAGGCGTCGTCGGCGATCCGTCGATGCGGCAGCCCTTGAGAGGCCGAAAGGCTTTCCACGAAATACTCCACCAGCTCGGCGATATCCTCGCGACGTTCCGACAGCGGCGGCACCCGGATCGGCACCACATTCAGCCGGTGGAAGAGGTCTTCGCGGAATCGGCCTTCGCCGATCTCGATCCGAAGGTCGCGCGAGGTCGAGCTGATGACGCGCACATCGACCTGAACGTCCTGCTCGCCGCCGACCCGACGGAAGCGTTGCTCGACCAGGACGCGCAGGATGCGGCTCTGGCTTTCGCGCGGCATGTCGGCCACGTCATCCAGAAACAGGGTGCCGTTATGGGCTTGCTCGAAAACGCCGATCTTGCGCGGGCGACCATCGACGCCTTCTTCGCCGAACAGTTCGACATCCAGACGTTCAGGCGCCATCCCCGCGGCAGAAATGGCGACGAACTCGGCTTTGGCGCGCGGGCTCGCTTCATGAATCTGGCGCGCCGCCAGTTCCTTGCCAGAACCCGGCGGTCCCGAGATCAGGATGCGGCTGTTGGCCGGCGCGACCTTGGAAATGGTGCTGCGCAGGGTCTGGGCGGCGACGGACTTGCCGATCAATCCGCTGGGCGTCAGCGTCTGGGCGCGCAGGCGCCGGTTTTCACGCTTCAGCGCCGCCGCTTCCAGGGCGCGCTCCACCACCACGACCAGCCGATCGGACTTGAACGGCTTTTCGATGAAGTCATAGGCGCCGCGCTTCAGGGCGCTGACGGCAGTTTCGATGTTGCCGTGGCCCGAGATCATGACGACCGGCAGGTCTTGATCCAGCTCGCGCACGACATCGAGCAGTTCCAGCCCGTCCAGGCCGCCGCCCTGCATCCAGATGTCGAGCACCGCCAGGGACGGCTTGCGCGCCCGGATGGCGGCCAGGGCCTCGTCCGAATTGGCCGCCGTGCGGACCGAATGGCCCTCGTCCTCAAGCAGGCCCGAGACCAGCTCGCGGATGTCCGCTTCGTCGTCAACGACCAGAATATCAGCACCAGTATTACGCATGACGCCTCGCTTAACTCGCCACGCTCGCCGCGCTGGAGGCGCGATGAGCGGACTTATGGTTCTGGGTCAGTGGGAAGATCAGGCTTACGCGCGCGCCCGACAGTGTTTCCGCGTCAGCCAGCCGCAACTCG
Organism: Brevundimonas sp. UBA5936; assembly: GCA_002430835.1. Classification (GTDB taxonomy): domain Bacteria; phylum Pseudomonadota; class Alphaproteobacteria; order Caulobacterales; family Caulobacteraceae; genus Brevundimonas. The sequence goes on from DJDA01000115.1 coordinate 114,752, forward strand.
CCGCCGTGGTCCTCGCAGATGCGCTTGACGATGGCCAAGCCCAGGCCTGTGCCCTTCTCGCGCGTCGTGACATAGGGCTCAGTCAACCGGTCGCGGTCCTTGGCCGGCAGGCCGACGCCGTCGTCCTCAATCGTGAAGACGGCGCGTCCATCTTCAATGTCGAGCTTGGCGATGATGCCTAGCGTCCCTTCAGCAACGGGGTCGCGCGCGCGCTTGGCGCCGACGGCCTCACCGGCATTCTTCAGGATATTGGCCAGAGCCTGCCCCACCATACGGCCGTCGCATTGGAGGATGACGCTTGGCAACGGCTCGACCAGATCCACGCCAATGTCGGGCATGGCGACACGCTGGGCGAACACCGACTCTCGCAGCATTTCAGCCGGGTTCTCCATCGAGAACCGCGGCGCGGGCATACGTGCGAAGGACGAGAACTCGTCCACCATTCGACCGATGTCGCCCACCTGACGAATGATGGTCTCAGTGCAGCGATCGAACACCTCGACGTCATCGCCCACGCGCTCGCGATAGCGGCGGCGCAGACGTTCCGCCGAAAGTTGGATCGGCGTCAGAGGGTTCTTGATCTCATGGGCGATGCGACGCGCCACGTCGCGCCAGGCCGCGTTGCGCTGAGCCGTGACCAGACGGGTGATGTCGTCGAAGGTCAGAACCATCTCGCCGCCCTGCCCGCCCTCGATGCGGACTCTCAGGCGCATGGCCTCGCCGTCACGGCTGACGTCGATGTCTTCTTCGATATGGGCTTCGCCACGCTCGGACAGTTCGCCCAGTTCCGGCGCAACCTCGGCCAGACGCAGGCCCTGCACCTGTTCCGGGTCGAGACCCAGCAACTGACTGGCGCTGTCGTTGATGGCCGAGATGCGGCGCATCCGGTCCAGACCGATCACCCCCGCGCTGACGCCCGACAGAACGGTTTCGATGAACAGGCTGCGCCCCTGCGCCTCGTCCGACGCGGTCTTCAAGGCGGCCTGCTGGGTCTTGATGTCCTCGGTCATCCGATTGAAGGCCTCGGACAGGACGATGATTTCGGACGGCGCCCCGGTGTTGTCGACGCGCGCATCCAGATCGCCGCCAGCCACCTGATCCGCCGCCTTCACCAGCCGCCCGATCGGGGCCGAGATCGAACTGGCCGCCGACATGGCCAGCCACACCGCGCCTACCAGCACCAGCAGCGCCGTCTCCAAATAGCTGAGCGCAAAAGCAGCCTGAATGCGCGCACGGCTTTCCTCGGCGGCGCGATAGGCGGTGATGGATTCCTCGCCGTTGCGCATGCGCTGGATCAGGCCCGGCGCCAGCGGCCGAACGACGTAGAGGTAGGCGTGACCGTAATCCGGCAATGGATAGAGAGCCCGCACCATGTCCGGGTTCTCTGTCACCGTCGTCGGGGCCACTTCGCCGCCGGCCACAGTTTCGAAGGCTTCGCGCGGCGGCGCGACATAGGGCGGCGCGCCCGGCTGCTCGCCGCTGGCGAGAACGCGCCCTTCGTCATCCAGAATGTAGAGCGCCGGATAGCCGAAGAAGTCGCCGATCTGAGACAGGGCGCGCGAGAACTGGATTCGGTTGTCGAACAGGTCGCGCACCCCGCCCAATTCGGTCGCCATCGTCTCCAGATCGACTTCTAGCCCGGCGCCCACGTCGGCGACATAGGCGCGGCCGATCTCGGCGCCGTTCTCGACCGCTGAACGGACATTGGTGCTGAACCACTGGTCCACACCCCGGTTGACCAGCAGACCAAACACCAGGGCGATCAGCACCGCCGGCACGACCGAGACGAGCGAGAAAAGGGTGACGAAGCGCAGATGCAGACGCGCGCCCGGATCATTCCGATTGCGCGTAAGGCGCAGCACCCGCCCGCCGATCACCGCCGCCAGACCCGCGATCAGGATCAGATTGGCCAGAAGGATGAAGAGTACGACCTGACTGGCCGCCGTGCGCGCATCGCCGCCCGCCGTCGCCCCAGGCGCGATCGCCACCAGCCAGATAGCGGCGGCGGTGATCAGAAAGGCGATGGCGTAGGCCGTTCCGAACAAAGCCCGCGCGCGACCATCAGCCAAACGCCCCCAGAGCGAGCGCTCTGGGGTCTGTTGCTCAGCCGTGGAAACGGGCGTGTCCGACATCAGGCCACAGCTTCGAACACCTGTGGCTCGTTTTCAACATCGAAGTTGCTGAAATGCGTCACATCTAGCCACAAGTCGGTCAGAGCGGCCTCGACCTCTTCGGGCGTCTCCAGGCGACACAGGCGGGCCTTGGCGACGCGACGCTCCAGCGGATCGGCAGGCCAGGGCGCCTGTTCAATGTACCAGCCCAGGTGCTTGCGGAACATTTTCAACCCCAGAGGCAGGCCATAGAAGGCGGCGGACGCCCGCAGATGCTCAATGACGATGGCCAGACGCTCTTCGCGATCCGGCTCCTGAAGCTGCGTCCCGTCGATCAGGGCGCGCTCCAGATGCGCCGCCAGCCAAGGCCGACCATAGACCCCGCGCCCCAGCATCAGAGCATCGGCGCCCGAGCGGTCCAGCGCCTCGCGCGCTTGCTCAGCCGTGATGATGTCGCCGTTGACGATGACGGGGATTCGAACCGCCTGCTTGACCTCGGCCACGGCGTCCCAGTCTGCGACGCCGGTGTAGAATTGCTTGCGCGTGCGGCCGTGCACCGTGACGGCGGCGACGCCCAGAGCCTCGGCCCGGCGCGCCAGATGGGCGGCGTTTTGGCTATTCTCGTCCCAGCCCAGCCGCATCTTGACGCTGACCGGGCGGCTGACGGCGCCGACGACCGCCTCCATGATCCGCGCCGCCTGATCCGGCGTCCGCATCAGAGCCGAACCGCAGGCGGCGCCGGTGACCTCCTTAGCCGGACAGCCGAAATTCAGGTCGATGAGGTCGGCGCCCGCCGCCTCGGCCATGCG